>DYKV01000119.1 GCA_020722415.1 Anaerolinea sp.
AGAACAGGCATTTGAATTCCATCAAAATTGACATGGCTGAGCAGTTACTCTGTTTCTTTAATTTAACCATAAAAATTGACTAAAAGGGAGCGGACTTTGCACTTTCAGTTGTCTGCGATTTCCTTTCTTGCATTAACAATTGGCGGGTATAGGCAATTAACCCACCGCCATCAATCAATGCCTGACGCGCTGGGGGTAAAGGTTGGATGGCAAAACTTTCTTGTGTATTCAGATTTATTATATGATCCGGATAGAATTCCAATTCATCGCCCTCTTTTGCTTCAATGCTCGGACAAATTATAATCCTCAAGCCCAGGTTAATCGCATTTTGAAAGAAGATACGGGCAAAACTTTTGGCGACAACAATGAAATCCCAACCTTTTAATGCGGAAGCAGCTTGCTCGCGCGAGGAACCACATCCAAAATTTTCACCGGCGACAATCACAGTCCCTGGTGGGATTTCATGATGATTGAGCTTTTGATTGATTGGCAAGTCTGCAAAAGCATATTGAGGCGTTTCAGTTGGCAAGACTGTCGCCATATAGCGGCCAGGATAGATTGTATCAGTAGAGATATCATTGCCGATGGTGAGCACTACTCGAGCCATATTTATTCCTTTCCGAAAAAGCGATTTGCATGATCTATTTAAACTGGATTAAGCTTTCGTATTAACCGCATCATTTGTGAGAATCTGACGCGGGTCGGTGATTGTCCCGGTCAATGCGCTAGCAGCAGCAACAGCGGGAGAGCATAGAAATACTTCGGCGTTGGGATTACCCATCCGCCCCTTAAAATTTCGGTTGGTGGTAGATAACCCGCGCTCTCCATCGCCAAGCACACCTTCATGGACACCCAAACATGGACCGCAACCCGGGTTCATGATCACCGCGCCGGCTTCAATAAGATCTTGTATAAAGCCAGCCTGCAGCGCTTTGCGGTAGACGCGAAAAGATGCCGGAAATACCAACATCCGGACACGACGGGATATGCTGCGACCGTGTAAAATTCGGGCAGCAATCTCAATATCTTCTAAACGCCCATTTGTGCAAGATCCAATCATCACCTGATCTATGGGTAACCCGAGCGCATCCGGCAATGGATGCACATTATCCACAGTATGAGGAAAGGCGATCTGTGGTTCAAGTTCGGATATATCAATATCCACAATCTGATCATAGTGTGCATCTAAATCCGCCTGGAGCACAATTTCAGAAATATCCACCCCGGCTTCTTCACGGAGATAACGCCAAGTTTCTTTGTCTGGAGGGACAATCCCGGAGGTTGCCCCAGCTTCGACAGCCATATTGCAAAGGGTCAATCTGCCACTGGTGGGTAAGTTGTCTACCCCTTCTCCGTGAAATTCGAGCACTTTGAAATTGGCACCTTGGGCGCTAATTTTCCCGATAATCGCCAAAATGATATCTTTAGCGCTAACCAGCCACGGCATGTTACCATGGATGTTAATTTTAATTGTGCCGGGAACTTCAACATTTAGCACCCTTCCCAGTGTCCAAATAGAAGCCATCTCGGTGGCGCCAACCCCAAAGGCAAAAGCTCCTAATGCGCCGTGGGTGGTGGTGTGGCTATCTGTGCCAACGACAACACTGCCCGGAAGAACATAGCCTGATTCGGCCAGGATTTGATGACAAATACCGCCTTCATCACCGCGAATATCGTGAAATTTTTGGATGCCTTGTTCGCGGACAAAATCACGCACTTTTTTCTGGTTGGTGGCTGTTTTAGCGCTTTCAGCCGGGACACGGTGATCGAAGATGATGGCAATTTTTGAGGGATTCCAAACTTTTGCTTCGAGATTGGTACCCTTGAAAATTTCGTGAAATTGGTTGATAACCAGGGCAGCGTTTTCATGAGACATGGCCAGATCAACCTGTGGCTCTACCACCTCACCAGGGTGTACAACCGATTGTCCGCTTGCCATGGCGAGGATTTTTTCAACAACCGTCATTCCCATAACTACCTCCTAATTTTTTCCTGTACCGTTAACGATTTTAATTTCGCCGCGATATTTTACTTCGATTTCTCCGCAAGGTAAGTACTCGTCTTCCATGCGGCGATATTCTTTTAAGCCCACAAAGTCGGTAAATTCCTCGAATGTGGATACCCACTGAACTTGACCAGGGAGGATGCCGGTAGGCGAGGCTTTGAGGGCGGTGAAAAATTCCCTCAAAGCGCGATGCGCAACCATGATAGACGCAACCGGTATCGAAACCCGCGCAACTCCTAGTTCTTTGAGTTCGGGAATGGGGATGAGTTCGGTTTTCATGCCGGTGACAGCGTCCATGAGGTTAATCGAAAGGGGACCGTGAATCTTGGAAACCGCTTCTTCAATATCGGTGCGAGTTCGAATGCCGTCAATGAACACCAGGTCGGCGCCGGCGTCCAGATAGCGGTTACAACGTTCGATGGCGGCGCTCAAACCTTCCAGAGCATAGACGTCCGTGCGGGCATTGATGACGAAATGGGGATCGAGCTGATTGCGGATGTTTGCGGCGGCACGCACTTTTCCCTCCATTTCTTCGACGGAGATGACTTCTTTGCCAGCCATGTGTCCGCAGCGCTTGGGAAAAACTTGATCTTCGAGATTCGCCCCGGCAGCACCCATCAGGATCACCCGCTCGATATTGTGGGCGGTGTTTATGGCGTTGCCGCCGCCGGTATCAAGGTCAGCCATCACAGGAATGTTGACTGCTTGAACAATGTTCCAGGTCAGGTCGAGGATATCTTTCATTTGTACCAGACCCACGTCTGGCTTTCCGAGCCAGGAGGCTGCTAAACCGTAGCCTGAAATCTGAACCGCCTCGAAACCGCAGCTCTCGATGACTTTTGCCGAGAGAGCATCATAGCAGCCTGGAACGACCAGCGCCCGGCGCTCCAAGATTGCCTTCCGTAAGACGGTAGATTTTTTCATGCGAAATCCTTTCTATTGATGAGGAGGGTTAGAGAGCCTTGGCAATTGCTTCAGCCATCTCCAAAGTTGTGTTCTCCCCTCCCATATCATAAGTGCGCACATTCCCTGCATGAAGTACTTCTGCTACTGCCCTCTCTACTGCAACTGCTTTTTCTTTTTCACCCAACCATTCTAGCATCATTTTCACTGAAAGAATAGTGGCGATGGGATTTACTTTGTACTGTCCCGCGTATTTTGGGGCTGATCCGTGGGATGGTTCAAAAACAGCCAGATGATCCCCAATATTTGCTGAACAGCCAAATCCTAACCCGCCCACCATTTGAGCGCACAAATCTGAGATAATGTCGCCATATAAATTAGGGGCAACTAAAACATCATAATTAAACGGGTTTTTCAGCAACCACATACAAATGGCGTCAACATTTGCCTCGTCATAAGCGATTTCCGGATAATTTGCTGCCACCTCCTGGGCACATTCCAGGAACAATCCATCACTGGCGCGCACCACATTGGCTTTGTGAACAATGGTGACTTTTTTTCGCCCATTTTGCCGGGCAAAATCAAAGGCAGCTTGAATTATTCTCTTGGAAGAAAAACTGGTATTGACTTTTATGGAGATGGCGATTTGGTCAGAAGGGATTTGGGTGAATGGTTCAAATGCGGTAGAATGCTGGGCAATTGTCTCCGCTAGGTCTTTCGGCAAGGGAAAAAACTCAACCCCAGCATACAAATCTTCTGTGTTTTCACGGAAGACAACTAAATCTATGCCGTCTTTATAATTTAAAGGATTCCCCGGGTATGCCTTGCATGGACGCAAACAAGTATGTAAGTCGAAAATCTGGCGCATCCGTACAATCGGGGAACGATAAACTAGACCTTTTCCTTGCAGTTCGGGAATTAATTCCTTTTCGGCAGTTTTTATGGGTTTAGATGTGATTGCTCCAAACAGGGCTGCATCCACTTGTTTGAGCAAAGCGATAGTACGCTGCGGCAGCGGATCTCCTTCTCGGCGCCAAAATTCCCATCCAATATCTCCAGGGATGTATTCAGCATCTAGATTTAATTGATCAAGGACTATTCGAGCAGCCTCCAATACATCCACTCCGATTCCATCTCCCGGCAGCCAGGCAATTCGATAGTGAGCCATGGATATTAAACTCCCTTCTTGATGTAACTTTTTTGCAATCTTTTCATCTAATTTTTTGATATTTGGTTCAAGAACCGATTTTACTCGATTTTGGAGGAGTGTATGCCTGTTCAAAAGAAACCGCAACCGCGGGTACTCATATTTACCACACCAACATGTTCGTTTTGCAATGCTGCAAAGCGCTATTTTCGCGAAAAAGGAATACAATATAGGGACATAGATGTAAGCCGTGATACGGCAGCTGCGCGCGATATGATGAAGCGTTCAGGTCAAATGGGAGTTCCGGTAATTGATATTGGTGGGAAAATCGTTGTAGGATTTGATCGCGCCAAGATCGACCGATATTTGGGATTATAATAATTCTTTATGAAGGAGTGAAGCTATGAATCAACCAAAAATTCAACCATTAGGGACACGTGTTCTGATCAAACCTTTAGAGCAAGAATCTAAAACCGCTTCGGGTCTATATATACCCGAAACTGCCAAAGATAAACCACAGACGGGATTGGTGATCGCTATTGGAGATTCGGAAGACATTAAACTAAAAGTAAACGATAAAGTCTTGTTTGCCAAATACTCTGGAACTGAATTTAAACTCGATGGAGAAGAGTATTTATTAATGGAGTGCACCGATGTGCTGGCGCGCTTGTTAGATTAAGCGCTCCTTATCTTTGGAAAACACACTTTGTGATCACTCCCTGGGCACAAAGTGTGTTCTTCTTTAATACGGTTTTGGATTAATGTAGAAGCAGGAGAAGATTCTGTTTTGAAGAGAACAGGGGGGAGGCTAGATTCAATAATCTAACCTTGACGTTTCGATTTATTTGCGGCTACAATCTTATTATCAAGATGTCAAAACATATATTAATTGTAGATGACGATGCTCTATTACGGCGTAGTTTAGCTTTTAATTTGGAAAACGCCGGATTCCAAATAACCACTGCAGCATCTGCCGAAGATGCGATTGAAACAGCCCGTTTACATCATCCAGATTTAGTGTTGCTAGATATCAACCTGCCCGGCATGGATGGTTTGCAAGCCCTCAAGATCATTAAGGAGCAGTTAAAAATAGCTGTGATATTCCTAACCGCTCGGCGGCGTGAATTGGATGAGGTACTCGGTTTAGAGTTGGGTGGGGATGATTACATTACCAAGCCGTTTGATACGGATGTTTTAATTGCCCACATCAAAGCTGTCCTGCGGCGATTAGAGCTCCCACAAATCAATTATCAACAGAAATCTATCCTGCAAGTTGGCGATCTCACCTTAGACGAGATTGGTCATACGGTGAGATTAAAGGATAAACCAATTAATCTCTCTCCGCGTGAATTTGATTTATTGAAAGTGCTGATGTCGCAACCTGGGAGAGTCTTTGCGGTGGATGAATTGCTTAACTCGGTTTGGGGTGCAGAATTTATTGGGCAGCCACAGGTGGTGTATGTGCATATTCGCTGGCTGCGAGAAAAACTGGAAGCTGACCCAGAACATCCGCAACGCATTATCACTGTTCGGGGAATTGGGTATAAATTTATGGAGCAAATGCAGTGAAATCCCGTTCATTGCGCGATCACTTAATCCTTAGCCATATTCTGCCATCGTTGATTATCTTGCCGATAACAGCCTTGGCATTGTTTTATGTGCTTGAAAAGCAGGTGTTAATTCCACAATTAGCCCAAAACATGATCGGAGAGGCGCGCTTACTAGCGGAAATCAATCGAGCCGAATATGAGCTTTGGGGTAACCCTATCTTTTTTGAAGATTTACTCAACCGGGTAGAAATTGACCCTGCATTGCGAATTATGTTCCTCGATCCAAAAGGAACACTCTTATATTCCAGCGTTGCCAGTGACGCGCCGTGGAAAGGCATCACTCTAAATATGGGTGGTGTCTCCCTGGCGCAGAGTGGTCGGGAAGCAGTATTAACGAATTATTCACCCTGGCGGATCAGCGATGTATTAATTGATGTTTTTAAACCGATCCTATCACCAAGCGGGAGTGTAATCGGCATCGTGCGGGTGACATATAAAATCGCCTCAATATCCGATTTAGTATTTCAGACCCGCAGTTGGATTGTTGTGGTTTTGTTGGTCAGCACTATATTGGGGGGAGGGTTAGGATCCTATCTAGCTATCCGGATCAGCCGCCCATTGCAAAGGGTTACTAGGGCGATCTATGATCTGGCTCAGGGAAATCGGCATGAACCTCTCGAACCGCAAGGTGCAAGAGAATTAAGGCAATTGGTGGATGCAGTAAATTACCTGGTAGAACAATTGCGCGGGCTTGAGCAAGCCCGCCGCCATTTGTTAGCTAACCTGGTGCATGAACTAGGGCGTCCGTTAGGAGCAATCCGATCAGCGATTCACGCATTAATGCGCGGCGCTGCTCATGATGAACAATTGCTGTTGGAGCTAGGCCAAGGAATGGATGAAGAAACAAGACGAATGCAAAAAATACTCGATGACCTGGCGCGCTTCCACGATCAAATCATAGGCAACTTAGAGTTAACCTTTGAGAAATTAGATTTGAGTGCCTGGCTGCGGGTTGTTTTGCGTCCATGGGAGGAAGCGGCTCATGAGAAAAAGCTCCAATGGGTGGTCAAGATTCCGGATGACCTTCCATTCATTCAAGCGGACTCGCTGCGCTTAGCCCAAGCGATAGGAAATTTAGCGGATAATGCGATTAAATATACACCAAGCAGCGGGAAGATTGAAATCGAGGCTGCTGTTGAAGGAGAGACAGTTTTCATACGCTTTAAAGATACTGGGGGCGGAATCCCATTGGAGGATCAGGCTCGAATCTATGAACCTTTCTATCGTGGCGGACAAGGGTCTCGAATGAAACAAGGGATGGGTTTGGGATTAAGCATTGCCCGGCAAATTGTCGAGGCTCATAGCGGAAGATTAGAATTGGATAGCGAAGTGGGGGTCGGCAGCGAATTTCGGATCGTGTTGCCTGTTCGCTGAG
>DYKV01000009.1:0-8367 GCA_020722415.1 Anaerolinea sp.
AAATATTTAATGTGACATTGTCAAACTAAACAAAAAAATCTATCTAAAAATTATTTTACTCTTTATCGTCGTAGATACGAATAAATTCCTCCGCTTTTTCGACGAGCTCTCGGTTGCCAACAAACAGAGGCACACGCTGGTGAAGTTGCTCCGGGATAATCTCAAGGATAGATTGGTGACCATCAGAAGCATATCCACCGGCCTGATCCATAATGAACGACAAAGGATTCGCCTCGTAAAGTAATCGTAATTTACCGGTAGGACGTTTCGGGTCTTTTTTATCTGCTGGATAATAAAAAATTCCTCCAGACAGCAAGGTACGATGAAAATCGGCAACCAATGATCCTATATATCGTAAGGACAAAGGTTTGATGGTTCCATCCTTTCCTTGGAGGTAATCGGTGAATTTCTTCACCCCTTCGCTCCAGTATATTGCATAACCTTGGTTTACGCTGTAGTATTTTGGCTTATTCGGAATCCGTATATTGGGATGGGAGAGTAAAAATTCGCCAATACTTGGATCGAGGGTAAATCCATGCGTACCATTGCCGGAGGAATAAACCAGCATCGTGCTGCTCCCGTATAAAATGTAACCACCGACGACCATTTCTTTGCCTGCTTGCAAACAATCTGCTAATGTGCCCGCTCCTTCACTGGACACCCTGCGGTAGATGGCGAAGATTGTCCCAATTGGCGCGTTGAAATCGATATTAGATGAACCATCCAGTGGATCGAAGAGGAGGACATATTTTCCTGTTTCATATTTTTCGGGGATAGGCAAAATATCGGCATGTTCCTCAGATGCCATAACAGCTATTCTGCCGGTATGATCATTTAGCCGGTAAATTGTTTCATCAGCTAGCTCATCTAATTTCATAACTTGCTCACCTTGGACATTAATATTATCAGTTGCTCCCAGAATATCCATTAATCCCGCTCGGCTAGTCCGACTAGCAATATATTTACCAGCTAAGGCTAGATCATATAGCAATGCCGTGAGAACACCCGTAGCTTCTGGATGAGCTTTCTGTTCTTCCAGTATATGGCGTTCAATTGTGATGATGTTTTCGGTAGTGTAGCTCACTGGGGGATTCATATCTTCTCCTTTTCATGAATATTTTTGTGACTCACTTTCGTGATATTGCTTTATACATAGTATATCCACGAAAAGGAAATTTTGCTATATTTTTTGACCAAAACCTTCAGTTAAAATAAACCATTCTCCATCTAGTTCAGGAAGGTTGTGCTTCTTTATGTATTCGAGTTGGATTAATTTCTCAAGAGCAGAGATAGTCTCATTTTCGTTCCACTGAAACAACTTCCGAATCCATTCTCGTTTAGCATATCCGATGGCTCGGAAATACTTGGCTAAGATCTCTTGACGGGCATCTTGGTCTGAAATCCAACGTGCTTTCTCTACAATTTCTGGGTATTGGCGGCAGGTTAAATCATAGATAAATGCATAATGCCAAGGCCCGGATTCCGAGATCCCAATTGGAACGATTTTAAAATCAGATTGAAGGTATGCCAATGCTGTATTAAATCGAGTTTCACAATTTGGATTTGAAAGCCGAGCTTTTTGTTTCAGGTGGATGGTATCTAATGGACCAAACTCTAAAATTGCTTCATAAATGTTCTTCGCCTCAGCAGAAAGTTTGCCTTGCTTGTAGGTAACTAAATAATCCTCTTCTGGTGCACCATAATTATCGGAAAGTGCATAAAAGTAGGGCGCCATATCTAGCGAGAGAATCGTGGATTTCATCCGTAATATTTTGGCATAATACCAAACCTTTTTATCGAGCAGAGAGTCTTTCCAATTCCAAGTAATATGAGCTGGATCATCATGTTGATTAGGGACTGGGCGATCACCAGCCACCGCAACCCAAAGGCTAGGAAAAATGATCTCTTTAATCGGCCAGAAAAAAATAAAGCCGCGTTCTTGTACATAATTGATTGCTTCTGGTAAAGATTTAATCGGGTTGCTGATCCGAAATGTTGTTTTTCGATATGCATTCAGGGAAGATAATGTAACCATGTTTTTCACTTATAAATGATTATATGTTAAACCGCACCAATATCCTGCCAATTTTGGAACGAATCTTGTAACTCCTTGCAAAAATCAAAGATCATTTGTGGATGGAAGATGGAGTGGAGATGATAAAACCGTTTGTAGTATTTAACCAAGATCAGAATAATTTTTCAATAACCTATTATGTTAATGATCAAAAAAAACAGGACTATCTAAACAGTTTGTGGAAAACTTTTAATATCTATGATCCAGCTTTAGCCCAAAACATACAAATCTTATGTCGCCCGACAAATCCCAACATGGAAGTGACGGTTGAACATTATTTACCTCCCGGTGCGCCAGCTGGCAAATATCGGGTCGAAACGTTTGTCCCTTCTAAACACTCCAATTCTCGGAAAGCGATTTTTACCATCACTCAAAATGTGAAGGATGCAGGAGGTTCAAAAAACGAAGATTATGCCATGGTCGTGGTGGATCTTTCTGAACTTCATGATGTTTGGTATTCGTTAGGTGAATATTATTTTGACCCCGCTGGTGGAAGAGAAATCGGACGAGTTCGGCAATATGACCTAAGTTTGGAAGACCCACCAATGGAATCTTCCTACGGTCCAGTGCGTTGGATTCCGTTATTTGGCCAGGGGAAATACCATCGCTATGATGCACCGGTTGGCAGCAAACAAGAGCGGGAAGCACCTTTTCCTACTGGCAAATTCATCTATGGTCGTTACCCAATTTGGGTTGGAAATTGGTTTGATGCAAATCCATTCCTAAGTTGGTACATCTATGGATACCATACCGGGGCTGATCTCAATTTGCCGGGTAGCAGCGCTGCAGATAAGGGAAAGGAAATTTATGCAATTGGGGATGGGAAAGTGACCTATGCTGGTCGGGCAGGAACTTGGGGCAATATCATCGTGATCGCTCACCCTGAAGCAAAAGTAACTTTACCAAATGGGACAACCAGGAAGCAGGCAGTTTATTCCCGTTATGGTCATGTGGATAACCATATTTTAGTCAAAACTGGTCAAGAGGTGCAGCGGGGACAATTGTTGGGTTTTATCGGATTAGCTGCCAATGCAGTGAGCGGGTGGCATTTACATTTTGATGTTTGTTACACAGATTTATTAGCAAAACGCCCGGCTCATTGGCCTAATTTGGATGCAATTCGAGCAATTCGATATTCAAATCCGGAACGAGATTCACGCTCACATTCTAGTGCCCAGTTGAACATTATGAAAGAAGTAATTAGTAATTATGTTGATCCGTTAAAATTCATCCGGGATAATCACTGATGATCGTTATAAGGAGAACAGATTATCCAGTCCCGAATTGACGATCACCCGCATCGCCTAAGCCAGGTAAAATATAGCCATTTTCATTTAACCTTTCATCTATAGCAGCGAGATAGATGGGCACATCAGGGTGCTTTTCTTGCATTAGTTGGATGCCTTCCGGGGCTCCAATGATTCCCATGAATTTAATTTTCTTGACTCCCCATTTTTTCAAAATATCAATTGTAGCTACCGCAGAACCACCAGTGGCAAGCATGGGGTCTAAAATGATACAAACAGAGACGGTCGGTTCAAGGGGCAATTTATTATAATATTCAACTGGTTTGAGTGTTTTTTCATCGCGATACAAACCTATATGCCAAACCTCAGCCGATGGTAATAATTCCCATACTCCCTCCACCATACCTAATCCTGCTCTTAGGATGGGTATCAAACCGACATTTTCACGTAACTCTGCCCCATTTGTGAAAGCTAAGGGAGTTTGCACCGGACGTGGTCTTAACTGTAAATCTGCAGTGGTTTCATAGGTTAGGAGGGTGGCGATCTCTTTAACTAGCTCTCGAAATTGGCGAGGGTTTGTGGAATGATCGCGCATGATGGTAAGTTTATGAGCCACAAGGGGATGTGTAGATGCAAATACGCTCATGAGTTTACTCCAATTAAAATTTTTAATCCGAACAGCTAGTTCGAATACGAACAGAGCAATTATAATGGATTACAGGTTATAATCAGGGATATGAGTGAGACGGAAAATCGGGTGATTAATACCAATCGCCAACCAGAAGACCATTTTGACTTATCCATGCGTCCCAAACGGATGGCAGAGATGATTGGCCAAGAAAAGGTTATTCAAAATTTACACATTCTGCTTGGTGCTGCGCGATCGCGCAATGAACCGCTTGAGCATATCCTGTTTTATGGGCCACCCGGTCTTGGAAAAACCACATTAGCTCATGTGATAGCCAACGAGATGGAAGGGAATATAAAAATTACCTCTGGACCGGCGGTTGAGAGACCTGGTGATTTAGCTGCAATTCTGACCAACTTGCATGAAGGCGATATCTTTTTCATTGACGAAATTCATCGCTTAGGCCGGGCTGTTGAAGAGATTTTGTATCCCGCGATGGAAGATTTCGCCTTAGATTTCGTGGTCGGTAAAGGCCCATCGGCGCGCTCATTAAGATTAAAATTGCCAAGGTTTACGGTGATAGGCGCGACAACCCGTTTGGCGTTGGTTACAGCACCTTTACGCGCTCGATTTGGGGCTGTTTATCGTTTGGACTTTTATGAGTTGGCTGCTATGCGGCAGATAGTTGCCCGCGCAGCAGGATTACTACAAGTAAAAATTAATTCAGAAGGTGTAGATGAGATTGCCCGGCGCGGTCGGGGTACACCGAGGGTCGCTTTACGTCTGCTCCGCCGAGTGCGCGATTATGCAACTGTCCGCGGGGATGGCACTATAAATCGAAAAATTGCTCAAGAAGCATTAGATTTATTAGATGTAGATGCGTTAGGCTTAGATGATATTGATCGGCGAGTTTTACGCACGATTGTAGAGAAATATAGCGGGGGTCCAGTGGGTTTAAATACAATTGCGGCTTCATTGAGCGAAGAACCAGATACAATTATGGATGTGGTAGAACCCTATTTATTACAATTAGGGATGATTGAACGCACCCCACAGGGGCGGGTGGTGACACGCATCGGTTATGATCATCTGGGTATTGGTTACCCGAGAGAAAATCTAGAACAACCAACCTTATTCTAAATAGAGGCGATATCCATCATGACCGCTATTGCGAAATTTATGATCATCATTGGCATCGTTTTTCTTCTCTCCGGAGGGATCATATACGTCCTGGCAAAGATCGGTGTGCAAAATCTTCCTATACCGTTTGGCCGTTTACCAGGGGATATAAGCATTCAAGGTAAAAATTTCACTTGTTTGATCCCCATTGTGAGCTCTATCTTATTGTCTATCATTCTGACTGTTATACTTAATCTCGTCGTAAAATTATTGAATCGGTAAAACTAATTTGAAAACCCATGATTTTGATTATGAGCTACCACAAGATCGAATAGCACAAACTCCTATAGAGCCGCGCGATGCGGCTCGTTTGATGGTGCTTCATCGTCAGACTCATCAGGTGGAGCATCACCATTTTTATGAGGTTGGAAATTTTCTGGAAGCGGGAGATTTATTGGTCATTAATGATACTCGCGTGATACCAGCGCGACTGTACGGAAGAAAAAAGATAAGTGCTGGAAAAGTTGAAGTGTTGTTATTGAGAAAAAGAGACGAGCTCAATTGGGAATGCCTGGTTGGCGGGAAAAGAATAAGAGAAAACAATGTAATTGAGTTTGGTGAAGAGTTAACTGGAGAGATTATCGAAGATAAAGGCGGCTCACAAAGGCTTATCCGATTCAATCGTCCGATTGAACGATATCTTTCCAAAATAGGAAATACCCCCTTACCCCCATATATTCATACTCGACTGGAAAACCCCGAAAGATACCAAACTGTATATGCTCAGTGGGATGGTTCCGCTGCAGCGCCTACGGCAGGAATGCACTTCACTCAACCATTAATGGAGAAGTTGAGGGAAAAAGGAATCCAATTTGCCCAAGTGACCTTGCACATTGGATTAGATACTTTTGCACCGGTGGTAGAAGAAAACCCGCTAGAGCATCGAATTCACACAGAATGGTGCAATGTCCCTCAGGAGACTGTTGATCTGATAAATCAGACGAAACAAAGGCAGCGCAAAGTAATCGCAGTGGGGACTACCAGCGTTCGAGCATTGGAAAGTGCCGCCTTGCACAGCGGAAAGAGTGCTCTTTCTCCCTACCAAGGTGCAACAGACCTCTATATTTTGCCCGGATTCGTTTTTCGGGTGGTTGATGGGATGATTACGAATTTTCATTTGCCACGCTCTACATTGTTAATGTTAGTTTCAGCCTTTGCAGGCCGAGAATGGATATTAGAAGTGTACCAACTCGCGGTCAAGATGGGATACCGGTTTTATTCTTTTGGTGATGCGATGTTGATCCTATGAAAAATGAATTATATTGGAATGAACTGAATGCAGAAATTATCGGTTGCCACAAATGTGAACGGCTCGTCGCTTGGCGAGAAAAAGTAGCCTTAGAAAAACGACGGATGTTTTTCGATCAAGAGTATTGGGGAAAACCAGTACCCGGCTTCGGTGACCATGCCGCGCAGCTTTTGATTGTTGGATTAGCGCCCGGAGCGCATGGAGCAAACCGAACGGGTAGAATGTTTACTGGTGACGCTTCAGGAGAGTTTCTGTACCGAGCGCTGCATAAAGTCGGTTTAGCCAACCAACCCAATTCAATTAAACTGGATGATGGGCTGAAATTAAACCGCACTTACATTAGCGCAGTTTGTCGCTGTGCACCACCGGATAATAAACCAACTAAGCAGGAAATCCAAAACTGTGTACCCTACCTACACCGCGAGCTGCAAGCATTAAATCTAAAAGTAATCGTGGCATTAGGCCGCATTGCTTTTGAGCAAATCATAGCTTATTTCGATATGCCCAGTGAGACTATCTTTAGGCATGGGGCTGAATATGCCATTAGCGGCACTTCTATCACGTTGATAGTCTCCTATCATCCTAGCCGGCAAAATACCCAAACCGGAAGATTAACCGAAGAAATGTTCGATCGAATTTGGAGACGAGTATTGGAAATCATGGAGGAAGGGAGCAACAAGTAAAATGAGAGCAGTGGATATTATCATTAAAAAACGCGACCATCAAGAATTGACCGATGCCGAAATTGAATGGTTTATTCAGGGTTATACAAAAGGTGAGATTCCGGATTACCAAGTTTCCGCTTGGGCGATGGCGGTTTTATTAAATGGGATGAATGAAAGGGAAACCACTTCTTTAACCATGGCAATGGCAACCTCAGGAGAACTGCTGGATTTGAGCGGAGTAGTGCCTTATGCGGTGGATAAACATTCTACTGGCGGCGTTGGCGATAAAACTACTCTGGTCGTCGCCCCTTTAGTGGCTTCTTGTGGTTTAGCGGTTGGGAAAATGTCTGGTAGGGGTTTGGGATTCAGTGGTGGGACTTTGGATAAGTTAGAATCGATTCCTGGATATAGGGCAGAATTGTCTACAGAGGAGTTTCTTGATCAATTAGCGAAAATCGGCATAGTAGTTAGCGGGCAAAGTAAAGATTTAGCCCCAGCAGATGGGAAACTATATGCCTTGCGCGATGTCACCGGCACTGTTCAATCTATTCCATTGATTGCCTCCTCGATCATGAGTAAGAAAATAGCCGCTGGAGCGCAGGCAATAGTGCTGGATGTGAAAGTGGGCTACGGAGCTTTTATGCAAAACCTAGAAGACGCCCAATATTTAGCCCGTTTGATGGTGGAAATTGCCCGCCAAACTGGGCGAAAAGCAGTCGCCTATTTGTCTGATATGAACCAACCGTTAGGAAACGCGGTCGGAAATGCAATTGAACTTAAAGAAGCCATTCAAACTTTACAAATGAAAGGACCAGAGGATTTTCTGGAACATTGTTTAGAGATTGCCAGCCGTATGCTATTATTAGGTAAAATCGTTCCCACTCAAGAGGAAGCCCAAAAAATGGCTATGGATCATTTAGAAAAGGGGAAAGCATGGGAGAAATTTGTAGAATGGATCAGTACTCAAGGGGGTGATGTCCGCACTATTCAAGATCCGAATTTGTTACCTCTTGCAAAAAAGGAAATTAAGATATTTGCTCCACGGTCTGGTTTTATTCATCAAATCCATGCCAAAAAAGTAGGGCTAGCGGCAATGTTTTTAGGCGCAGGACGGCAAAAAAAGGGCGATCCCATTGATTTTGGCGTTGGGGTGTTGGTGCACAAGAAAGTGGGTGACCAAGTTCAGGGAAATGAGCTTATATTTACAATCTATGCTGGGGAAAATTCGGATATTGACCCCGTTAAAGCCTTACTCTTTGACGCTCTTATTATTAAAGATAACCCCGCAGAAAAATATCCACTTTTCTATGGGGTTATCGAGTAAT
>DYKV01000009.1:8467-37233 GCA_020722415.1 Anaerolinea sp.
CCATAAGTTAACGTGGGTTGGGTTGGTAAGAAAGTCGGGGTGGGTTGGATCACAGCGACCGGCACAGGTGTTTGGGTTGCAGTGGGGGTCAAAGATGGTTGCGGTGTAACTATTTGAGTTATCACCTGGGTGACAATGATTGTTTGGGGTATTTCACGGGTTACTTCCACAATTTGAGGTGTCGGACTGGCGCATGATGCCAACAGTGTCCCCAGCAAGATCGTAAGCAGGATTAAATGCTGATGTCGGTTTTTCATAAAAACTTTCTCCTTATTCATTTGAAATATCATCATAACCGTTGATAGGATATTTGGCAACAATAAAATTAAAAACCTTTCATTTATTTATTGAGAGGAAAATCATCATCCAATTGCTGCCAATAATTTTTGTGGATCATGGTGATAGATATTCCGATCTAACTCACCACTTATCATCTGTAGTAAAGTCTGGTTGAGAAAACGATTGACTTTTATCTTAATGCCGGCTCTTTCACTAAAACGGACAACCGCCCCATTGAGATAATCCACTTCACTTTCTTTTTTACCGAGGGTTAAATCTATGTAAAGTGAGGGCATTTTGTTTCCCCGCCCTTTACCGACAAATTGAACAAGCAAAGGTTGGACGATTCTAAAAGGGAATGATTTGATGATTTTCATTAATAAACGAACTGGTGTGGAGGGTAAATTAACTACCTGGAAGTGGTAGTGTTCCATGACTCGAAGCGCTTCCTTAATTTGAAGGATTTCAATTTTACAACTGTATGGATTGGAAAAGATTTCAAATGGAGTTAGTCCTAGGATAGCAGAACTAGCATTGGCTAACAAATTGGTCAACAATTTCGACCATTTCATACTTTCTGCATGTGGGTATAAGCGGGATTTAATCCCAGCTTGGGATAATGCTTGAGACAAGTCTAAGGCAAGCGGATGTTCATTGGCAATGCCAATGCCGCGTTCGGTTTCCACAATTATCTCTCCGATTGCTAAGCGGCTGATGGCGCTGGTCACGCTCGCAGAAATAACGTTGTCTTTGCCAAAATTAGCTCGATAGATCGCTTCATTTTCAACCCCATTTTGCAGGCAGAGCAAAGGTGGCAGATAGGCTTTGTAGGGCGCTAAAGATTTGACTAAATTTTGGGTATCGTAAGATTTCACCGCCACTAAAGCGATATCGTATTTTTTACGATCGAATGCATCCTCTAAATTTGCAAAAAAATGTAAATGGTCTATGCGGCTTATCCCAGATTTTCTCTGGAGGATGATACCGCGTTCGCTTAGTTGGGGAATGATTTCTGCCCGTTCGACAAAACTGACATCGTGACCAGCCAATGCAAGCATTCCACCGATGTAAGACCCAATTGCGCCGGCACCAAAAGAGAGGATATTCAATTTATTCATGGGTTATCTCGGATTGAAACTTGAGGATAAGGGGGATGAATCATTTTGGTCATCACCCAATTGTGGGTCTGCGGGTAAAAGTTAAGTTGAACAATAGAAGTATTTTCAAATGCAAATTGAGCCCCATAAAAATTTGGCTGAGGAAAAATTCCCAAGACTACGTACATGATCATATTCATCAAAGCGCCATGCGAGATGATTAAGTAACGCCCATACGGACGGTTGATAAGTTGATTTATCGCTCTTCCCGCCCTTAAAAATAGTTCCCATTGACTTTCACCCGTTTGACCAATTTTATCATAGAGCTTGATAAATTCAGGTGGGGGGTATTTCTGGTTTGCCTCTTCGTGGTGAACACCAGAGAGTACCCCGGCATCCCGCTCCATCCATTCGTCATTTAATTCAACCCTCATGCCTAATCGTTCGGCGATAATTTCAGCAGTCTCTCTGGCTCGGGCTAACGGGCTGCTGATGAGATAATCGAATTTTTGCTCCCCCGATAGTAAATATTGAGCAACTTGTTTGGCTTGTTTGATTCCTTTTTCAGAGAGGGGAAAATCGAAACGTCCCTGATGAAAACCGTTAGCGTTTCCAACAGATTCACCGTGACGTAAGATAGTTATTTGGAAATAATCAATTGATGAAGATGGGTTCATTATTCACGATGGAAGTTTAATGGTACCCCAACGGCGAAAACCGTTGAGGAATTGTTTTCCAGAAACAGGGCTTTTCCCGCCTAACTGGATCGTAATAAGCTCAAGCGCTCCACTAGAAGTAGCAATCATTGGTTTTTTATCCACGATAAAGGTTTGCCCGGCTGGCATCTTTTCTGTATTAATTGGGAGAATCTGTGCTTCCATGATGATCAATCGTTGTTGATTGAGGAAGGTATAGGCTCCCGGCCAGGGCTGAAAAGCACGAATTTTGCGCCAGAGTTCTATAGCTGGCAAGTTAAAATCCAGCAAGCCATCTTCTTTTTTAATCATCGGAGCATAAGTGGCTTGAGAATCATCCTGAGGAGTTGGTTTGCATTTTCCTTCCAAATAATCCGGTAAGGTTTCGATCAACAACAGTGCGCCTTCTACTGCCAATCGTTGGGATAATGTTTGGGTGGTGTCCTGATCGAGAATTGGGATTGCTTTTTGGCGCAGGATTGGACCGGTGTCTATTCCCTCATCCATTTGAATGATCGTCACTCCCGTTTGCGGGTCGCCATGAAGGATAGCCGCAGTAACTGGAGCAGCCCCACGCCAGCGCGGCAATAAGGATGCATGTACATTCAAACAGCCATAGGGGGGTAATTGTAGGACCGCTGATTTCAGTATTTGTCCAAATGCAGCCACAATGATCATGTCTGGCCGCCAGGCAGTTAATTGCTCCCAGGCATTTGGTTCAAGCAGTTTCATGGGTTGAATAACAGGAATATCGAGTTTTTGGGCTAAGCTTTTTATCGGTGGAGGGGTGAGAATTTTTCCTCTTCCTGCTGGACGATCTGGTTGGGTGACCACACCCTGGATAACATAATGTTCCACTAATTTTTCAAGGATTGGGATTGCAAACTCTGCTGTGCCCATAAAGACGATTTTGGGTTTCAAAGAAAAGTCTCCGCCGAAAATGTAATTTTCATAAAAAAAGCCCGTTTCAAATTCTTGAAGATGAAACAGGCTTGAATGTTTTATGGGGCGGGTGGGAATCGAACCCACAAGGAGTGTCACCTCCGGAGGATTTTAAGTCCCCTGCGTCTGCCTGTTCCGCCACCGCCCCTCATGCATATATTCTACTCAAAATAGGTGATTGGTCAAGTTATTTTCGCCCTTTTTTTCCATTTTGCATAGCGAGAAAATAAATGAACAAATGGGGAAGAAAGTTGATTGTGCTGCCTGGCGAAGAGGAGGGAATTTTTAAAGGATATTGAGTCATGGAATTCTGGCAAGCTGAGGAAGGATCTTCCCACTTCGATTGCGCTATGGGCATCCGATCCTACTGTCATCAATAGACGGTGTTCTCTGGCAAAGAGTGCCGCACGAATATTATCTTGAGCCACCAAGCAGCGGGCATTGAACACTTCTATTGCGTCAATTTGATCAACGATTTGGAGCAAGTCGTTTTCCTGCCAATGTCCTTTGCGAAACCGATCAAAAGGGTGGGAAACGCTTATAAAAGCTTTTTGTGAGTGGAGTTCTTTTAAGACGTCCATAGCATCTAAACTGCCCGGAATCTCTTCTTGAACGAAAAAAGCCAGGAGTTCTCCTTGGCGGGTCATGATCTCTTCACCGATGATAAACCGCTGCGGGTTTAGCTGAAATGCTTCTTGGGCGGCTTTAATTGTGTTGTGATCGGTAATGGCGACCTTGTGGATTTTCTTTCGATCACAAGCTTTGATTAGTTGTGTGATCGTCATCAGGCTATCAGAAGATTGGTTTGTATGACAGTGGAGTTCAACGTTTATATACATGGAAGGTTTATATCGCTAGTAAAATTTTTCAAAATCGTATAAAATGGAATAGTGCCCATGATTATAACTCAGGAACAAAATGAATAAAGATACTCTCGTATTAAAACCGGGCAAGCCTGTATTGGTCATTGGAGCTGCTGGAGTGGATATTGTCGGCCGGATGTCTGGAAAGACGCTCGAGCGCAGTTCAAATCCTGCCCAAATTCGAACCTCTTTCGGGGGGGTTGCCCGAAATGTAGCGGAAAATTTAGCCCGTCTTGGGCAAGAGGTCATCTTATTAAGCGCAGTTGGGAATGATATTTATGGAGAACAATTGCTCAAGGCAGCCTGTTCGGCGAATATCCAAACCGAATACGTCTTGAAACTTGATCAACAGCTAACCGGCATGTATATTGGTATTTATAACTCCTCCACAGAACTGTTATTCGCTTTAGATAATATGCAAATAATCTCGGCAATCACTCCTAACTACATCCGAAAAAATGATCGCTTGTTTAAAACTGCTTCCTGTGTCTTTGTAGATATGAATTTATCGGCAGAAACTTTACGGGCGATTTTCTCTTTGGCAAAACGCAATCATCTCGCGGTTTGTGCGGATACCACTTCCTCTCATTTAGCGAATAAATTAACTCCGTATCTTCCATATTTATATCTAATTACCCCAAATGCCAAGGAAGCAGCATTGCTGGTTGACCCAACTAAAAAAATTATGTCGCGCAAACAAGCTCTCCTAACTGCCAAGACCTTGGTCAGTAAAGGAGTTGAAATTGTCATTATTACCTTAGGAGAATACGGATTATGTTATGCCACATCTGAAACCAGTGGTTATATCCCTGCGATCCAAACAAATGTCTCTGACCCTACCGGTGCTGGAGATGCCCTGACAGCAACTGTGTTATTTGCCCTTTTAAATGATATCCCGCTAGATGATGCAGTAAGGTTAGGTGTTTCGGCGGCAACTTTAACCTTACAATACCCTGGCTCTGTCCTTCCAGACCTGACTCTAGAAAAATTATATGATCAATTGGTGATTTGAATGAATAATTTGAAAAATTATATTCTCGTTTCGGATCAAGTAAACGATGCGTTACTGCATCGGAAACCGATTGTTGCATTAGAAACAACCGTGATAACCCATGGTTTACCTTACCCACAAAATATTCAGTTAGCAAAAAAGATCGAGGACACCATAATCTCCGAAGGAGTAACCCCGGCTACTATTGGCGTTCTGGAAGGGAGAATCAGAGTTGGTCTCTCACAACAGGATGTGCAAAAGTTAGCCACTTATCCGCAGGCTGAAAAAGTGAGTTTGAGGGACTTTTCAAAATTAATCGCTCAGCAAGGTTGGGGCGGAACCACTGTTGCTGGAACGATGTGGGTAGCTCATCAAGTGGGTATTCCTGTTTTTTCCACCGGAGGGATTGGGGGTGTTCATCGCTCTCTCGCCAAGGGATTTTCTTACGACATTTCGGCAGATCTATTCGCATTATCCCAAATACCAGTGGTTGTGGTGTGTTCCGGCGCAAAATCTATTCTGGATTTGGAAGCCACTCTGGAGGTCTTAGAGACATACTCTGTACCGGTAGTTGGATTTCGGACAAATGTTTTTCCCGCTTTTTACGCGAAAGGAAACGGCGGATTAAAAACTAGTGTTGTGGCTCAAAACGCTAAAGAAGTAGCCGGCTTTGTTAAAACCCATTGGGATTTGGGCTTTCGCAGTGGAGTTTTAGTGACTGTGCCACCACCAGATGAATCTGCCTTGTCGGATGAAGAGATGGAAAAATTTATTCAAATCGCCTTGGCAGAGGCCGAAACGAGGAGCATTCGCGGACAAGCGGTCACCCCATTTTTACTAGAACAGCTCACTCAATTGTCTCAAGGGAAAAGCTTAGAAGCAAACCTAGCTTTATTGATCAATAATGCAAAAATAGCATCTCAGATTGCCCTGGCAATGGATTTGGCATAATATCATTTACTCGGGGTTGGCGTTCGGGTTAGGGTTGGTTGAGGGGTGATCGAGGGAGTTACCGGTGTGCGCGTAAGGGTCGGGTAAGGAGTGCGGGTTAGGGTGATGGTTGGGCTTTTATAAGGAGTGCGAGTTAAGGTAATCGTTAGCGTTAATGTTACTGTATAGCTTGGGCGAGGTGTCCGGGTGATAGATGGAGTTAAAGTTGGATAACGCGTTCGAGTAGGAGAAATAGTTGGACTGAGATAGGGAGTCTTAGTGGGCCGTAGCTGGGGCGGGAGGGTCATGGTCCTAGTTGGTGATGGGGTACGCGTTGGAAGCGGTGTTTTGCTTGGAGTAGGAGTCTTACTTGGGGTAAGGGTTGGTGCAGGTGTAGGAGGTGTTCCTACCACCGTAAATTGACCAGAAGTCTTAAAAATATTGCCGTTGAATATTTGGACTTCATAATTCCCTGGTAGCCATTCTGAGGGATCGGGATTCCAGTCTGTATAACCATACCCACCGGTTCCCCCATCCCAAGGTCGGGTTTCAAAATAGACAAGGTCTCCATTTTGGTACCATAAAGCGGTCCACTGCGAACCGTCTACCATTTGATCGTAACTAAAAACAGCATAAAGATGACCGACTGGATTCTGGAATTCGGTGCCTGGTGCTATGGGTTGGTAAAGCGCATCAATTCCCTGGGTGAACACTAATTCACTGAAAACCGCATCAGGATTTGGTGTAACAGTCGATTCAAAGCGAGCTTCGACGGCTAGAGGAACAAATGGAGTAGGGGTTATAGTGGGAGTATAACTTTCTGCTGGAGTAAGAGTTATGGTTGGGCTGAGGGTGATGGTGGGTGTCTGGGTGATCGTTGGGCTTACCGTGATAGTTGGAGAAAGGGTTATTGTGGGCGTGGGTGGAAAGACAGTATAGATCATGGGCTCTAAACGGGTGTTGAGTGTCAATAATACAAAAACAAGAAAAATCGCCCCACCGATCAAGCGCCAGCCTTTAAGGGTACGATTGCGGCGGAGACGAAAGAAGGGTAAACGGCGGGCATTTTTAATAAGATTTATCCCTTGCCAAATCATCAGAATGACGACAACAGCAAGAATAATAAAAGTGACTTGAACCGCTGAATGAATGTCTAATGACATGGAAGTATGATTTAGTGAATGCGCTCTTGTTTTACTGGATTCTCAAGGCTGCCAATCCCTTCGATTGTGATCCGCACAAGATCGCCATCCTTAAGGGGACTTACACCGGCAGGCGTTCCGGTTAAAATTAAATCTCCTGGTTCGAGTGTCATCACTGATGAAATAAAAGCAATTAGCTGGGGAATACTGAATACCATATCATGAGTAGATGCCATTTGTCGGACGTCATTGTTGACATAGCAGGTGATCAAAGCGTCAGTTGGATTAAAGTCTGTTTCGATCCAAGGACCGATTGGACAAAAGGTATCGAATCCTTTGGCGCGCGTCCATTGATTATCCCGTCGCTGCAAATCTCGGGCGGTGATATCGTTAGCGATAGTATATCCCAATATGTAGGATTCGGCTTCATCGGGGAAGATCCAACGGCCTTTTTTGCCAATTACGACAGCTAGTTCCGCTTCATGTTCCACTTGTTGGCTTTGGGGGGGCAAAATGATGGTATCCCCATTACCAATCACAGAAGAAGGTGGTTTGAGGAAAATCAAGGGAACTTCCGGAACCTCTGCTCCATGTTCGCTGGCATGAGCGGCATAATTCCTTCCAATGCAGATAATTTTACTGGGCAAAACTGGAGGAAGAATTTTAATATCTTGCAGGTCTTCCTCTGCTTCTAATCGGTGAAATTCACTGAAGATCGAACCTTCAATCGGTCCAACTTTATTGTTTAGAATCCACCCTTGGCGCGCGGGTAAATTACCTTTTTGATAACGTAAGAGTTTCATGGCAAAAATCCTATTAATAATCTAAGTTACTTTGCAGCCTTTGGGAAATTTCAGCAATCGCTTGCTCCGTACCAGCAAATCGCTCGGCAAATCGCCAATGCAGTAATTGGGATAAGGCAAAGATCACTGCTTCGACCGATGTGGTTGAGACACCAATGGAAGGATGGGTGGCTGCAGAGATGACAATATTGGCACAGCGTGCTGAGGATAAGGAGGCTGCGCCTAAAATGGCTGCCGTTGGAATCCCTTTCGATTGGGCTTCACATAACGCCCTGGTGATATAAACGGATTGACCCTTGATTTCGATGGCGATCAATAGATCTTGATTTGTAGTGGTGTTAATGGTGCGGGCTAAATCTTCAACACCGTAACGAGCAATGTAAACCGGGAACCCTCCTTGTTCCAGATATTGGACAAAGCTGTAAGCATTAGGTTGGGCTGGCCCTTCAGCTAAGATGATGATGCGGCGGGCTTTACCAATCATTTCCACCAATTCAAAAAGTGCATTTGTATCCAATGATATGCGGGTTTGTTCAATAGCTCTGGCGATCTCATTCAGGGCTTGATGGGCGACATGAGTTGGGGTTTCGGGTGTTAATGCTTCTTTCGGTTTAAGGAGGAAATCCCTTTTGACCTTCTCCCGGATCTCTTGTTGTAATTCAGGAAAACCAATGTAGCCTAAATGCTGCGAAAAACGCACCACTGTGGCTGCGTCTAAATTCAGTGCGTGTGCCAATTCACTGGCGGTCATAAAAGAGGCTTCGATATAAGAATCCAACAAAAAATCCGCTAATTTGGCAAAGGATTTTGACATTTTCGGTCGTTCTGCCCGAATGCGTTTTTCGTACTCCATCGCAACTCCTCTTTAATTTTAATAAAATTGATTACATGATGCCACTGCAAAAAGGCTTATTATTAATCCAAAGACGCAGCGTTGCTAAGATTATTAAAAAGATGCTTGATTTTTTGTCTGCTTCATCCAATATTTTCTCCATTTTCTTGAGCCGCTTTTTAATTTCTTTGTATCTAGGCGGCTTGGCGCTAAATAATTTATCCTTTTGCAGTTCAGTGATTATTAAATAAATATTACCACATTTACCCAAGATTACAATGTATTATGAAAAGGATTATAAAATTGCAAATTATTTCCACAGATTATTTTTTCTAAAATAGCAAAAAATTCGAGTATAATAAAAATATGATCGGGCGGATAGCTCAGTTGGTTAGAGCGCCTCTCTTACACAGAGGAGGTCGGGGGTTCGAGTCCCTTTCCGCCCATTATTGGGTCATCCTATGAAATCTCATTCATAGGATGATTTTTGTTAAATAAAACTGAATTTGCTAACTAATTGCAAATGGGTAATTAACAGATGATTACAAACACTCCAGTCCAAAAAAATAAGGTATTAATCCAGATTGTTGTGATCCTTGGGATCATCCTGATCAGCGGATATGTCTTATATCGCTTAGGAATGTTTAGCTCCTTTCATCATACCTCACATTCAGTGACTTATCGCCTAATTGGAAGTGCCTCTACTGCAGAGGTATCCTATACAATGGCGGATGGAAACGCCTCAGAATTAATCGTAGTTTCTGTACCTTGGCGAGTGACCGTAAAAATTCCGAAAGGTACTGTGGTCATCTTGACGGCTGGGAACCCAACTCACACAGGTGATTTAGGTTGCGAGCTTTTGTTAGACGGGCAGGAATGGAAGCAAGCCATTGCCAAATCGCCCGAAGACAAAATATCCTGTGCAGGGATTGTCCCATGAAGGAAGTGATCTTCATCAAAAATTAATAGAAAAGGTAACGAATTGTCAGATAATATGTCTGATTGTTTTCGAAAAATAAACTTAACCTAGGAGTCCATCATGAATGATTTTCTCTTTCGCGGTTCTGTAAACGAGTTTGATCCCAAACTGGATGCATTACTCAACCTTGAAGCAGAGAGACAAATTCGTAAACTGATCCTCATTCCAAGCGAAAGTACTGCTCCCCTGGCTGTGCGGGAGGTATTAAGTTCAGCTTTTCAAAACATATATGCAGAAGGTTATCCGGATGAAGCCACTCGAAAGTTGGTGGAAGATGAGATTTTCGACTATGATATGCGATTATCAGAATTTCGACGTTTTTCTGATCCGCGTTACTATAAGGGTGTTGAATATGCGGATATCGTTGAAATGTTAGCCAGACGGCGCTGCGCCGAATTGTTTGCTAATTCGAACGTAGAGGCTGATGATATTTTTGTAAACGTCCAACCCTTATCAGGCGCTCCAGCTAATAATGCTGTTTTTCATGCATTGATCAATCCTGGTGATCCTATTTTGGGAATGAGTTTGCTCCACGGTGGTCATTTGTCACATGGATCATCAGTAAATCGCTCTGGTAAATATTATCAAGCTCATCATTACACCATTAATCCCGACACGGAACAAATTGATTACGATGCAGTGGAAACATTAGCAAAACAAGTTCGACCTAAAATTATCATTGCCGGTTATTCCTCTTACCCTTGGGCAGTGGATTGGAAACGTTTTTCTGATATTGCCCATTCAGTAGGTGCTTACTTAATGGCCGATATTGCTCATGTAGCTGGATTGGTCGCGGCGGGTGTTTATCCTTCACCCCTTGGTTACGCCGATGTGATTACTTTCACAACCCATAAATCTTTATGCGGTCCACGCGGCGCATGTATTCTCACCACCAGTCCAAGTTTAGCGAAGAAGATTGATCGAGCGGTATTTCCAGGTGAACAAGGCGGTCCCCACGTTAACGTGTTTGCGGCTATGGCTTTGGCATTCAAGTTAGCAAAAACGGAACAGTTTCGCCAATACCAAGCGCAAGTGGTGAAGAATTGTGTGGCATTTACGGATAAATTGCAATCGCTGGGTGGAAAAATTGCTTATGGAGGCACTAATACACATCTAACCAACTTAGATTGCAGCACATTTGTTGGACCCGATGGAACTACTTTATCTGGGGATCAAGCTGCCCGAATATTGGATATAGCTGGGATTGTGGTTAATCGAAATACCATCCCCGGCGACACCTCAGCTGCGGATCCCTCTGGAATACGGATGGGTACTCCTTGGATTACCCAACGCGGGTTTACGGAAGTTGAAATGCGCCAACTCGCGGAAATCATTATTAATCTTTTAAAAGCAACCAAACCTTACACGTATGCTATTCGTAAAGGTAGTTTACGAAGGGCAAAGGTGGACTTCGATATATTGGAAAACACGAAACTTCAAGTTCGTTCTTTAGCCGAAAAAGCAGGGTGCGACTTTACTCCTATGCACCACGGATATCCGCACTTTTATTTTATAGACGATCGTTTTGAGACAAAAGAAAGCCTGGCAGCTTTCGTTGTAAAAGGTGATTCCGTTCGCCTTTTCCTTGATTATGTGACCGATGTTGATGTTTCGATACTCAACCCTGGTGAAGCCAGCTCAGTGAAAATAAATACGCCTCAGGGAAGTGCGGAGGGGTGGTTAACCTGTCAATCTAGCGCTGAATATCTCCTCCAAATTGATGAGAAAAAAGCATCTATGGTAGCGACCTGGCTGAGGGCACTTTCTGATGGGTATGTTGATTTTTCAGGATTGGATATGAGTCAAGCAAGTATCATGAAAAAAACCCCCGGTCCGATCGTTGTAGGTAACACAGCCCCAATATCAGCTCCCAAAATCACTAAGAGCGGGGGGAAAGAAACAAAACCATATTATCTAGGAATGTCTGTTACTCAAAGTGGCAAGCCATTAGAAGAGTTTCACTGGACCGAAAGTGAATCAGGGCTCAAGAGGACTCCTCTCTATGATTTGCATCGGGAGTTAGGGGCAAAAATAATTCCTTTTGCTGGCTGGGAAATGCCAGTCTGGTATAGCTCGGTTATTGAAGAACATAATGCCACCCGACAAGCCGCAGGACTATTCGATGTAGCCCACATGGGTGTTTATCAAGCAGAAGGTCCCGATGCAGCAGTATTCCTCGATAGTGTCTGTGGGAATGATATTGGTGGTCTAGAGATGGGTGAATCCTGTTATACCCATTTTCTCGATCCAAATGCGAATGTCATTGATGATACTCTCGTTTATCGGAGGGATAAAGAAAAGTTCTTAATTGTGGTTAACGCATCTAATGATGATAAAGATTGGGCTTGGTTAAACGCGGTAAAAGAGGGCAAGGTAATGGTGGATAAACAGCGTCCATGGGCACGCGCCTTTGGCCGTAACGTTTGGTTGAGAAATTTGCGTGACCCTAAAGAGGGCAAGGATATGCGTGTAGATATTGCACTTCAAGGACCAAAATCCCGCGATATTCTCCTTGCGCTTGGTGTAGACGCCGAGAACCGAAAAAAGATCATGAAACTAGAGCGCACTCACTTGTGTGATGCAACTGTAGCAGAATTTGATTTGATCGTTTCTCGCACCGGATATACTGGGGAGCGCATGGCTTTTGAATTATTTGTCCACCCAGAAAAAGCTGCTGCACTGTTCCGCCAAATTCTAAAAGTAGGAGAGCCAATGGGAGTGAAACCAGTAGGATTGGGTGCGCGCGATTCCTTACGAACGGAAGCTGGACTACCACTTTATGGTCATGAAATGGGTATTGGCTCTGGAAAATGGGGAGAACGCGACTTGGGTGTCGCCGAAGCAGGATTTGGCAGCTATGTGAAATTGCATAAACCATGGTTTATTGGCAGAGAGGCTTTTGTAGAGCGCGAGAAAAACCGGAAAGGTGTGGTAGTTAGATTTCAATTTCCAGAAAAAGGTGTTCGGATGGCACATAATGGAGACCCAATATTGGATAAGCGCGGAAAAGTTATCGGTTGGGTAACCAGTTGCGCAATTGACCAACAAGGTTTATTGACCGGGCAAGCTTTTGTTGAGCGAAAGTTTGCTGAGGAAGGAACTCAACTGTATGTTTATCAAGGTGCGCCAGAGAAAGTTGGCAAAGCACCGGCCGAGTTTAAATTAGGAGATAAAGCGGTTCTCCCTACCGAAGCAGTAGTATTAAGCCGCTTTCCGTAAAATCATTTAGCAAAGGAGGTATGAATGGTAAAACCCGCAGTTAAAGTGACGGGTACATTTCGATCAGAACGTGGTTTGCAGACTCCATGGGATTATCGCTATGCTCATCGTACCAAACGAATGGGTAGTTCTGCAGTCCGGGAATTGCTCAAACTCACCGAACAACCGGACATTATCTCTTTCGCAGGCGGACTACCCGCACCAGAAGTCTTTCCGATCAAGGAATTTTCCGAAGCCTGTCAAAGAGTCCTTCAAGAGAAAGGCGCTCAGGCATTGCAATATGGAACAACCGAGGGGTATTATCCCTTACGGGAACAAATCTCACGTCATACTGCCCGCTATGGAATAACGATTACGCCTGATAATGTGCTGATCACTACAGGCTCTCAACAAGCTCTGGATTTAATTGGAAAGATTTTTATTAATCGAGGAGATCGGATATTAGTTGAATCACCAACTTATCTTGGGGCATTGCAGGCGTGGAACGCGTATGGAGCAGAATATGTGGCGGTTCCATCTGATAAAAATGGAATGATAACGGAAGCGTTGGAAGAGGCGCTGCGTTATGGACCAAAGTTTATCTATGTTTTACCGAATTTCCAAAACCCAACCGGTGTCACCCTCTCCTTAGAAAGGCGATACCAGCTTGTTGAGCTAGCTGACCGTTATGGGGTCCCAATTATTGAAGATGATCCGTATGGTCAATTGCGATTTGAAGGTGAACATCTGCCTTCGATAGTGGTTGTGGACAGCCAATATCGCGGAAACCATAGTCATTGTTATCGCGGGAATGTGATTTACTTGAGTACATTCTCAAAAATACTAGCCCCAGGATTACGTTTAGCTTGGGTAGTAGCGCCACCTGAAGTCATTCACAAGATGGTTGAAGCAAAACAAGGCGAAGATTTGCATACATCTACTTTCAACCAAATAGTCGCCCATGAAATCTCAAAAGGTGGATTTCTAGATGAACACGTCAAGCTTATTCGTCGGGTTTATCGAGAACGACGTGATGCGATGTTAGCAGCCATGGACCGTTATTTCCCACCAGAAGTCGATTGGACGCAACCTGAGGGAGGCCTTTTTTTGTGGGGAACTATGCCAGAATACCTAAATTCGAAGAGTGTTTTAGAAGAAGCTCTTAAGCAAAAAGTTGCTTTTGTGCCAGGAGAACCCTTTTATCCAGGCGGTGGCGGGCACAATACCATGCGCCTTAATTTCTCGAATGCAACCCCAGAAAAAATAGAGGAGGGCATTAACCGTTTAGGTTCGGTAATTAAATTGATAATAGAAAAGCGGTTAGTGAAACAAAATTAAAACTCACGAGGATATTTTATAGGAGCTGTCTCGAATCAATGGGGCAGACAGCCCTAGATCGTTACCAAACAGATTGAGGCGTAAATTTTAACATAAAAACCATCTCTATTCTTAGAGATGGTTTTTATATTTATGGACAGGCTTGCTCAAGATGTTCTTGATAGGTGCGGGAAAAGATGTGCCGTCCGCTTTGATCACAAGCAGCCCGAAAGTAGAGGTAGTCGCTTTTGGCTGGTTGGGCTACCGCTAATAATGCATCTATGCTAGGATTGCAAATTGGGCTTGGCGGTAAGCCTTTATAAAGATAGGTATTATACGGGCTGTCAATTTGGAGATCTCGCTCACTGAGTGGATTAGTCCACCAGGTATTTTGAGCTTGGTTGTAACCGATCGCATATTGAACAGTCGGGTCAGAGTCGAGTTTCATGTCGGCATTCAGGCGATTCATATAGACCGAGGCGATTAAAGGCATTTCCTCTATAAGGATCGTTTCTCGTTGAATGATCGATGCCAAAATTACCGCTTGATAAATAGTAAAACCTTGTGCCCGAATACCTTCGATAATTTCCGGGCTGAGTTGTTTTTGAAATTGATTCGTGAACAAACGCACCAAAATTTCACTGTTCTCTTGGTGACGCAAAGAATAGGTATCCGGAAATAAAAAACCCTCGCTTGTAACGCTGTCATTGGGGGGAATGTCTGCTAAATAATCTCTTAATGGCTGTTGCGCAAATTGGAGGAAATCCTGCGCATGGGCAACTATCCCGGATGCTTCAAGAGATTTGGCTATTTCTTCCATTCTCCAACCCGGTAGAATTGTAAATTGAACTAACATATTCGTTTGGGAAGTCAATGCCTGAGCGATTTGAATGGGAGTTAGACCACCATTAATCTGATGGTCGCCGGCGAGAATACGTTTGTCTAAACCAGAATATTTTAAATAAATGCGCAGAGAGTTTGTGTCTTGGATAAGGTGAGCCGTTTGAAGGCGATCAAGGATTTGGTACACGTTCTCATTCGGTTCAACGGTAAAGGTTAACGATTTTTCCTGGGGGTTTGCTGTGGATAATAATTCATCTTTATGGATAAATAAAAATATCTCAAAGGGAATTTGCTGCCAAAGGCTAAGCTCTGACGCCGGTTCACCAAATAATTCCCGAACCTGGATGTGAACTTGTAATCCACTAATAATGAAAAAGCCCAGCCCAAGACATAATCCGAAGAGAATAAATAGGGTCAGGCAGCGGATAATCCAATTCGAAGAGGCCTTATTTTTAGATTTCTGCATGGTTTTCGAGATAGTTCTGTAGAATGACAACTGCTGACAGGTCATCAATTGCTTTTCTTTTTGATTTATGCTTGGGAGAGGCTTTAGGCAGGATATGTTTTATCTCTTGGGTACTTTCATATTCTTCCCATAATTCGACTGGTATCATGCTAAGTGAGCGAATAGAATTAGCGAGATTCACCGAACGGCGGCTTTGTAAGGTAGGCAAATTATCACTATCGAGCGCTTGTCCAATCAGGATCAAGGATACATTATTTTCTTCCGCGATTTGAATTATCCTTTGGGCATCATCAAGTCTTGAGATATGTTCTAGAATTGTCAAAGGTAGAGCCACTTTCCCGGATGGATCGGTAATAGCGATGCCAATTCTTTTTTGGCCAGGGTCAACTGCTAAGATGATCATTGTTTTATCTCAACAATAATCCGCATAGGCAAAGCCGGCAGAAATTTCCACCAAGTTGGATTTATTTCAATCTGGGCAGGCTGATGGTAGGGGTACATAGATTGAATACGCTGTTGAGCTTTATTGATAGTTTGTAGCATAACCAGTTGTTGAACAGTGCTTAGATTGACCTTTGGGATAATTTGGCGTTCTACCTGCATTTTGCAGGAATATTCGCCGTTTTTTCCCTTTTGGATTGGTTGAATACATTGTATTTGAACTGGTTTAGTAGAAGAAACATAACCGGTAGGCAGGTTTGCATCTAATAATTGACGGGCGAATTGCTGAAGATTATCGCGGCTGGCAATAGCAAAGGTTGTCTCGATCTCTAAGTCTAACTGAACCGAATTAGCCGGCTGGTCTAAATCTGGTTTAAAAACTGACCGGCTAACAAAAATGTGTCTGGGTTCTTGATCCAACAGGAGATCATTCTCGGATAATGCTTGAACGAGTTGTTGCCTAGCTTTTTGGATTAAGCTTTGTTTTAGTTCAGCCAAAAGGTTTTTTTGATCGATCGCACTGACCGAGGTTACACTTTGATCCAAGCCGCCATTCAGTTCTTGCGGATTCGTCACCGTGATTTCTAACCCTAATTTTCCCTCGACAGCCTGAATAGCATTCGCTGGAATATTTTCAGAACTACCAGGCATTACAGCTTTCACAGGGACCTTCAAGGTTTTGCCCGTTCCCGCTGCTAAGGTGGCTGATTGGATGATTTGATAACGATGAGCGGGAGGGGTGATGGTTGTAACAATTGTGCCCGATGGAATAGGAATTTCCCAATTGGTTAGATTGGTGAGCAACACTTCACCGGAAGCATAGGATGATGGAACACTGATTTTACCAGTTGCTTTCTGGCTTTGTGTTCCTGCAACTCGGATTACCTTTGATGTGATAGGTATTTCACCGGCAAGACGGATAGATTCTAGATTAGGTTTGAATGACACTAGTAAGGTCATTTTTTGGAGGGTGGCATCTGGGTACAGGGTGATTTTTGCCGAAGGGAGTAAGGTGGATGCTAAGGCAAGCACAGCCAATACACCTATAAGAAAAATAGCTGATCTGAAATAATTATGATTGAGCCAGTGCTGCGAACCATTCCTTAAGCCACTCACGGTTTTGGATAACTCAACCACTCGTTGGTGGAGCGAAGCTTTGGCGGCAGTGCGGGAATAGGATTGCGGTGGATTTGACCATTCGGTTTTCGTTGCTTTGGTAATTGTCCGAAAGGTAGGGATGGAGAGCGTTTTGGCGTATTTTTGAACCAATCGGTCGCGGCTGACAAATGCAATCTGAGCGCCGATATTCTGGGCAAGCCGGAGAATCAACTGTTGGTCCAGCTTATTTTGAAATAAGTGATTCCTCTCAGGAAGCACTAACAAAACCCGCGCTGCCTTCGCCCAACTGATTTTATCGCGGGTTGAGAGGATGTCATCATGGGTTTCTAATTGAATGATCTGGATTTTCATTCAAGCATCATGTAGACCAATGGTGTTTACCTCAGGTAGACCGCTCCCGAATCCACTGTTCTGCCATCTGGGGTATCTGATTTAATTTCTGGATGTCTTTCCCACCGGCTTGGGCTAAGCTTGGTTTTCCTCCTCCACTGCCACCGAGTGGTGAAGCCAGATATTTAATCAATTCAACGGCATTCCACCCTTGCTTACATAAATCTTCGGTCATGCCTACAACTAGTAAAGGTTTTTGATTGAGAATACTGCCTAGAACAATTACACCATCATGGGTAATTCGTTGCCGGAATCGGTCTACAAAAAGACGTAATGTTTCAGGTTCGGCATGATTAAATAGCAGCGATAGGAGTTTGATTTTGCCGATTTGTTGCAACTGTAAAGTAAATTTATCCTCAAACTCTTTGAGAATCATTTCCTGCATTAGTGATTCAGACTTTTTAATTGCACGGTCATAATCTTCCAAAGTTCGCTTGATTTTTTCTACAACCCCATCCAGAGATGCGTTGAGGAGCGAAGCAGTTTCTTGTAGTATTCCTAGTCGTTTAGAGGCAACCTCGTAGGCTTTCCGACCGGTTACGGCCTCGATTCGACGAATACCGGCTGATACACTACCCTCAGATAAGATAAGGAATAACCCGATTTCTCCGGTATGATTTACATGAGTGCCGCCGCATAATTCGTTGGAGAGGATTTCTTCTTCACCAATGGTGATGTTGCGCACGATTTCACCATATTTTTCTCCAAAAAGTGCCATCGCTCCTTCATGGATTGCCTGCTGTAACGGTTTGTAGTTAACCTGGAGGGGATAGTCATCGAGGATATCTTGATTGACCCCATCCTGAACTTGCTGGATTTGCTCAGCTGTCATTGCATCGGGGTGAGTGAAGTCGAAACGAAGCCGATCGGGAGCCACCAAAGAGCCAGCTTGGCGAGCATGTTCTCCCAAGACTCGGCGGAGATGACGATGTAATAAATGGGTAGCCGTGTGATTGCGCATAATGTCTTGGCGTCTTTTCTTATCAACTAACGCAACAACCTTTGCATTCACAACTGGGTTCCCCTCGATCACTTCTCCGACGTGAACAATGACGCCAGCCGCCGGTTTTCGCATATCATTGATAACAATCTGGAAAGGCGAGCCATCTTTGTTTATGATCCGACCCTGATCAGAAACCTGACCGCCGCTTTCGACATAAAAACAAGTCTGAGGCATTAGGATTTCGACCTTATCTCCTGGATTAGCGGAATCAACCGACTGTCCGTTATGAAAAATTGCGAGGATTTCGGTTTCGATGACTGTTGTAGAATAAGGGTCGTAAGAAACACCTTGGGCTGTAAGCTTGTTTTGTTCGGTTAACCTTTCGAAAACACGGCGATAGAGATCGACATCTTCGCCACCTAACTCACCGAAAGCCTCTCCAGCGCCGGATGCCAGACGATGATTTTCCATGGCGTGATAGAAACCAGCCTCTTCCACATTCAAGTTTTGTTCTTCTAAAATATCTTTGGTGATTTCTAGAGGTAGCCCATAGGTTGCGTAGAGATCAAATGCCTGCTCACCGGCTAAAATGGTTGATGAAGTCTCTTTTAGTTTTTCAATCAAGTTTTCTAATTTGGTTAATCCGCTATCGAGAGTGCGATGGAAACGAATCTCTTCCCGGGTGATAGAGTCGAGGATGGCATTGCGATTACGAACGAGTTCCGGATAAAATGTGCCATATTCCTGGATAACCACGTTGGCAATTTGGGCAAGAAAAGGTTCATTGAGACCAATTTTGCTGCCAAAACGAGCAGCACGGCGGATGATCATCCGACACACATAATTCCGTCCTGTGTTACCGGGAACAACACCATCAGCAATTAAGAATGCGGCTGCGCGGGAGTGATCAGCGATAACCCGATAAGAAGTGAGATTATTTTCACGCTGTTCATTGCTGTGGCCGCAAAGTTCTTGCACCCGTAACATCATTGGCCAAAAGAGATCGGTGCGGTAATTAGATTTGACATTTTGCAGGATGGAAACAATGCGTTCAAGCCCCATTCCAGTGTCTACATGCTTTGCGGGAAGAGGTTCAAGTTGGGTAGGGTTGATACGGTTATATTGGATAAAGACTAAATTCCATAATTCTAAAAAGCGTTTGCAATCCCCATTCACCCGACAAATATGATCGGGGTCATCTTGCTTATCGCAAAATTCGGGACCGCGGTCGATATGGATTTCGCTGCAAGGACCACATGGTCCAACATCTGCCATCTCCCAAAAATTTTCTTTACGACCAAAAAATAAAACATGCTCTGGGTTTAAGCCTGGTTGAGCCCGCCAATACTCGGCAGCTTCAGAATCCTCTGGAATATCACCCCGATCATCCCGAAAGCAAGTTACCCAAAGCTGTTCTTTGGGGATTTTCCAAACATCCGTTAACAACTCCCATGCCCAGGCAATTGCTTCTTTTTTGTAATAATCACCGAACGACCAATTGCCGAGCATTTCAAAAAAAGTGTGATGAGTATCGTCCCGGCCGACATCTTCGAGGTCATTATGCTTGCCTGCCACGCGCATACACTTTTGCGAATTGGTTGCCCGGGTATAAGGGCGTTTGTCCGTTCCCAAAAAAACATCTTTAAATTGAACCATTCCAGCGTTGGTGAACAATAAAGTCTGATCTCCACCGGGAACTAAACTAGAGGAAGGGACAAATGTATGACCGTGTTTGACAAAGAAATCAATAAATTCCTGTCGAATTTGTGATCCGCTAATGTGATTGGATTGCATAAACACTCCTTGCATTTTTATATTGCATGAATTATACCAATAGGGGAAAATATTCTACCCGAAAGCAAGGGGAAATTGGAAAGTGGGTTATAATCCAAACAAACAGTATCATAGATTAAACATGGTGAAATATTGAAAAACATTTATGATCCACAAAACATCTTAGGTCACTCGATCGCTGCCATCGTTCCAGCTTTTAATGAAGTAAAAGGAATCGGCCGGGTTATCTCTACCCTTAAACAAGTACCTTCCATTACTGAAATTATCGTTGTTGATGATGGTTCTACCGATGGAACAGGACAGATCGCCAACCAATATGTAGCAATCGATCCGAGAATCCGTATTTTGCGACACGAGAAAAATCTCGGCAAAGGTCAAGCGGTTTTTGATGCGTTGGTGACTACTACTGCAGATATTGTGCTAACCATTGATGCAGATTTAATTGGATTGAAACCAGAATATATAAATCAGTTAATTCTGCCATTAATTAAAGACAAAGCAGATATGGCGCTTGGGATTTTCAAAGGAGGAAACTTTTGCACGGATTTGAGTCACAGGTTGACACCCTGGTTAACTGGTCAACGGGCAATTTGGCTTAATCAATTAAAGCAGATATATTGGCCAGCAGCAGCCGGATATGGATTGGAAACGGCTATAACTGCCGCTAGTCAAAAATATCGCTGGAAGACAGTCAAAGTTTATTGGTTGGGGGTTTCCCATCCGCCAAGCGAGGAGCATCGAGGTTTTCTTAAAGGGATTTATAACCGAGCGAAGATGTATAGCCAGATCGTCAAGGCATGGATAATCGCAACAAGGGGTGAGAAAAAAGCGAAAGAAGTAAAACCATTTACCTATTAGTTTCCATACATGACCCAATCGAATCGGTGCATCATATATGTTGCTGTTTTTATCACTGGGATGACAGCTTTAGCGATTGAGTTAACCGCTTCGCGTTTAGTAGGAACCATGTATGGAAACAGTAACTTAGTCTGGGCTGCGATTATAGGATTGATTTTAGTCTTCCTTGCGGTTGGCTATTTTTTAGGGGGGCGCCTTGCAGATCGTAAGCCAACCCAATCAATCATGTTTCAATTAATGTTTTGGGGAGGTTATGCAACCGCACTTATTCCGCTCATTGCTAAACCAATTATGCGCTTAGCGGCAGATGCATTTGATCAACTGCAATTCGGCATCCTTATTGGATCGTTTATAGTGGTATTGATCCTTCTGATCATCCCTATGACAATGTTGGGTATGATTTCTCCGTATGCGATCCGGCTATCTTTAAATGATAGAGAAACTTCAGGAAAAATCTCAGGGCAATTGTATGCTATTTCTACTATCGGTTCATTCATTGGGGCATTTCTTCCGGTCATTGTGCTCATCCCCATTATAGGGACCTTGCGGACATTTCTGGCATTTGGCTTGCTTACCAGCCTAACCGCATTGATCGGCATTTGGAAAAGTGGGAGTCGGAGATTTATCATCGTTTATATTCTTTTAGTGAGTGTGATGACTGTTGCATTTTTCTGGTTTGGTAATCATTCCCTCAAAGCCAGCCAAGGACAAATTTACGAAACTGAGTCGGCTTATAACTATATTCAGGTATTGCAACAAGATGGTTATCGCCTTTTAAGGCTAAATGAAGGTCAAGGTGTTCATTCCGAGTGGCATCCAACTCAACTATTTTATGGGGGTCCCTGGGAACAATTTTTGGCTGGACCATTCTTCAATGCACCGGATGGAGAAAACGGTTACGACCCAAGTCATGTGAAACGGATTGCCATTATTGGCTTAGCAGCGGGAACTTCTGCGAGACAAGCGACTGCTGTTTTTGGGGAAATCCCGATTGATGGCTATGAAATTGACCCAGTGATCATTGTGGTAGGTAAGCGTTATTTCGGGATGAATTTAGCGAATTTGAATACTCAAGCGGTAGATGGGCGCTGGGGTATTGCGCATAGTAATTCCAAATATGATTTAATTATTATTGATGCTTATCGTCCTCCTTATATTCCCTGGCATTTAACCACTTTGGAATTTTTTCAAATTATCGCTCAGCATCTAACCCCGCACGGTGTCGTGGCGATAAATGTAGGTCGAGCGCCGGATGACCGCCGTTTGATCAATGGTTTTTGTCAAACCTTATCTCAGGTATTTCCATCATTATATGTAATGGATTTACCAGATACGTTCAATTCCATCATCTATGCTACGGTGCAGCCCACCAAGGTTGAAAATTTTTATCGCAATTTGCTAGCCTTTTATCCGCGATCAGACATTCACCCATTGCTGCTAGAAGTGATGCAGCGTTTTGTCCTTTACCAAAAACCAGTCGAAAAGTCGAACATGGTTTTTACGGATGATCGAGCACCAATAGAATGGTTGACAAACAATCTGGTATTGAATTTTATTTTCTCCGGAGAGGTGAAGCAATTACAATGAGCAAAATATTTAAAGATTTGTTTGGATGGATCATCAGCCTTTTAACCCCGGTTCTACTCGTATTAACGGTAGTTCGTTTATTACTGACCCCCCTATTTTTACAAGTGGAATATAACCTGCCGGCTTTTCCCCCTGATCCCTATGGATTTAACAAACCAGAACGATTATACTGGTCGCGCATTGCCCTTGATTATCTTCTTAACGATCAAGGAATTGAGTTCCTCGGCAATTTAAAGTTTGAGAACGGTGATCCGGTATACAATCAACGCGAACTAAAACACATGGTGGACGTCAAGAACGTTGTCCAAAAGATGCTTTTGGTCTGGTACGTAATAGCAGCGTTTTTTATTCTCACCGGCATTTTCGAGTGGAGGAGCGGTGCTTGGAAGGAGTTTAAAAAAGCGCTTTCTCGTGGAGGATTGTTAACCATCTTTGTATTGGTTTTTGTACTCTTGTTTGTTCTAGTTGGGTTTGGGGTGTTTTTCGTTGCGTTCCATAATGCTTTTTTCGAGCCTGGCACCTGGACATTCCTTTGGTCAGATACCTTGATCCGATTATTCCCAGAACGGTTTTGGAGAGATGCCTTTTTGTTTGTGGGTGGGTTTGCGATGTTTATTGGATGGGGTCTATGGCAATGGGGAAGAGAAAGGTGAGTTACCTCAGCCTAATTTACCAGATTGAAAACCTTCCAAAGTCCCTGACTTTGGAAGGTTTTCTGTTTATGCTCTTGCTTTACCTTGGGCGGCAACAGCTTCGGCAGCTTTTCTAGCTGTTTCTTCGTCACCAAGATAGTAGTGCGTTATCGGTCTGAGATCTGCATCCAATTCATATATGAGCGGGATGCCAGTGGGGATGTTTAATCCGACGATATCTTGTTCAGAAATATTATCGAGATATTTCACCAAGGCGCGCAAACTGTTGCCATGGGCGGAAATCAAAACTTTTTTACCGCTCTTAATGGTTGGGGCAATGGTGCTAAACCAATAGGGCAACATTCGGTTGACTGTGTCCTTGAGGGATTCACAGCGTGGTAATTCTTCCGGTTTCAACCCAGCATAGCGTGGGTCGAAGCGTGGGTGGCGCGGATCATCCAGATCGAGGGGAGGTGGAGGTACATCATAACTGCGCCGCCATAATTTCACTTGTGCTTCCCCAAATTTTTCTGCCATTTCCGCTTTGTTAAGCCCTTGTAATGCACCATAGTGACGTTCGTTGAGCTGCCAGGCATTTATAACCGGTATCCATTCCATCTCTAATTCCTCTAACATGATCCAGAGCGTTTTAATTGCTCGTTTCAATACGGAAGTATAAGCGATATCAAACGTGAAACCTTCTTTGCGAATCTGTTGCCCGGCGGTATGGGCTTCCTCAACGCCTTGCTCCGTGAGCCCAACATCGGTCCAACCAGTAAAACGATTTTCCAGATTCCAGACACTTTGTCCATGCCGCACCAATACTAATTTGTATACACTTTTTTGATCAATCATCGTTTGCTCCAGTGATTAAAAAGATGGGTTTTTTTGTAAAATCCTTATCCATATAAAATATATTCTAGAGGAAAACTAACGCACTGCCTTTTCGGTTTCGACATCAAAGATGTGCATATTTTCCATGTTAAACATCATCTGAGTATGCTCACCAATTGAATAGCGAGAGCGTGGGTCAACCCGGGCGATAAAGATATGGTCACCAGTTTTCAAGTAAACGAAGATTTCATTACCCATCAATTCGGTGACATCTACAGTTGCATCAACTGGTTGAGCTAAAATTCCCGGTGGAGAGAACTGGGGATTGTAAATATCCTCAGGGCGGATACCTAAGATAACAGGTCTGTCCACATAGGAAGTGTATGGGGCAGCCCGATGGGAGGGGATTTCAATTTGGAAAGAACCCCCATCCACATATAATTTACCATCACCTTTACGAATATGGGCGTTGAAAAAGTTCATTGCTGGTGACCCGATGAAACCAGCCACGAATAGGTTATCTGGTTTATCATATAAATTTTGAGGTGTGTCAATTTGTTGCAAGACACCCTGATTGATCACTGCAATCCGCGATGCCATTGTCATTGCTTCCACCTGGTCGTGGGTTACATAAATGAAGGTAGTCTGCAATTGCAAATGAAGTTTGCTGATGTTAGCGCGGGTCTCTACGCGTAGTTTTGCGTCTAGGTTGGAGAGTGGTTCGTCGAATAAGAAAACCTTAGGCTCACGGACGATTGCCCTGCCTACGGCAACTCGTTGACGCTGACCACCGGAAAGTTGGCGTGGCCGTCTGTTCAATAAATCTTCGATCCCAAGCAACTGGGCAGCTTGATGCACTCTCCGTTTGATTTCTTCTTTTGGCACTTTGCGGAGTTTTAACGCAAATGCCATGTTATCAAAAACAGTCATGTGTGGATAAAGGGCGTACGACTGAAACACCATGGCGATATCGCGGTCTTTGGGTGGGATATCATTGACAATTTGGTCGCCAATATAGATGCGGCCCTCCGTGACGTCTTCCAATCCAGCCAGACATCTTAATGCGGTTGATTTTCCACAGCCTGATGGGCCTACTAGAACAAGAAATTCCTTGTCCTCAACATGGATGTTGAGATCATTAACGGCGGTCACGTCACCAAATTTCTTGGTCACATGATCATAGGTTACGCTAGCCATAAGGTTTTCTCCTTTCTGAATGTATATAGTGATTGTATTATAGCCTTTTTTTATTAATTTTGGCAATTTAAAATATTGAATTTGTCCTTATATCTTGTCGAAAGGTAAAAGGCAATTTAGAATGGTAACATGAGTAAGACCGAAGAAATCACTCCTATTCGTAAGCAATATTTGGAAATCAAGAAACAATACCCAGATACCATTTTGTTCTTTCGTCTTGGGGATTTTTATGAAACTTTTGATCACGATGCAGAGATAACTTCAAAGGAATTGGATATTGTATTGACCGCCCGCAATGTTGCCAAAGGGGTGAAAGTACCGATGGCGGGTATCCCTTTTCACGCGGTAGAAAATTATTTAAGCCGCCTTATCGAAAAAGGATACCATGTCGCGATTTGTGAACAGGTTGGGGAGCAACCAACAAAGGGATTATTTGAGCGTAAAGTGGTGCGTGTCGTCACTCCAGGAACCGTTTTAGAGTCAGGGTTGTTACCCTCTAGCCGAAATAATTACTTAATGAGCCTCATTACTCATGACGATGATCAGAAAGCCGGTTTATCTTACGTGGATATATCTACTGGCGAATTTGCGGTTACAGAATTCACCCATGCGGATATTTGGACAACAATTCGAGCCGAGATCAACCGCCTGCAACCCGCTGAGATATTGATCAGTGAAAATCAGCGCTTTGAAAATGGGATAAGAGATCATGTTACCCGCTTTCCAAATTGGCGCTTTGAATTGGGACGGTGCGAACAGGAATTGTTTCGCCATTTTGAAGTGGTATCTTTGGCTGGTTTTGGATTAAGTAATTACAGCGCCGGTATTCAAGCAGCTGGAGCAATCTTACAGTATTTAAAAGAAACTCAACCTGAGGCGCTTAAATTGCTTAACCAACTCAGAACCTATTCTTTTGATGAATTTATGGTTCTGGATCCAGCGACCCGCCGAAATTTAGAATTGACCGAAAATATTCGCAATAGCGGCGGAAAAGGTACCTTAATTCATGTCTTAGATCAAACTGTAACTCCTATGGGTGCTCGATTATTGCGCCAATGGATTAATATACCATTATTGGACATCGAAAACATCCATTCTCGTCAGAATCGAATTCAGATCTTTGTTAAAAACGGAATTCTGCGAGCTGAGGTTCGGGAAGCATTAAAGCCTTTTCCTGACATGGAACGATTGATCAATCGCGTTGTCAGTGGGATTGCCCAACCTCGTGATCTGAATGCCCTGCGAGCCAGTTTACAGCAGTTAAATATCCTCTATCCTTTATTGAACCAGGCCCCAGTGTTGCTTGAGTTAATGGAATATCACTTTGATTTGTGCGAAAAGGAAACTGAATTACTCGAGATTGCCCTGGTAGAGAATCCTCCCCAAACCTTACAAAGCACAGGAATCTTTCGGGCTGGATATTCTTCGGAATTGGATGACGTGATAGAAAAATCTCAACATGCCCGAGAATGGATTGCGAACTTAGAAAGCAGAGAACGTGAACGCACCGCAATTAAAACTTTAAAGGTGGGATATAACAAAGTATTTGGCTATTATATAGAAGTAAGCCGAGCAAACAGCGCTAATGTACCAGGAGATTATATCCGTAAACAGACTTTGGTGAATGGTGAACGCTACATCACCAGTGAGTTAAAAGAGTATGAATCATTGGTATTAAATGCAGAAGATCGCATTAAAGAGATTGAGGGGAGATTGTTTCAAGAACTATGCAATCAATTAGCCTTATCCCGCAAAAAAATTTTGGAAACCGCCCATTTCCTGGCAGAATTAGACGTAATTTGTGCATTAGCTGAAGTCGCGGTCCAAAATCATTATACCTGCCCTGAAGTGATCGAGGAGGATGTACTGGAAATTCGCGATGGACGACACCCGGTTGTAGAACAATCCTTGCGCAATGAACGCTTTGTTCCCAATGATACTGAATTTGCCGAGCATGAGCGCATCCAAATTATCACCGGGCCAAATATGAGTGGAAAGTCTACCTATCTGCGTCAAGTTGCCTTGATTGTATTAATGGCTCAAATGGGAAGTTTTGTTCCTGCCAATTATGCAAAGGTCGGTTTAGTAGATAGAATATTCACTCGGATTGGCGCGCAGGATGAAATCCACGCCGGGCAATCAACATTTATGGTTGAGATGATCGAAACGGCAAATATCTTGCACCATGCTACAAAAAGGAGCTTATTGATATTAGATGAAATTGGACGCGGAACGAGCACGTATGACGGCGTATCCATTGCTTGGGCGATCGTCGAATATATCCATAATCATCCCGATTTGCGCTCAAAGACCTTATTTGCAACTCATTATCATGAATTGACTCAATTAGCTGAATTGCTGCCGATGGTTGGAAATCGAAATGTTGCGGTGAGTGAAGTGGATGGAAAGGTGATTTTCTTACATAAGATCATCAACGGAGGAGCAGATCGTTCGTATGGCATCCATGTCGCTCAACTAGCGGGGCTGCCCAAGCCGATAATTCAGCGGGCAAATGAAATCATAAAAGAATTGGAAAAATCAGCTGGCAAAGCGGTTCCACTCAATCCCGAACTTCCCAAACAGTTAGCCTTGTTTCCGGAAACTAACCCTCTGCTAACCGAATTAAGCGCGATTGATCTTAACTCAATGACGCCGATTGAGGCATTGAACAAATTATATGAGTGGCGAAGAAAATATATAAGGGATGAATCATGAAGAAGAATCCTATCCATGTTCATTTTATTCCCAATACACTTAAGGTGGGGGCCTCAAAATATAAGTTAATCCCTATAACCATCACTATCCTGATGGGATGGATTATATTCGGATGTGTTATGCCAAATCAACCCGTGCCGGAATTGCCTCCTCCAGCCCAGGGATTAATAGAAACAGCGATTCAGCTCACCCTTGTTGCGAAGGGGGTGATCACTCCTCAGACCCCTCAAATAGAGCTCAATAGTACTATGGCAGCCACTGCAAGTATTGGGCTCGCCAATGGACAAGCCAGAATTTATTTACCGTTAATAAGTCAGGGAGATGGTGAGACATTTTTGCAAGAAGCAAGTTCAACTTTACCGGTCACTGCGACTGCGCTTGGTCCAACTTCGACTCCAACTGAAACTTATACTCCCACGCCAATTCCCCCGACAGCAACACCGGTTACCCCCACACCATTACCATGTCTGCGAGCGAAATTTATTCAAGACATCAATGTGCCACCTGGGACAGTATTTGCCGGAGGGACGAAATTCACCAAAATTTGGCGGGTACAAAATACCGGCAGTTGTGCCTGGAATCGTAATTTCACTATAATGTGGGTAAGTGGAAATATGTTAGGCGCCAAAAACCAAGTTCCTGTACCTGGCGCAGTGCAACCTGGTGAAACCGTTGATTTGCAGATAGAACTGGTTGCCCCAAAAACAGATGGAAAATACAAGGGGGGATGGATGATCAATGATAACGCAGGCCATGTTTTCGGAGTGGGGAAAAATGCAACCGATTATTTATGGGTGGAAATCAAAGTTAAAAATGTCGCTACCTCAATTTCTAAATCACCCACCTCAAAACCGACAAACACGGCAGTACCAACCAAAA
>DYKV01000625.1 GCA_020722415.1 Anaerolinea sp.
ACCCCGCCGGAACTGGCCAACCAGTATCGTAAGTTTGTCACACAGGTAAGAGAGATTTTATGTCAAGTAACAATGGCGGAAACATTTATGGAGATGGGGCAAGTGTAATGGAACGCGATGAATTAACAGAGTTGCATTATATTACCCCCATTGTCAATGTGCCTTCTATCCTCGCGAAAGGGATTTTATCCCATAATGGTGCTAAGCATTTGCGACATGAATCGGTTGCCATGGATGAGATTCAAGCCAGAAGGGCAAAAGTGATTGTTCCCGGTGGACAAAAACTCCATGAATATGCGAATCTTTATATCTGCGCCAGAAACCCAATGATGTACAAACGGAAAGCGCAGTATAGGGAAATATGTGTTCTAAGGATTAGCCCAGATGTTATTGATCTGCCTGGAGTAGTGTTTACTGACGGTAACGCTTCCAGTGATTACGTACGTTTTTCCTCGGCGCCAAAGGGGTTAGATGTTGTGAATCTAGATTGGACGTTCGCAGAGTATTGGACAGATCCGGATCCAATCATTGAATGGCAAAAGAAGTCTGCTAAGTGTGCTGAGGTACTTGTGCCGGATAAGGTGGAGCCCGGTTATATTATTGGGGCGTACGTCGCATGCCGGGAATCACAAGAATCATTGACAGGTCTGGCCAAGGGTATTGCTGTAGAAATAAATAGCCATCTTTTCTTTAGGTGAGGAGAGAGACATGATCAAAGTTCTCATAGGCGATATATTTGAATCCAAAGCGCAGACATTGGTCAACACGGTCAACTGCGTTGGGGTCATGGGCAAAGGGGTAGCGCTGGAATTCAAGAAACGCTTTCCCGATATGTTCAAGGATTACGTGAAGCGTTGTGAGGTCAAGCAGGTTCGTCTCGGTCGCCCCTATTTGTTTAAGCGTATGTTTCCACCATGGATTCTCAATTTTCCGACCAAAGATCACTGGCGCTCGGTGTCAAGGCTTCAGGATATTATTGAAGGTTTGCGCTATCTTCAACAGAATTATAAGGCTTGGGGTATCACCTCTCTTGCTGTTCCTCCCCTTGGCTGTGGGCATGGAGGGCTGGAATGGCGCGTGGTTGGACCAACTCTGTACAGGCATTTGAAGGTACT
>DYKV01000626.1 GCA_020722415.1 Anaerolinea sp.
ATCTTCACCTATCGGGCCGCGTGGTTTACCCAGGAGGCGGTGACCTATAAGGGGGGGAGGCTTCTTGAGAACCTTCGTGGGTTCCTGACTGGGAACAAAGTACAAACGACAGAACCTTAATACAGATGACAGAACCCGCTGATTTCTTAGAACAACTGCGCCAATACTTACTCGACTCGACTGAGGGTAAGACCCTTGGTGAAATCCTGGAAGAAAATGAAGGTCTTAAAAAAAAAGAAAACTGGACTGAAAACATTATCAAAAAAAATATTGTTCAATCATTAGACGATGTACTTAACCTTTGCAGATGTTTAATAACAAAATACAAATTCATTCAGTGGATAAACCCAGCAGCTGTTATTATACCAATCAGACCAGAGCAACTTATTGGAAAGAAGGATATTATATGGGATGATATGCTTAACTTTGCTTTCTGGCTTCCAACTCATAAGGATGCAAACAAGCAAAGCAAGCTGATAAGCAATTATCTTGCTACAAATTATGCTGATGTTGATAAAACGCAGCATATCTCAGCGCAAATCGTTGACACGATAAAGAATGGCCATAGCGCTGGATGTTTTATTGCTAAATTGGAGAAGAACAAGATTCAGTTGAGTATAAAAAAATGTTCTTCAGTTTCCGGACAAGATCCGCAGTCATATTCCATTAACTTTGCAGGGGAGCATTACACTTCCCTATTTGATGAAATAAGGGAGATTTTATTTTTACCGCATCGGAGCCTTTCCCGGCAGTCAACTGATGGAAACATGTATCAAGAGCATTTGGTCGGCTGTTATCTTGGTATAAATAATCGTAACTGCACCGATGAGAGATGCTGTTTTATTCCGGAAGAGTTGAAAGAGTTATGTGATCAGCTCAGTCTGATTATGTACGCGAAGGCACGACAGAAAGCGAATAAAAAATTGTTTGATGCATTGCAGCAACAGACCAAAAGTCTCCAGAAATACGAGTCCATGTACAATCAACTACTGCGACCATTGCGTAGTCTGACCGAGGCGGTCAGGAAAAGCCAAAAGGAGGCCCACGAGTTGACCGCAACTATTTATGATCCCCTTGATTTCCTGCTTGGACGCCAGCCTGAGATTGC
>DYKV01000120.1:0-3113 GCA_020722415.1 Anaerolinea sp.
CCACTACATTTCCAGCGGAAATGATTTTTTGATTACTTTCCCGCAATGCGAGATGGATAATCAATGAACCGACATCGGTATTGAGGGGGACGATTAAGCGAGCATAATCTAGGGTATTTATCACTGCTCCTTTTCCTATTAAAAAAGTTGGGGGAGAGATCACACATTCAAACCCGGCTTGAGAGAGAAGGACACTAGCGCGCCCGGTAATGACATTGGTTAATTCGGCAATGCTGCTCTGGGCTAATGCGCTCAGTGAATTTAATTCCTCTTCCATCATCCGCCCGGCTAGTGCGATTGCGGTTTTATCATTGAAGCTATAAATGACATTGCCCATTACCTGTCCAACTAAGCTGATTATCACGGTAATGTCATCGGTAGTATAGGGATCCTTGTCCAGATTCAATTCGCCTCGGGTAATGGACAAATGAGTTTCTGCTTGTAATACCTGGTAAGCTGCCTCGATAAAAGGATTTAAGAATTTGACATTCATAATAATCACTTCTCCATATATCATTTTGCAGAATCGGGAACTAATACCGGCACAAAATTTGCCTCATGGGTCCCCGGGATTGCCTCGCGTAGCGCAAGATGTACAGTCACATCGCCAATCTCGGTCATTAGAGGAACTACTACTCGGGAGAAATCTAGGGTAGATATGGTCACGCCTTTACCATGGATGAGTGAGGGTGGGGAAATGTTGCTAGAATAGCCAGCCCGCGATAGGCGAATAGTAGCTTGCCCTGAAATGACATTGCCCAACTCGGCTACACCACTCTGAGCTAGATTGTCAAATTCAGTAAATTCCTGCCCCATGACCCGCGAGATCAAGGCTAATCCGGTTTTGTCGGATAGTCCGTATAATACCACCCCCTGCACTTGTCCAACTAGATTGATTAATACGGTTACATCGTCCGTTGTCAATGCAGATTTATGCAAGGTAAGGTTGCCACGCATCACTTTTACTGCACATTCGGTCTCTAATACTTCTGATGCGGCTTCGACGAAAGGGTTTAAAAATTTGACATTCATTGATTCGATCTCCTCAAGCGAATAAATTCATCAGCCTCTTCAACGAAAGGCTTAATTCGGTCAGCTAATTCGTTGTATTTCTTCTCGCTCCAATTCATCCGTTCCACTGCCTGTGGATCAATGATATATTGCAAGCCATCTTTCCCCAATCCAATTCCTAAGCTCATTGCGGAAGCATCAGCTAAGTGGACTGCAGCGGCGAGGATGGCCCCCTCACTCGCTTGAGAGGGTTGATGGTGATGGGCGATGGCATCAACTAAAGCACTTGGTAAGCGCCAACGACGGGCGAGTTCAGCTCCTAAAGTTGCATGATCTACGCCAAAAAGTGAAACCTCCAATTCCTCAAAAGGAACCCCCTGCCATTCTGGTTTGTTGATGTTAGTGGTGCGCAAAAGGGTTTCCAAAGCCAATTTACCAATATCACATAATAACCCGGCATGGTATGCTTCTTCGGCAATTTGGTTACCGTAATCGGCGGCGATGAGACGAGCTCCCGCCGCTACTGCTATAGAATGTCTCCATAACTCACCCCGCTCGAGGGCGTAGCCGGGAACGGGTCTTTCAAGCAAGGTGGCAACGGAGGCTGCCAGGATGAGCGAGTGTAAGGTGCGATATCCGAGATAAGTTACCGCTTGATTGACTGTGGAAACTGGAAATTTCAATCCATAATAGGCAGAATTTGCCCAACGGAGTACTAAACTAGCCATGGCTTCATCCATGGCTAGTATTTTTGCCACATCGCCCATGTCAGATTTTGGATCACGAATTAACTCTAAGGCACGTTGGGCTACTCGGGGCATGGGCGGTAAATCACCGACCTTTTTGATTAGCTCGTCCAAGGAGGTTTGTGGTGTCATGATTGCACTTTCTTATAAAACGAAATTCCAAAATTTTTAAACCCAAACTCTTGTGGGCGGGGGATGATCTCGGTTGCGCCAATAAAAAGTACCCCCCCTGGTCTCAAGGCAGCATTAAATTGGCGGTATAACTTGTCTTTTGCATCAGCGGTGAAATAGATGACAACATTCCGACAAACGATTAGGTCGAGATTTTTGGGGAAAGGATCAGCGAATAAATTATGTTGCTGAAAAACGATCTTTTTTGAAAAAGAGGTTTTTACATAATATGGTGGACCACCAGCATTGAGATAGGTGTTTCGTTGGGCTGGAGTAAGGTTTTGAATTTCGTCAGCGGAATAAGGACCACCCTGAATGGCTTTTTTTAAAGCCCCCTGATCAAAATCAGTGGCGAGGACCTGATGGCGGCGGTGAGGAGCGACTTCATCGAGCAGAATTAGCAATGTGTATGGCTCAGCTCCAATGGAACAGCCGGCGCTCCAAATCTGGAGCCCGTCATTCATTGGTGAGCGTGCTTTTGCTTCTCTGAGCAAATCTGGCAGGACTAATTCAGCTAGACTTTTCCATCTTTCTGGATCGCGAAAAAATGCGGATACATTGATGGTTAAATAATCGCGGAATTTTGATTTCTCTTTTGGGTCTTCGGCAACGCGCTGGAAATAGCTATTCCAATCCAATGAACCGCTGCGTACCAGCCAGGAATCGAGCCGTCGGCGCATTTGCTCATCTTTGTAGTTTTCCAGGTCTAGATCGAGAATACGTTTAACAGATCGTTTGATCTCGTTATATACCTCTAATTCCATCCTATAGCCCTCTCAATTGCTTTAGGGATATCTGGCAGGGGGACGATCATATCGGCTGCGCCAGCTTCTAGAACGCTGCGCGGCATTCCCCAAACCACACAAGTTGATTCGTCTTCCGCGATTACTTTTCCACCAAGGCTATGCACTAATGTAGCGCCGTTGGTGCCATCTCTTCCCATGCCGGTTAAAATTACTGCTATCGTGGAATTGCTGAAACGCTGAGCAATAGAAAGTAATGTTACGTCAACCGAGGGACGGACTCCATGGACAGTTGGGTTCTGGTTTAATGCGATTTTTCCATTTCCATCCAAAACCAGGTGAAAACCACCTGGCGCTACCAAAGCTTTACCAACCTCTAAGGCATCCTCTGGTTCGGCCTCTTTGATTAACAATTCAGAAACGCTGTTCAACCGTTCCGCCA
>DYKV01000120.1:3213-6977 GCA_020722415.1 Anaerolinea sp.
AATGAGTTCATCCATGATTGTCTCAATGTTGGCTTTTGAGGCGGGTTTAGCGATGAAATCCACCGCTCCCCAGGTGAGCGCTTGAATGGTTTCTCGGGCACCTTCGGTAGTCAAACTGCTCACCATAATCACTGGTAAGGGATTTTTAGCCATGATTTGGCGCAGGGTGCTTAACCCATCCATGTGCGGCATTTCGACATCCAGAGTGACCACATCCGGCTTCAAAGAAGGAATTAATTCCAACGCTTCCTTACCGTCCCGAGCAGCGCTGATCACGCTTATCCCTTGGGTTTGGTTAAGGCGATTGGTCAACGTGAACCGCATAAAAGCTGAATCGTCCACTACCAAGACGCGGATAGCGCGATCACTCTTCTGCGAAATAGGGGATAGCGGTGAGACGTTGGAATCGGTCGGATTGTTCATGAGATTTCTCTGGGTTCTAGCTGATTAACTTCGCCACTGCACTGAGTACCCGTTCCTTTTCGAAAGGTTTCACCACAAAATCTCTAGCCCCAGCTTTGATGGCTTCAAGAACTACCGATTCTTGCCCTAAGGCGGTTAGCATAACTACTTTTGCAGCGGGATCTATTTTCTTTATTTCCCTTAACGCAGCTAGCCCATCCATTTCGGGCATGGTGATATCCATCAACACCATATCCGGCTTAGTGGATTGATAAGTTTCAACGGCTTTAACCCCATTTTCTGCTTCTAGTATGTCATGCCCTTCGCTACTAAGCATTTTAGAAATGCGTACCCGCAGAAATTCCGCGTCATCAACAACTAAAATTTTTGCCATGGTGAATCACTCCTTTTCCAATGATTTGTCTAATCAGATTTCTCTCTCCTGATTTCCTAAGGTTCGAATGGTCATCCTTCCATCACGGACATAGAAGCGTACTGTCCTTCCAATTGTCCCGCCAACTTCTTGGCTGGTGACTTTTAATTTCAATCGTTGTAAGGTATCATAAGCTGCTTTGATATTCCTTGCACCAATGTTAAAGGATTGAGTAAAACCAGGTGCATTTAACATATTTGCCCCACCAGCCATCCGAATAATCAGCCGGCTTGGATTAGCGCCATATTTAACCAATTCGTTGAGTAATATTTCAATCCCATCACTAACGTATTTTGGAGATGGAATTAAAGATCCATTTGGGTTGTATGGCAATACCGCATGTAATAACCCAGCTATGCGGGTTTGTGGATCAGCCATGCCGATACCGACGCAAGACCCCAATCCGTAGGCAATCAATATATCCTCGGGATCTTGACTAAATTTGAATTCACCCAAACCGACTGGCAGAGAATCTCTCATGTTCTTACGATGCCGTTTCCGTCAAAGTATCTATAGTTGGATGATCGGGTATTATCCAGAAATCAGCTTGAGTCTCCCTTTGATTTTGAATAAACTTTGCCTGAACCATTAATACCTCTTCACTTAGAACATCACTGGTTGCTAAGATGATATCCATAATTGCACCTACCATATCAACAATCACTGCCGGGGGAGAGGGGCGCACATAAACGCCGCTGGAGTCAGCGATGGCATTCAGAAAAAATGACCCGGTGAGATTGCCCAGTTCTGCTAAAGCTGAGCGTTCTAGTCTTCCTAACGATTGCGTAGTTCCGATTGGCTCACCCATAATAAGGTCAGCCAGCTCTAGGGCTTTGCTATATGGAATAATCATCATAATTTGACCAGGGAAATTCCCTTCAATTCGTAAATAAATGCCAACTGCATCATTTTCTGGTCCTCCCAAAATTTTGGGGATATCGTTGAACTTTACAGCGGTGATTTTCGGCTCGGTGACACTAAAAGTTTCTCCAACCATTTCTGTCATCGCTCGGGCAGCTTGCTGGAATCCTTCGGAGGTCAAGGAGGATAAAAATGATGAAAATTTTGAAGGATGCGTTTTATTCTCTCCCATTTCAATATCCTTCCCTTAATTCATAACCAAGTCGGGGTGGATATTCCTTTCAGCGGTCTGATTGATCAGCTTGCTGATACCTTGAATATCCACTATCAGCGCGATTTGTCCATCGCCAAGGATAGCTGCGCTGGACACGCCAAGTACATCTCCGAGTACAGAACTAAGTGATTTAACTACCACTTCTTCTTCCCCGATTAAATCATCAACCATGATTCCGAATAGAGTTTTCCCGGAACGCACCACTACAATGTACTCGTAGTCTTCCTTTTGTTTTTTGGCATAATGATTTAATTCGAATACATCGGTAAGTCTGGTGATCGGCAAGATATGATCGCGTAATGTGATGACCGGCTTAGCGTTGATCGTTTGAATTTCATTTGGTTTGATGCGCAGGGTTTCACTAACTGTTACAAGCGGGATAGCATAGGTTTGGTAGGCAACCTTGACGAGCAAGGTTGGGACAATTGCGAGGGTGAGTGGCAAGATGATAGTAAATTGGGTACCTTTGCCAGGCCAGGTTTCCACCTGAACACTGCCATTTAATCGCTCAATATTGGCGCGCACGATATCCATTCCTACCCCCCGGCCGGAAACATCGCTGATTACTTTAGCGGTCGAGAGACCTGAAAGGAAGATAAGGTCTATGGCTTCCTCTTCAGTCATTGCATCCGCTTCGGCTTGGGTGATTTGGCCCTTTTCAACTGCTTTCGCTTTTACCCGCTCAATATCAATACCCCGTCCATTGTCTTCAATAGTAATGTAAATGCGCCCTTGCTCATGGCGGGCGGTAAGCATGATGATGCCTCCTTCTGGTTTGCCATTGGCAATCCGCTCTGCTGGGGTCTCGATACCATGATCAACGGCATTCCTAATGAGGTGGATCAAAGGATCGCTGATTTCTTCGATGACTGAACGGTCAAGTTCGGTGTCCTCTCCCCGCATGACTAAATCAATCTGCTTTTCGGCTTTGCGGGCGAGGTCGCGGACCAGACGAGGAAATTTATTGAATACATTGGAGATGGGCAACATGCGAATTGACATCACCTCCGATTGGAGCATATCGGTGATGCGCCCCACATGGATGATCGTTTCCGAGAGAGCTTCCACTTGGGGAGAGCCGCGATACTGGGTCTCTAAATCGCGGCGTAATTGATTCATGCGGTTGCGATCGGTGATTAATTCTCCAATCAAATTCATGAGATTATCTAGGCGCTCCACACTCGTGCGAACGGTTTTCTCCATTCCTTTCGGCCGGTTTTTGTCAGTTAATTCCTTATCTGTCAGAATAGAAAGAGACTTTTTTTGCTGCTGTTGTTCGTTAATTACCTCGTCAAGGATCTCCTGGGTTATTGCGCCAATGGAGATTAAGGCTAGCCCTAGTGGCAATGCTGGTCCGGATTGAGATTGTTGTAATTCCAATGCTGCTGCCAGCTGTTCAGGGGTGATCAAATGCTTTTCAATTAAGAGCTCGCCTAGTGGAGCTCGGGTTTGTTGCGATTGGGTTGTAATGGGGAGAATTTCCTGAATTTGGTCGTTGAAAATTAAAGATCGATCGCCCACAACCAGCTCTTGAATCTCCGAAATCGAAATTAAGGCTTTATATAATTCCGCTATTGGTTTTTGGAGTTGAAATTGCGCTGTTAACGTTTCCACTGGTGCAGCGGTCTCAATGACGGAAAGGGGTGGGTTCAACTCAATAATTTCGCCAAATTCTTGTAAAGTCATCACAATTTGAAGGGCACGAGCTGCAGAAGCGACGCTGTCTGGATTTATAGTAGCGTTGATTTTTAATAATTGAGGTTGATTTGGAGAATTGGAATCAGATAAGGATGG
>DYKV01000627.1 GCA_020722415.1 Anaerolinea sp.
TCAAAATTGACATGGCTGAGCAGTTACAGCTATTTTAATAAAACAATCTTTTTTAAAGGAAACAAAAATGAATAATTATTATGGGCAACCAATTTATCATCTTTCAGCGGGTCCGCTCGAAATAGATTGCTTATCTCAAGCAGGCCCGCGCATAATTGGGTTGAGGTATAAGGGGTCTCCAAATTTATTGGCTGAGGTCCCACAAATTACCACTCCTACACCATTTGGAGATTATCACTATATTGGCGGTCACCGTCTATGGCATGCACCTGAGCTGATGCCGCGCTCTTATATCCCAGATGATGAGGGGGTCTCCATAACCGAATTGGCAAACGGGGTCATCCTCAGTGGAAAAACAGAACCAGTTAGTCACATCCATAAACAAATCGAAATTCAGATTAACCATGAGCAACTCAGCGTCCAGCTTAAACATACCATCACGAATGAAGGTTTATGGGAAATTGAACTTTCACCCTGGGCGATTACCATGTTACAACACGGGGGAGTGGCAATCTTACCAATGGCTCATCCGATATCCGAAAATAGTCTATTGCCTAACCGACATATTTCCCTTTGGAGCTATACCCATATAGATGACCCGCGTCTCCTATTAACCGACGATTTTATCCTCGTCAAACCGCTCACTGAGCTCGGGGCTTTCAAAATAGGGACATTTAACCAAAGCGGTTGGATCGCTTATTGGATCAACGGCATCCTTTTTCGCAAAAGGTTTGCGGTTTTCCCTAATCAACTCCACCCGGATCACAATTGCAATGCGGAAATTTATTGTGATGAATATTTCATTGAACTGGAAAGCCTTGCGCCCCTCACCCGGCTTAAACCAGGTGCTTCTATAAGCCATACCGAAGTCTGGGAGTTTTATGATCAGTTAGAGCAGGAATTCCTCCCAGAAAATTGGATTGATAAAATTCTTTCCTTGGCATAATTATGTTACTGTTTCAAATTCCCATATTTATCAGAAATAGGCATTAAGAGAGAGATCGAAATTGATTTTACGTTTAAGTAATTGTATCCAAGGTTCTGACTGATCACCTCCATGGAATAATGAAACTGACCCTGAAACAGGACAATAGGTCTGCTGT
>DYKV01000121.1 GCA_020722415.1 Anaerolinea sp.
ATTATATCCGGGACACCCATCTAAATCTATTTTATACAAGGGAGGGTCGGAGGGGCAATAAGAAGCCAAATCCAAAATAAATAGAATGACATAAACTTATTGAACTAGGATAATGCAGCGAAATTAAATCCTCCATTATGGTAAGATAATGGTAATGGAACAAAAGATCAGCTTCACCCCTGTCCGGCGGGGAGGGCTAATTTTTTTGGGGTTCATCATCCTTCTCTTTTTGGCGGGGGGTGGCTTGAGTTTTTATAGGATGCTGCGTTCACCCATTGGGGGGGTATTTTTTATTTATTTAGTTCTTGGATTAATTGCAATCGTGATCTCCGCATGGACAATCTATCGGTGGCTGGGGCTGCGCGGTGCTTACTATGTCCTTGAGCGTAACGGCATCCGCATTCATTGGGGGTTGCGCATGGAGGAAATTCCGATAAACTCCGTGCGCTGGGTACGGCCAGTACAAGAAGTTCAGCAAATTATTCGTAACCGGCTTCCGCTGCCCTTTGCACAAATGCCGGGAGCCATAATTGGTCAGCGGCGTCTCGCCGATGGAACCCTTTTAGATTACCTTGCTTCCGATACGCGACACATGGTTTTAATTGCCACCGATGAACGAGTATTTGTTATATCCCCTAGCAAACAGCAAGAATTTATTTACACACTGCAACGCCTGATGGAGTTGGGAAGTTTGGCGCCTTGGAAACGGCGTTCGCAATATCCGACGATATTGATCAGTCAGATTTGGCAAGATCGGCTAGCCCGCTGGCTTTTATTGGTTGGCTTGCTCTTTAGTCTAGGGCTGCTTGCCTGGGTAAGCTGGATTATTCCTGGTCTTCAAGAGGTGTATCTGACATTTTATGCGGAAGAACCCTCACCACCCACATATTTATTACTCCTGCCATTATTGAACGGTTTCTTCTATATACTCGATGCCCTTTTTGGATTGTTCTTTTTTCGTCGGGGACATGCGGCTGAAATCTTATCACCTCCAATCGCCTCAGTGGAAAAGGCTTCGGCTGATGTGGATATACTTTACGCCTATCTGTTGTGGGGAGCCAGCCTGATCACCAGTATATTATTCTATTTTGCAATTACTTTTGCTTCTTATGTGGAATAGTATTTCTCTAGTGCAACTTGGGTATGGCGCGCTATTCAGCTTGACCATCAGTGGTCTGGCTTTTTGGGTGGGTATGTTAAGTTTAAGTGGGGCATTTGCTGCTTTTGGAATGGGTACTCTTATATTTGGTATCGGTGGATGGAGTTGGACAGCGGTGCTGATCACCTTTTTTGGAACCTCCAGCTTACTTTCCCGATTATTTTTAAAGCAAAAACAAAAACTAGAAACTCAAATAGAGAAAGGGTACCACCGCGATTGGGTTCAGGTTTTAGCCAATGGGGGTATTGCGCTAGTCTGTGTTCTCCTTCAGGGTTGGTTTCCAAATTCGTCCATACCGTTCCTTGCAGCTAGCGCTAGCTTGGCTGCTGCCAATGCAGACACCTGGGCGACAGAGTTAGGTGTACTATCTTCACAACCACCACGCCTGATCACCACCGGGAAAACTGTACCTCGCGGTGTTTCTGGAGGGGTTAGTGCATTTGGGTTGCTGGCTGCATTAGGTGGATCAACCCTGATTGCAGCGGTTGGGGCATTTTTTATTGAGGAGCGTTTATCTTTTTTCCTCATTGTGTGCCTGAGTGGGATTATGGGAAGTCTGGTTGATTCCATTCTTGGAGCAAGTTTACAAGTCGTTTATTACTGCCCTAACTGTGAGAAAGAAACCGAAAAACATCCCTTCCATTCCTGTGGGGAGAAGACACTTTATCAGCGCGGCCGCATCTGGCTAAATAATGATGGGGTAAATCTTGCCTGTACACTGTTCGCGGCTATTTTCGCGCTAATGATGGCTCGGTTATTCTGATGATCGAGAGTTGCCCCCAAAAACTTCATTATTCAGATGGACAGACAAACATTGTTAAAAGAATTTCACAATTGTGCAGAGGATGAAAACCGCCACGATAAAAGCTAACCAAAGATAATCGCTCCAGTGAACGCTAAGGACCTCAATTTCGGTTGGTTTAATCGGTGCCCCAAATCCTTTGGTTTCCATAGCGATTTGAAAATCATTTGCTTTTCGAAAAAGCAGAAGGATTAAGGGCGTGATGATGGGGATATAGGCTTTAAAAGCTCGTTGAAAAATATTCATCCGGTCAATATCAAAAGCCCGCAATTTCTGAGCTTCAACAATAGAACCCCACATTTCGAAAATCAGGGTAGTAAATGAGAGAGCGCTGACAAACATAAAAGTTGCTGTATTCGGTATACGCAGTTTGTCCATAGCGGTCATAATTTCCGAAGTTGAGGTGGTCATAACAAATAAGGGGAGCGATGAAGCGGCTGCTAAAACGCGAACACTGAGGACAATTCCAAACCATACCCCTTCTTTGGTGATGATTCCTAAATCAGCTTCCCATAGCCTAAGGTGACCAAATGTGATCAAAGGTGTATGACCAAACCGGTAGGTGAATCCCTGGATAATGATGAGAAAGAGGAAGGTGCCTAGCAAAATTTTGAACAAGGTGGCGAAGCGGCGTAGTTCGATGCGTGCCACTGACCATAAAATTGCCGATAAACCCAACCAAATCAATAAAACCGGCATATCAGTCGGACGGATTGGATACATCACCAGAACCAAGGTTAGAGCGACGTAAGCCAATTTTACTAATGGGTGCAGGCGGTGGATAGGCGTATCTAAATGGGTGTAACGAAAAACGGGTTGCATAATCCAATTTACTCCGCTTCAGGAAGAAAGCTGAAATAATTAAAAAGCTGCTCAAGTGTCATGATGGTTGGAGGAATGCCAAGCGATTCTAAATGCATGGCTAGTTGGGTGGCAAAAGGCGGTATGACAAAGCTCTTCTTCAACTCCTCAATCTGGATGAATACTTCTTCGGCTGGGCCATCCAATAAGATCTGTCCAGCGTGCAAAACGATCAAGCGTTGAGCATATCGGGCAATCAAGTCTACATCATGGGTGATCATGATGATTGTGCTGCCTTTTTCCTCATGAAGCTCAAGGGCTAAGTCAGCCAATTGATAACGGCCACGGTGATCTTGCGCTGTGGTTGGTTCATCCATAATCAGCACTTCTGGATTTAAAGCAATGGTGGCTGCCACAGCTAATTTACGACGATCGCCAAAAGATAAGCGAAATGGAAATAAATCTGCTTCTGCTTTTAATCCGACAAGGCCAAGGGATTCTTCGATTAATTGGGGAATCTCAGCGTCGGGTATGCCCAGGTTTTTTAGCCCGAATCGAACCTCATCCCGGCAGGAAGAAGTGAAGAGCTGATAATCGGGATTCTGAAGCACCAATCCTATCCGCCGGGCTATTTCCCCTACGGATAAATTATGAATGCTTTGCCCTTTAAATAGTACTTCACCCTTTTGGGGACGAAGGAGCCCCACAAAAGATTTCACCAAAGTGCTTTTCCCTGAGCCATTTTGCCCAATGATTCCGATAAATTCCCCTTGATGGATAGTTAATTGGACGTTTTGTAAGGCGGTAACAGTTGGGGGCCCCGGGAATGTCACGGTTAAACCTCGAGCTTCTAATATGGATTCAGTGATGGAACTCGGTTTATGCGGTTGAGGTTGATTTTGACTAAGTGATAAATTAACTTTTAATTTTTCGTCTTTTACTGCAGCCTCGATTTGATCCGCCAGCTCTGTAACGGTTAAGTTGGTTTTGAGCTGCGGGGGAGTTTTGACGGAAATTGGCACAGAGAAAAATTTGATCTGAGCGCGAATCATCGCTGGGGTTTTGATCCCCGCGTTGTCTAATTGTTCAACTTGAGAAAATACTTGAGCGGGGGTGCCTTGTAAGACAGTATTGCCGCGATCCAACACCAAAACCTGGTCAGCGAGATGGAGGATTTCCTCGGTTTCATGGGTGGTCATGATGATCGCCAGGTCGCCTTTATGTTTTAAATCCTCAATGGCTTCGCCAACTTCCCAGCGTCCGAGAGGATCGAGTTGGGAAGTGGGTTCATCTAAAACCAGGATTTGGGGTTTCATCGTCAGCACTGATGCTAAAGCTGCCCGTTGTTTTTGCCCTCCCGATAAATCGCGTGGGTTTCGTTCTTCCAATCCGCTCAAGCGCACCAGTTCAAGCGCCGCTTTTGTGCGTTGTGCAATTTCATCCCTCGCAACGCCTAAATTTGCCGGACCAAATGCTAATTCTGCTTTTATGGTCGGCATGAAGAGTTGAACCTCTGGGTCTTGCATTAATAAACCGCAACGTTGTGCAGTGTCATATAATGGTTCATCCCAAGGATCAATATCGCTGACTTGCACGTCACCCCGCCGGCGGCCACCATAAATATGTGGAACAATACCGCTTATTAAATAGCAAAGAGTTGACTTACCAGCCCCGTTAGCGCCGAGAACAACGACAAATTCCCCCTTTTTAACCGTGAGATTCAGGTTGCTGAGTGCAACCACATCTCCTTCGTAAGTAAATGTGACATTTTGTAAATTGACAAGTATGTGGTTATCCATGAAGATTAAATGTCTACCACCTATGAAGAGGATAAAGTTGTGCCAGAGAGGGAAGGCATCCCTGGCACCTTACCAAATTGCGCCCTCGATTTTGGGCAGCCCGCTGCGTTCCAGCGCTTCGACGATAGGTATGGTGATCACGGCTGTGATTGCCGAAAGTGCGGGCACCCACCATGAATAGGCTATATGAGTTGCAACCCCTAACTCAGCAGAAAAGTTAAACAGATACCAGTATGGTCGAGTCCATGGCAGCCACCAAATGAACATCGCTGCCAAAACAGCCAAGAAAATGCCGCCATAGCGTTTGGTGCGATCCTTCGCCACCACCCATTGCGGGATCAGTCGTGTGCCTAGAGGAGTGATGGCGATGAGGGTCGAAGGAACCCAATAAATAGCAGCCATAATAAAATAAAGTGGTTCTGGCACGCGGCCGAAGCCGGCCTTGGCACCTGGGATATAAAAAGGCACTAACCACCCAGCAATTCCAAGAACAATAAATAAGGGCACCGTAAATTTCCAATATTTGTCATCTTTAATCATTAATGCTACTAGGAACGCGGGGAGTACAGCATTAAGCAGGACATCAACCAATTGCAGCGGATAAGCTGCAGGGGCTATAAACATACCAATAACGCCGCCCACGATTGCGGATGCAATGCCACCCAAAGGACCAAGCAGCAAGGGGGCAATTGCACTCAGCGGGGTTGTCAACGGTACGTAACCGCCACCGCCAATATAGGGGAAAATCGGAATGAGCCCGGCGACACCGCAGAGAGCACCATAGAGCGTGACCCAGGCGATGGAGACGCCGCCAATTCGATTGGTGGATTGGCGAACTTTTTCAGTGGTGTTTTTTCCATTGTCTATCTCCTTTCTAAAAAATTGTCTAAGAGGAGACTTCCCTCTCGTAGCCAGATAAAAAGAAAGTTATTGGATGCGTGCAACTGTTGCTGACCCCACCGGAAAAACAGCGATTTTACTGTTTGTTCCATGTTTTTCCAATAATTCCTCAATCCCCTGTTGAAGATTATTTATATAATTAAAACCCGCTTCGGTTAATTCCGATGCGGAAATCCCCTGAGTGTAGATCGCTAGATGTTTTTCTTGTTTTATTTTCGCTAAGTTGTAACCCAACACATTAAAGGTAACTTTTCCATTGCGGCGGGTGATATCGCGTAAGAAATGCTGGGCGGTTTTAGTGCGATCCCGCATCAGTTGGTGGAATTCCACATCACCCCATCCTTCAGGTAAAGCAGCAACTAGGAGGATGCTGCCTTCAGGTTTAACCACTGCATCGGCGTATTCAACCGCCCGAACGCCTTGGTAAAGGTCAAGGTCATAGGGAAATGCAGCAGTAATTGCGATATCTACCTGTTGAGGTAAGGTGACTTCGAAAACCTGTTTGGCTAAAGCTACTCCATTCTGATAAACGATCTTTGGATCGCCGGCAAACGACTTGATTACCCGTTCTTCGCGATCCAAAACCACATCGATCACAAAATCCATCCCGATCATTGCCGCTGCCTCATCAATATCTTGGCGAGTAGGGCTGTCGGTGGCGCCGGGTTTGCGAAAACCAAGCGGGACCATGCTATGATTGGCGTTAATGGTGTCTAATGCAGCCACGCCGGGAACAATTAATTTCAACCCGCCCGAATATCCCGCATACGGGCTTGGACCAATGTGTCCAATTCCGATTCGCTTATCCGCTTCCACAACCAGGCGATTAATCCACACAGGTGTGCCACGCTGTGTGATCCCTAAAAAGACCTGGTTTTCTTCATCGTCACAGCGGTGCTGGACAATGCGGAATTGTTGATAAATTTCCTTGCCAACTTTATGTTTTACCTCTTCCTCGGTGGAGAGACGATGGGTGCCGTGGGTGATCATAATGGTAATATTTTGTTTCGGCACACCGGCGTTTTGGAGGATGTGAAGCACTTCTGGCAGAATGAGAGCAGTTGGGGTGCTACGGGTGTGATCGTCGATCAAAATGACGATTTGATCTTGCCCATTTACCATTTGTTCCAGAGGTGGGCGGGAATATGGATGCCGAAGAGCTTGGCGCAAGTCCTCAATCACGTTCGAAAGCGGGGGTATTGCGGAGGGTTCAAATACCCCCAATAAATTGGCAGAGGGTAGCGAGCAGCTAACGGTAGAATTTCCAAACTTTAATTGAAGGGATGTATCTAACTGAAACACGAAAATTTCCCTTTCGAGTAGTTAATTAACGTATGTTTAATATCTCTCTTCAATATAAGGCAAATCCAAGAGACTGCCAAGTTATTGTTTTACCTTGGACTGAACCCCGGCTTCGCAAACTGCTCGTCGGGATGGATTCCGACTAACCCATCTAACTCCTCCCCTCCTA
>DYKV01000122.1 GCA_020722415.1 Anaerolinea sp.
CCCAACATACTTTTGATGTCTGCGCAAGAAGTAGGGCGGCCATTCCTGGCCGCCATTTTATCATCAGGACGAACAGCATCGTCCTGAGGCCGGTGAAAAAGCTGGCCGGAGGGGATTGAGCCCTGTTTCGGGGGAAATAGCGGATTTTCACACCCGCGCTGCGGGAAAGGATATGGAAACGGACTCGGGAAATGATTTTTTCCGAGATGCTTGAAAATGCCATCTCAGAGAGTATATTTGGCGTGAAATTTTAAAAGGGGCTGCTGTCTCAAAAAGTCATCACGGAATCAGGAGAAATTCAATGAAAGTTAGATGGTTCTTGATTGCCGACATCCTCGCATTCGGTGCGGCTGGTATGGAAATTCGGACAGATAATGCAATTTTTACTCTGGATGAGAAAAATGGTTCGATCGCGCTTGTCCAAGATTTGGCCGGGCACCCGCTAATCCGCTCCACTGAAAATTATTATACGGTTATGAGTTCTGCCGGGGATATCGCGGAGAAAGAGCAGAACGATACGGTAATGCAACAATTTCGCGATGACAAAACCATCGGATTCAAATGCATGAACTCTGCGTTGCCGAATTTGGAAATTGTCAAAAGCTATTTTCCCGATGGTGCTTATTTGCGACGGAAGCTGCTGTTTCATAACAAATCCAATGCCAAGCTATATTTGACTCCGGCTACAGAGATTGTATTTGATTCGGAGTTTCGGCGCGACTCCTATTATCTTGGTGCAGGTTATGTTGGACCGTTAATTCCGGCACCCCAACTGAAAAATCCGGAGACGGTTTCTCGATTCTATCAGACGACCAAGGGCATGATTCTCAGCAATCAATCGGAAAAGGGAAGTTTCGCTCACTATCGGTTGACGCTGAATGATACTTTTGTTTTTCCGTGGTGGCAGTCGACGATTACGACTTACTGTGAAAAACCCAATATGCTTCTCTATACCCCAGATGGCTGGCGTATGGCATTGGGAACCGTTGATCTGGAAGTTGGCGGTGAATTCTCAATCACCGATACCATGTGTTTTTTCAACGGCAACTGGTTTTCATTTTTTGATCGCGTATACGGGGGCGATCCCATTGTACGCAAAGAGCTTGATTCGATCGGCCCCGTCCCCCCGTCATTAGCGAACATCCGGCTCGTTACCGCATCTCCCACAGAGCGTGAACTGAAACGGCTATTGGCGTTAACCGATGAAGGCGACATCATGGTAATGGTGGGCCGGGTGATTGGCGACTGGGCCGATTACCGTTACCGTGATGGCGCAAACGGATTCTTCGGCGGGTACGCAACGGGAGAAGAACTGAAGCGTTTTATCACATCACTGAAGGCACTTTCTCCGCGCATCAAAGTATCAGTTTATAGTTGGATGACTTCGGTCGGCATCGATTCGCCGTTATGGAAAGAACACCCGGAATGGTTTAAACGATATGATCGAACTGGAAACGAAAGTTTCTTGTTCCCTAATTCCACTCCCAACTATGCAAGCATGATTAATCGGAAACCATGTTTTGAATTCATGCGGGATCAATTGTTCAACATGTCCGAATATCTAGGATGCGACTATATTTATTTAGACGAGGCGAAGACTACCAATTTTATAAACTGGCAGTCGGGCGAAGTGGTGCGTGATGATCATTGGTACGGACTTTGGAAGGCGATGAAGGAGCGTTCCGTTCGTGATGGCGGCAAGTTGCCGCTCTTTTTCAACGCTCGCGGCAATCCATATGGAGACATCAACTATATTGAAGCGTATCATCAACTTGAACCTCGCTTCTGGCGTGAATTCGCGGGAATGGGACTTGGCGTGGAGTCGTTCTTGACGTTGCGGCCCGGCGCCAGGATCGTGCCGCTTTATTGGACGAATAAAGTTGATTATGCGACCCGATTGCTGGCACTGGGCTGGATTCCCGCCATTGAGTTTGGAGAACTCAATGGATTGGCCGTAATTCGTGCCGCATACGAAACCGGCGACGCGACCCCTATTGATCCGGAATATTCACCGGATTGGAAACGCGATCCGAGCACAGAGGTGGAATCTTATGCCGTCCGTCGCGTCGGGTGTTCCGATATTTTGATTAGTGTGATAAATCGAGGATCACATAAAGCTGATATCCCCTTTTCCATAAACCTTGGGACGCTCGGATTTTATCCGGAAGCGCGAATCAATATCTGGGGAACGGCGATCGACTCTGCCGGACGACCGCCAATTGCCGACCGCACATTGCGCGAATATTATCGCAAGGATTACATCCGGCGGGACATGATCACATCGCCGCAGTTGCTTTATTCTGGTCCGGTTTCCAAACCATTTAAGTATAATATTTCGAATCTGGACGTGGACAAATTATTTCAATTTGTCATCACCGCATCGCCGGCAGCGGTCTATTCGGTCGGAGATTTGACTCAAAATTATTTCTATACCAAGTTGCATGGCGTAACGATCAAAGGTGCCGATTTTCCGCTTTCCATTGAAAATACGCGCAATGAATCATGCGAGATACTGCTTGCCGACACCGAGGCAGGATTCTCGGATATCCGAATGGGGAACGATGCAGCAGTAACGCGGAGCGTTGGAATCAACGGGCGGGGATTCACCATTGTTAATATTCCTGCGGGAAAACATCAATTAACGGCAGTTCGTTGTAATGTCCCCGCAAATTCGGAGCCAGCAGCGATTGCCGCGACACCACTGCCGATATCCGATGCGATGAAAATAGATGTCATTGCCCGGCATCCGGCTGTCCGCAAAATCGAGGTTGTCGGGCGTTCTCTCGACAACGGTGTACGGCTGGAACGTTCCGCCACGTTGCTGGGCGAAGCGGTTGAGACCATGAATCTGCAACGTGATATCCCCCCTCGTTTCGCCGAGGCGTTTCCGGATCGTTTGAAGCTTCGTGCCGGACAGAGTCGTAAAATCGAGGATTATCTGGGGCTGGCATTTGCCGGATTTGAATTTAGCGGTGTCAAAAGCCTGAGGCTGAAATTGGAAAACTCATTTTGGAACGCAGCCACCATCGAAGGTACCCGGCACGTTGAAACCTATCGCCGCAGCCCACGTGAATTTGCCGGTTTTGTCGTAGACTATCGCGAAAATGGCAATTATACCAAGCGTGTTGCATTCAGTTGCGGGGTGTTGAGTCCCAAAGCTGCAAATCCCATGCCGGATTGGGGAAAAAACAGTATTCCCGATCTCTGGATTGACTTGGGTGACCTGTTGAAATTTCCGGCAAAGACATTTTCTTTGAACTTGGCGAAATATGCACCTGATCACTGGGATGGCACTATTTTCTTTTCGCTCGGCACCGATTACGTCAAGCCTGGACGTGCTTTGAGTACGACGATTATCGGGTTTAATGATGCCGCAGGAAATGATTTCCTCGAGGGGCGCAATGCCGCCGCCTTTGCCTCGGAGTTTCGCGCTCCGAAAAGTGTCGATGTTCCGTTCTCGGAACGTGCGCCGGAATCCGCAGCAAAAATGAATCCGGCGGAATGGCGCACCGATTTTGCGTCGGTTGGCAAATTTTATCTGCTCGGAGGCGAAGGGTACCCGAAACTTGGCACCGAATGCTGGCTGCTTTTTGACAAAGAAAATCTCTATGTCGCTTTCTCGTGCAAGGAATCCCGCTCGCAGACCATTACCAATCAATCGGCAATCTGGCAAGATGATAGCGTCGAACTGTGGTTCCGCAGACCATCGGGAATCCTTTTTCAGGTAATCGCCAATGCGACCGGAAATATGATGGCATTGGAGAACGGTCATGAAGTCAAAGATACCAACATCGTCGTGCAAAGCCGATCCTTTTCCGGAGGCTATTACCTTTTCTTGACCATTCCATTCTCGCAAATCGGATGGAATCCCAAAGCTGGCGCGGATACGCTGGAGGCAAATTTTTGTCGAAATCGCTTGCCGGGGGCGGGCATTGGCGCCGAAAATTCAACCTGGGGCACTGCCATATATCGTTACAATGAACCCGGTGCTTTCGGCAAATTGAAGTTTTCGTTGTCGTTTGAATCAAAGCGGGTGAAGAATCTGGGAAAGCCGGGACACTCGTCGGAAGAATTACTGAAATACCGTTTGCCTGAGGCCCTGAAACAGAATCCCGATCTGGCAATAATCCTCATCGGAACAAACGACATGGTGAATTCCGGCAAGTTGGCGACACCGGAGGCATATCGGAAAAACCTTGAACAAATCGTTGCCAGGTTGAAAAAAAATGGCACTCAGGTATTGCTGTGCAGCATTCCTCCTTGTTCCGAAAAGCTGCTGTTTATGCGCCACAAGAAAGAAGCTTTCGGCACTTTTCTCCCCTCTGATCGGATCAAAGAATGTAACCGGCTGATTCGGGAAGTGGCGGCAGAGCAGAAATGCCAACTGGTCGATTTTTATGCGTTGGTCGCGGCATCCGGTGATCCGGATACGGCTGGATCATTGCTGCGGAATCCGGCAAACAGCGGCGCCGCTGATGGAGTTCACCCGACTGCGGCCGGGAACAAGGTATTAGCGGAGGCTGTTTTTAAAGCGATCATAGACAATAATTTGCCGTCAAAGAACGTGGTTTGCATCGGGGATAGTATTACGGCTGGAACTGGTGTTTCAGCTGGCCAGAGTTACCCGGCATTGCTTGCCGGGTTGTTGGAACAACAATGAGGAGAAAACAGCATGACAAACAGAAATAAAAAAATCATTCTGACCCGTTACGAAAAAAATCCCATTCTTCAGGCGAGGCCCGATGTCAAGTGGGAAAATCTGAATGTCTCAAATGCCGCGGCGGCGGTATATGACAACAAGGTGTATTTGCTCTATCGCGCAGAGGGAGAAGAGCGGCGTACGGGGCCGCAGTCATGGCCGCTAACGCGGATTGGGCTGGCAATATCGGAGAACGGTTACGATATTTCATATCGTGGCGAATTGCCGATTTTCGACCGCAGTCATACCGATCTCTGGCAAGAATTCGGCTGCGAAGATCCGCGTATTTCCAAGATAGGCGACACCTATTACATCGTTTATGTCGGGATGTCGCGCTACGGTCATTTTGGCGACCGCTTGCAATTGGCGACGACAAAAGATTTCAGACATTTTGAGTCACATGGGCTTCTGATGCCGCAACTGGAACAGCGAACAAGCGGCTTGCTACCGGGCAAAATTGACGGGCAGTTTGCTTTATTTCACCGTCCCATGCCCAATTTATGGCTTTCGTATAGTTACGATCTGAAATCATGGAACCATAGCCGCTGTATATTTGAGACGAAACCGGGTTCATGGTATGAAAATAAGCTCGGTATTGGTGCACCGCCGTTGGAAACCCCTTATGGCTGGTTGCTTTTCTGGCACGGCAAGAACAACCGTCGCGAGTACTGCCTTGGCATCATGCTGCTTGACCGGAATGATCCTGGGAAAATCATAAAGTTTCAGGAAGAGCCAATTTTGCGTTGTGAGATGCCATACGAAAAGGAAGGATTCTTGCCGGATGTTGTTTATACCAACGGCGCGGTGGAATTTCAAGGGAAATTTTTTGTTTACTACGGTTGCTGCGATCATTGCCTCGCGGTGGCGACCGTCGATTCGGATGAAATCTATCGTTGGTGTCAAGAATAAATTGCAAAGCGGAAAATGAAGCAATGACAATCGAATTCAACAAACGCAAGATTCTTGACCCGTGTCCTGGTTGCAACTGGGCGGACAAAATGGTTTTAAATCCGGCAATGATTGCCGATCCAATTGATCCGGATAAAATTTATCTGCTTTTCCGCGCCACAGGATCTTGCCCCAGAGCCAGACAACCTGGAGGACCACTGCCATATCCGATTTTTCTCGGCTTCGGAGAAAGCAACGATGGCGGCCAATCTTGGGATTTTGATTTCTCCGGCCCGGCATTAGCACCACGATTGGATTACGCATGCGAGAGATTTTCCTCGAGTTCAATGCGCAATGGGAAAATGTTCGATTATGCGAATGGTTGTATTGAAGATCCGCGGTTGTTCCTTTTTGAGGATGAACCATATTTATCGGTCGCTTGTCGCGCATTTCCCCCCGGCCCTTATTGGGAGCACGACGATCCGACTCAATGTCTTCCGCAATGGGCATTGTCGCCGGAATTCGGTAAGGCGGTAAACGAAAACAATACAGTAACTTTGCTTTACAAGGTCCATTTGCATGAGTTGGCCAAACGCAACTACTCGCATGCCTTCTCTTTGGTCGCTCCCTTGCATCAACCTGACGTGAGTGATGATCGGGATGTTGTCCTGTTTCCACGGCGTCTGGAAATCGCTGGCAAGCCAAAAATAGTCTGCATCCATAGACCCAAATATCCTCAGAACTATGAAATAGGACGTGGCCTGACCGCCCCTTCGATATTTTTATCTGCTGCGGATAATATCGAGGATTTCTACTATGGAAACACGGAAACCGTGGTTTTTGCGGTGCCAAAATATGAGTGGGAGGCCAATCGAATCGGAGCAAGTTTCGCACCGTTGGAATTGGCCGACGGCTGTTGGCTATTGCCATATCATGGGAAACAGGATGATCGAATCGGATACACTCAATCGTTTATGATTATCAAAGAAAACGGGACTTTGAATCTGGAAATTCTGGTTCGTCCAGCAGAACGGTTGCTCTTCGCGGATCAGCAATGGGAGCTTGAAGGCGATTTTAACATCCCATGTCTTTTTACCTGCGCAGGTATTCTCAGGCCGAATGGTAGCTTTCTAATGGGCTACGGCGCGGCGGATCGGACGGTCGGATTAGCCGAAATCGATTTCTCTAAATTAATGGGATATCTCAATAATCATTCTATTCCAAAACTTTCCTGATGGATCCTTTTTCCCCTCAGATACCCGAATCAATTTCAGCACACATGACCTATCGGAAATTGCAATGGCCCATTTTCTGAAGAAATCCTATTCCTGTCCTGTCCTGTC
>DYKV01000123.1:0-5479 GCA_020722415.1 Anaerolinea sp.
CATGCTCTTTTTTTGATAAACGAAACCCGCATAGTTATGGATCACCACCAACTTTCCTTCGGTAGAGAAGTGGCAGGCTGTATCCTCAATCAGTTTCTTTCATAAGTCTTCTGACATTTGATCACTACAACCTTCGCTCCTGCTTTAATGGAGATCATCAAAACTGTTGTCTAATTGCTGATGATGCCTATCAATCGCTCTGAGATTAACCCTATGATTTTCATTCCATGGTATATCAGTCATGATTTATCTCCTAATGTTAGGGTAAATGGGGCTGGATTAATTTGCACCCCGTTTTTCCTGACCTCATAATGCAGGTGGGGACCAGTCGAATTGCCAGTATTGCCAGAGTATCCGATCACCATCCCAAAATGGACTTTATCCCCGACCTTAACGGGAATTTTAGAAAGATGGGCAAAGTAGATGCGATATGGTCCGTTCTCGATGATCACGAGATTACCATAACCCTCGTTATTCCATCCAGCATAGATCACTTTCCCGTCCATGGTTGCCTTGACTGGTGTGCCTACCGGCGCACCAAAGTCCAAAGCGATATGACCCGGGTGAGCAGTTTGGGTTAAAGCACCTTTGATCGGTAATCCTCTTGGCGAATTGACCGGTTGAGCGGTGGATGGTTCGGCTTTTGGCTGGGTAACGGAAACCGAAGACGTTGTTTCGACTTGATTGGACAACAATTTTTCTAATAGGGTGAGCATTAATGGTGCCATGAGGGAACCGATCCCTAAGCTGCCCCCATCGGAGGATGAGGTGGAAGAAGAAGCTAAGCTGCTTAGCAGCATAATCGTCAGCAGTTGGCGGAAATCGGTTGAGTTGATTGGGGTAGATCCACTGCCTGATTTAGGAGTGTCATCTAGATTTGACTCTGGGATACCACTAGTCGCACTGAGTGAATTCCCCAATGGCAGGATGGAACTTATCCATGAATTATCCATAGCCAATCCTTCGAAGACTAATTGATTTCATTTCCAGAGTATTTTACGGAAAAGCATTGAATTAATCCGTAAAAGTGAGGTAAAAATTTCTGAATTTACCCCGCCTTTATAAAAGATTCAGGTCAAATTTATGTATGCTTTTTCTTCCCTGATGTAGAGTTACCATAAAGCAGAACATTGTGTTTGAAGGGAGTAATATGTTAGATTCCTTATCTTTTGATGAATTAATCACTCAGGCGAGCCAAACTGCCCGAGATAGGGATTGGAATGGAACGCTGGAGTTTTTATTGCAGGCGAATAAAATTCTACCAGGGCAGGCAGAATTGCTAAGCGCAATTGGCGGCACATACATCCAACTCGGCCAGCCAGAAGAAGCTTTGCCATTTTACCGCCAAGTTATCGAGCTAGATGCCCATAATTCCTCTGCCTACCTCAACCTGGGGAATGCGCTTACTTTATTGAACCAGTGGGATGAAGCGGAACAAGTTTTTCGTAATGGAATTAAGCTGGATGAGGAAAATCGTCAGCTTTGGATCGGGTTGGCAAGAGCCTGCCTGAATCAGGGTAAAAGCCAGGAAGGGGTGGAGATCCTGGCTGCATTGGTGACCAGTGATAAGACCGATACGGATGCGCTAATCTTGTTAGCCGAATGTTATGAAGAGGGTAATGATTTTGATTCAGCAGCCTTTTTGTATCAAGAGGTACTGAAGGTTGAGGCGGCGAATACCATAGCAAATCAAGGGATAAAGCGGATAGAAGGAAAACGGCAAAGTGTCTCTAAAGATAACGGGCAAACTTTGGCTCAAAAACTAAAAATACTAAAAGAAAAAACTCGATCTTCTGCACTGCTTAATTCAGATCGGCGTATCTCGGTTGGAAAAACTTCCGCCAACGGAGTCATTTACTTTTATGGACCAGCCCAAACCAGCGTTGAAATCCGTTTTGCACCGATAGTAGAACAACTGCTCCAAAATGGCATGAAGGTGCAGATCGCTACTCGATTTCAAGCGGAGGTGGATCGAACAGCGGCGCTGGCTGTTTTTAGCCGGCCCCATGTTTCAGAAGAATTAACTCAGGGGGTTGAGCGTCTCAGCCAACAGGGGGTGAGAGTTGTGGTTGATCTTGATGAGGATTTTTACCAGATCCCTTCCGCGTATTATGGCTATGAAGAAGCTGGCCCGGCAAACCATTTGGCGATGCAGCGCTTAGAGCACGTATTACGAGCTGCCAGCCTGGTCAGTGTCCCAAGTAAACAACTGGCAGAAATTTACCAGCCTAAAACGGCTCAAGTCTTTGTGATCCCTTATGCATGGGATGACCATAATCCGATGTGGAAAAAGCCATCCCCTCAGCGCTCAAATCGGCAAATTGGGATATTAGCCAATCACACTCAGGCGGTTGATATCGCTCAAGTGAATCAAACCCTGGGAAGCGTTCTTGGTAAATTTCCAGATATTTTAGTAGGAGTGGTGGGGAATTTAAAGGCTTATGAAGCGATAACAACTGTCTCTGATGAGCGCAAGTATTTTATCCCGCCGGGACGGTTGGAGGATTATCCGTTTCTTCTAGCAGAATTTGATGTGTTGCTATTTCCATTAGCGGATTTTCCCTATAATCAATCGCGCTCTGATTTAGCCCTCATGGAAGCTGGAGCGCGGAGGGTTGCTTGGGTGGCTACACCAATCCCATCTTATTTGGAATGGAGGGAAGGCGGCATTTTTGCCGCTCAAGCTAGTGAATGGGAAGAAGCTTTGGAATTGTTGTTACAATCGGAAATCACCCGCCAAAATTTGGCAAAATTAGGTGAACAGAAAGCAGCCAATCGCAGCGCAAAAGAGATCGCTGCCGATTGGATGAAGATTGTTGCCTAATCACCCGCTAATATTTTCGCGGGCTGCGGAGAAGAATGGCTTGCGCAGCCCTCAATTCCTCGAACCCAAATCGGGAATCTGATAAAAAACTTCCGGCAGGGGTATACCTACCGGAAGTTTGGTCTCACTAGAACCTCTCAGTGTGAGATTGCTGGCAGGAAGATTGTGGAGACAATCGGTTTTGGACCGTCATAGGTGTATTTCCACTCTTGACGGGTTGCATCATAGTACAAGATGTGCGGGATGTTTGAGCTTGGCTCGACCAAGATTTCACTCCATAAACCGACATCCCCGCCTTGATCAACAATCTGATTTGTCCAGGCGCCGCCATCAAAATTGGCATATTTCAAATCGCCTTTGCTGGCGTTGTAATAACTGATATGAACCTGGTTTGCAGAATCGATTGCCAATGAGCAGTACTTGCCGACATCATCGCCAGAATCGATTATAGTTGAACTGAATCCAAAAGGAGATGAATTATTGGCGGCAGCAGCAACTTTCAGGCTCTGGCTGCCAGCATCATAGTAGGCGATCTGGGGATAACCGGCAGCGTTAACATCAATTGAATTGAACTGTCCGGCGCCGCTTGTTCCATCCACATTTTCTAATACCCAAGAGTGCGGTGTGCTGATTGGGGAATAAGCCATCCATAAACCAGAAGAGCTGTCATCATAAGAGATGTAAATACCCGATGCCGTGACTTTGAGCGAAGAGTAATGGCCGGTTGTGGCGCTTCGATTATCCACAGTTTCGATAGACCAAAGAGAGCCATCATAGGTCGCTAATTTTAGCGCTCCGTTGCTGGCATCGTAATAGCTGATCAAGGGTTTATCATTTGACAAACTTAGGGAAGGATTTTGTCCCACATCGCCGGTTTCATCCACCTTGGTGAACGTCCAGCCTAAACCGTTATGATATCCATAGATCAAATCTTTATTAAGCGGATCATAATAGGCAATGTGATAGTGATTGGCTGAGTCCACTTTAAGGGAGATTTTATTCTCCGGGGAAAGGCGGGAGGCAACCACGGTATCGCCCAACCATTGGGGAGCCGAGGTGCGGCTTGCCAATTCCAACGATCCTAATAATCCGTTATACATCAGTACATGAGGTTTCTCGCTAGAATCGATGCTCAAAGAGGCTGATCCTAAAATCATACTGTTGTCAATCTGGCGGAATTCCCATTTTTTATTGATATACCTGGCTTCATACATGTTCCCATCGCTAAAGTCGAAATAAGTGATGTGGGGGACAAGATTATAATCATATACTAGCGATGTATAACGGCCAGCCCGACTGTTTGTACCTGTAACGGTTGATCGTGCCCAGGAATTAATATTCCCAGTTGCGTACTTCAAGTCATCCAACGATTCATCGAAGTAACTGACTCCAAAGCCCTTGCTGCCATATACCGCTAAAGAGGAAAACAAGCCAGTATCGTTAGCGCTGTCAATTATCGAATTATCCCAAACATAATTTTTATATCGCGGATCCCCATCGTAGGAATCATGGTAGGTTCCTTTGGCAATCTTCAGTGAACCGTGAGATTGATCGTAATAGCTGATATAGGCGATATCTTGCGGTTTAGAAGGTTTTAACACCAGGCTGTTCCACCCGCCAACATTTGAATAATTGCCAATAGAGGCGGTAGTTGGGTAGCTGAAGGTCCACCGGTTATTAGAGGGTGAGAAAACATAACGCACTTTGTCATGGGTGTCATCTAAAAAGGCGATATGGGGGCGATCGCGAGAATCAATCGCTATTGAGGTATATAAACCCTCATCCAAGGAAGCATTTCCGGCCTCGGTGATCTGTTGAATGTTGATTTCTGTACCGGCGATGGAAGCATATTTTAATTTATGATAAATATTGGTCGTTCCCCCTCCATCAGGGCGGGGGTAATATTTGGCATAACTGATATGGACATGACCATAAGAATCCAGGGCGATCGAAGTGTACATCCCCGAACCGGCATCGGGGATAGCGAGGGGGGTTGAGGTTGTCTCTGTTCCCGGCGCGCTGGCGATGTAAGGTTTGATAACCGATTCAACCTGGGTGGAGCCATCTTCTAAGAGAGCCGCGGTGGTTTCGCTAGTTGGCAAGAGGGTGTTGTCACAATCAATTGGAGTGATGGTCCAAGTGGGATTTTTCACCGCATATTTCAAGCAACCATTGCCTTTGTCGAAATAAGCAATGTGGGGGACATTATCGCGATCAACTGCAATGGATGCCCATTCCCCCACATCTGGGGAGGAGTCGACAACCTCGGTTGTCCAAGCACTCCAGGTAGGGCTGATCCAGGTGGAAGTGGCATAATACAACCCATTTCCGCCATAAGCCAAATGAAGCTGCTGAATGGTATGGTTTTTGTCTGTATAGTAAGCCAGGCTGCGGCCGGTCATATTGATGAAATATCTTCCGCTAGTGGTGATCTGTCGAACGTATTCGCTGGGCCAGATTGAAATTAAACCACCATTGCTGCTGGTGGTTTCGTTGAGTTGGGTGGCAGTAACCTTCTGAAGCCGAGTTAGGGCAATTAACCCGCCAAATGCCAAGGCAATTGCAAGGAAAACGAACCATCCCGCTCGGAGAATTTTATTGCGGGGTTGGACCTCGAGCGAAAGAGAATTTGTATCTTTCATAGTTTGCATAACA
>DYKV01000123.1:5579-6921 GCA_020722415.1 Anaerolinea sp.
TCAAATTTAGCTGATGGGGTTTCAGCATATTGCGCTTACTTTACCACAAAAAACACTTTCTGGTTAAAAAATCCGCTTGGCAGGGCAAACTCCTGTCTTTTTGCTGGTGTATTTTCCTGTTTTCTTATTCAATACGCAAAGTATACATGAACTCGGTTAGAATATACATTATGAATGGATTAAAAGATTTGCCGAATGTGTGGCGATCCATAAAGGAACTCGATTTAAGACCGATCCGTGAAGAAGCGCTCCAGGATGTAAAAATTGTATTGGTATCGCGATCGGAAACGGACAAGGCGATCCTTCTCCATCAGATGCGTCACGATCCAAATCGAACCAGCATCGAGACTTTCTCACCAATATTAGCTATAGATTACCATGGTGATAACGAGGTTCTCAAAACGGCTCTGGGGGCTGATCTCTTAATCTTACTAGTAGATGAAACAATAGCAGATTCCTCTTTGGAAGAAAGCCTGGCACGCCGTTGGGTAGACAGTGGGCGGAAGATATTAATCATCCTTTATCCGCCTGCCGTGGATGAACCTCAACCGACATTATCTCTTCAAAACCAATGGATGGGATGGGGGAAAAATGTTGTCTTACATGGGGCATTGATTGACAAACAATTCTTGTTGCACCAATTTGTCCCGGCGGTTATAGATGCTCTGCCGTCCAAACAACTTGCGTTGGGCCGAATGTTCCCGCTATTTCGGCTGACTATTAGCCGTCAACTGATCAGTGATAGCTGTTTTAGCAACGCTGCCTACGCGTTTAGCACCGGGTTAGCCGAAATAGTGCCGACTTTGGATTTACCACTCAATGTGGCTGATATGATGGTCTTGAGTAAAAACCAGGCTTTTCTGGTCTACCGTTTAGGCTTGACCCTCGGTTTATCTACCCGATGGCAAGACTATGTGGCTGAGTTTGGAGGAATCCTCGGTGGCGGTTTCTTCTGGCGTCAGGTGGCTCGTCAGTTAGTGGGCTTAATCCCAGCTTGGGGGATTGTTCCGAAGGTGGCTGTTTCTTATGCTGGGACGTATGTAGTGGGGAATGTTGTGCTGCAATGGTATTTGACCGGAAAACAGTTGAATCGTCAGCAGATTAACAATCTCTATAAAGAGGCTTTTCAACATGGGAGAGAGGTGGCTTTGAAATTGGCTCAGCGCATTCCGAAGCCAAGCTTTCCCAAACGGAAAAGCGGCGAATATCTGCTTCCTGCAAAAAACGCAAAATTATGCCCATATTGCAATCGCACTAACGCTGCTGATGCTGTGTTTTGTCAATATTGTGGGAGTAAATTCGAGATCTAAACCGGTGGTCAATATCCATTCGAATAGAAAAA
>DYKV01000628.1 GCA_020722415.1 Anaerolinea sp.
GTCAGCGATCAGCAATCCGGCGCTGGTCGCTGACCGCCTAAAGAAGGCGATGACCTTGGCCTATACGCCTCAGCTTACAGACCACCATTCAGCCGCCCTGCGGAGGAAAAGCCTGGGCGTCTGCGATTCCCTTCTCTCCCAGGGAAATTCAACAACAGGGCCTGGCGCCAAGATGGCAGGGGATTGGAGTTCCTACGGAACACTCATTCAATCCTTTTTACTTCTTGATTTATCGCATCCAAATCAAATGATTCCGGATCAAAACTGCCTCCTATCCATTCCAACATCTCGGCATGCTCCGGGTGGTCAGAATTCTGAATCGCTTCCAGAAAACCATAATAACCCCATATCCCTCCACAATCCTCTGGGGGACAGGCCCGTTTGCCGGAAAGACAAATAGGATAGGCCGCCCCCCGGTCCAAAGGCAAAATCTTTTCAAGCAAAATCACATGTTCCCAACTATCGCCAAAATCATACTCGTAGATAAACCTCTCCTTTACAGCGAAAATTACCTGATTGAGCTTTACGCTTTTTTCGTTTTCAACCTTAAATTCAAACTCAGGGTCAGGCGTGTCATAGTATGTTCCGTGAATGATAAACTGGTGAAGATGACAATCAGACCAACCCATCACTGCCTGTAGAATCTGATGAAGCTTGTAAAGAGTCGTATCGCTCCCGACTTGTACTCTCCGCCAAATTGGGGGCTTACTGCCCTTCAAGGTTACTTTGCACTGATAAACAGAAGCGCCTGATGATTTTGACATTTTGTTCCTCCTTTGTTCAAATTTATCTGAAGCCACTAAATTGAACCGACCCTTTTAGCGGTTGGCCGGCGTGATTGGTTGGACACGTAAGGCATTAACCCGGCAGCTCAAGGGATTTGGAGAGGACCCTGAGAATGCAAAGCGGGTTTGCGAGGAGCATCGGCACTTGTTGACTATATGACCTGTATTCATCACCGAATTTCTCGACCAGCTCTTTCTCTTCCACCAGAAATAAAAATGCAATAACCCATACCCACTGACTAACAGCGATAAACAAAAAAGACCACAAATGTCCGATGAGTAAGCCAAGAAAGGTCATAAACATCCCTATAGCCA
>DYKV01000010.1 GCA_020722415.1 Anaerolinea sp.
TACCAATCGAACTTAGACATTCTGCTTTTTCTTAAGGAGTAACCTCATTTACACTAAGGACGGAACAACAAATAGCGGATAACCCTTTTTGGGAGAATAACTGGAGATAATGCATCATGCCAATCGCAGAAATTATTACTATCGGTACAGAGATATTACTTGGTGAGATCAATGACACCAATGCAACCTATCTCTCGCAACGCTTGAATGCAATTGGAATCGATATCTATCGGAAGACCACCATCGGTGATAACCCCCAACGCATAGCCTCTTTGATCCAAGAAACTTTGTCACGCAGTGATATCATCCTCACCACTGGGGGGTTGGGCCCAACGGTTGACGATCCAACCCGTGAAGCGATTGCATTGGCATTGGGAGAAGAACAACAGTTTCACCCTGAGTTATGGGAACAAATTAAAGAACGTTTTCGAAGATACCACCGAGAACCAACCGAAAACAATCGCCGCCAAGCATATCTACCCGCTTCCGCTATTCCAATTGAAAATCCAGTAGGAACTGCACCAGCTTTTATCATTCATCAAGCTGGAAAGACCATTGCTTGTCTTCCTGGAGTACCCCGAGAAATGGAATTTCTTATGGAAAATTCTATCATTCCATTTCTAAAATCTACTTATCACTTACAAGGTTTGATTAAAACTCGCACGCTCCACACCGCTGGAATTGGTGAATCTCTCATCGATTCCATGATAGCGGATTTAGAGACCTTAACCAATCCCACAGTAGGATTAGCTGCTCATTCTGGTCAGGTAGATATCCGCATTACAGTCAAAGCTGATAGTGAATCAGAAGCCAACCAAATGATTGAGCCCGTTGAAAACGAGATCCGAAAACGGCTTAAGGAAACCATATATGGTGCCGACAATGAATCTTTAGAAAAAATCGCCCTTGATCACCTGCGGTCTTCCAATTGGCATTTGGTGGTTTGTGAAAACAACAGTAAGGGCATTTTAGCTCAAAGGTTGGAAGCTTTCCCTGAGATATTTAAAGCGGGAGAAACAATAACCGGCGATCTTTCTAATGATGATTTAATCATTGCGACAGAACAGTTCCGCTCCTATCACTCAGCAGAATGCGGCTTAGGTATTTCCATAAAACCTCTCCATCTAGAGCATACGGTGACCATCTATGTCAGCACGCCGTTAAAGCAAGATACATATTCTCGTCCGTATGGCGGTCCAACCCAATATGCACCTATTTGGGGGGTAAACCAGGCATTAAACATATTGCGTGAAATATAGAAAGGATTCTCCATGGCACAATCTGTAGACCTCTTATTAAAAAATGCTATCGTATTGACAATGGACAACGATCTCCATCAATATGAACCTGGCGCGGTGGCAATTAATGGCAACACCATCATCGCGGTGGGAGAGGAATCAACCTTGCAGGCTGAATATACGGCGAAAACCATCCATGATTGTCAAGGGAAAGTATTAATGCCTGGTTTGATTAATGCCCATACCCATGTTCCAATGACCCTGCTTCGCGGTCTGGCAGATGATTTACGTCTAGATGTATGGCTACTAGGCTATATGATGCCGGTGGAGAGAGAATTTGTGTCTCCGGATTTTGTTGAATTAGGCACGAAAATAGCCTGTGTGGAACTAATTCGCTCGGGGGTAACCAGTTTTGCGGATATGTATTACTTTGAAGAGCATGTCGCCAATGCCACCGCCCAAGCTGGTTTGCGGGCAGTTTGTTCCCAGACCGTGATGAAATTCCCCGCTCCAGATGCCCGTTTTTATGAAGAATCATTAGCCCTAACGCGAGAGTTCATTCAACGCTGGAAAAACCACCCTCTCATTATTCCCTCTGTGGCGCCTCACGCGCCTTATACTTGCACAGATGAGATCTTACAAGCTGCTGCCGCATTAGCGGTTGAATTCGATGTCCCTCTTCACACCCACCTGGCTGAAACTGCTGGCGAGGTAGAACAATCACGGGCAGAACATGGCATGCCGGTTATACCGTATGTCAAAAAACAAAATCTTTTCGATGCCAAAGTGCTGGCTGCCCATTGTGTCCATATTGATGATGGTGAAATTAAAACCCTTTTACACCACCAAGCCGGTGTTGCCCATAACCCTTCTTCCAATCTCAAATTAGCATCTGGATTTGCTCCCGTCCAAAAAATGCTTGACAGCGGATTGAATGTGGGTATCGGCACGGATGGACCAGCATCAAATAATGATTTAGATATGTTCGAAGAAATCCGACTGGCGGCTTTTATCGCCAAGGGTTATAGCGGAGATCCCACCGCATTGCCTGCTACTAAAGCTTTAAGCATGGCAACCCGCTTAGGAGCCAACGCAATGCATATCGGAAATTTAACCGGGTCACTTGAGGTGGGGAAGCGCGCAGACCTCATCTTGATTGATATATCCCCTCTGCATAATACTCCCCGCTTTCGTCGCGATCCACAGGGGATATATGCTCAAATTGTGTATGCATGCAATAAAAATGATGTAACCGATGTTATGGTTGATGGAAAATGGCTAATGCAAAACCATCAGTTAACCACCCTTCAGGAAAACGATCTCCGCCAGGCAGCTCAGGAATACGCCAAACAAATCGACACCTTCCTCATTCAAAGAGAAAAATCGATTCTCTCAAAGCTAATCACCATCGGTGGAGCTGCTGAAGGCGAGAGTTTTGAAGTGCAAGTTAAAGTCCAAATCACTGATCCCCAACCTGTATTAGCCGCCATCCAATCAGGCCAATTGGAAATTCTCTATAGCCGCCATTATCACGAATATGATACCTATTTCATCTTCCCCGATCCCGATCAAGGATATCTGCGCTATAGAGAAGACGAATTGGTTGACGACAAAGGGAAAATTATCAATGTTCGTTATCGCCTAACCCTGCTTGGAAAAGCCCGCGAGGCTCGGTTTGATCAAGATGTGTTACTATCTCGCAGCCGTTTCATTGCCCCTGCCACCCATAGCCTACGCTTCTACCGCGAATATTTCAAACCGGTGCAGGAAGTATCCATCAACAAGGACCGTTTGCGGTGGAGAGTGTTATATCGCGGTACAGAATTTTATATCAACCTTGATCATATTGAAACGCCCGAACTCGGTTATTTTCTTGAGGTAAAAAGTCGCACCTGGAGTAAACGAGACGCAGAATACAAAGCAGAAGTAGCGGCGAGTTTAATTAAATTCCTCGGCGCCTCCCCTGATCTCAATGTAACCAATGACTACATTGAAATAGTATTCCCGTCTTGATCATAAAGTGCTGCTTGACCAAAAGACTTTGGGAAGTAGAATTAAGGTAAGATCCTCAAAAAACGAGGCTCCGCTTTACTCGACATCTATTGCATGTTTTGAAATATATTCGACTGAAGAAATGCAATGCTTAACGAACATTATCCAGATTTAGAGTTTGCTTCAGGTTTGTGTTTGGAGAGCGGGAAATTACTCCTCAAATATTTTCGCAATCGTCATTTAAATCCATCCCGGAAGGCAGATCGTTCGATCGTCACAGAAGCAGATACAGCTGCGGATGCATTTATTCACGAGACGATTCGCAATGCCTACCCAGATGATTTTCTGCTCAGCGAAGAACTAAACCCGATCATAACCAATTCCTCTCTTCAAAATGGATGGGTGGTTGATCCACTCGATGGAACAACCAATTTTGTTTTAGGTTTACCTCATTGGGGGATATTAATCACCAAAATAGAGGCAGGATATCCAATCCTTTCGGCTCAATATTTTCCAGTTATTGACGAACTTTATCAAGTCGTGCAAGGGCATCCTCCTACTCTCAATGGAAGTCCAATCCACGTTGAAAAGGAATTTGAGCCTAGCTTTACCACAATTTTTTCTTGTTGTTCGCGCACCTATCGCCATTACCGGGTTGATATCCGTTATAAAACGCGTATATTTGGATCAGCGGGGTACTCTCTCGCCAGCGTGGCTAAGGGCACTGCTCGGATTGCCTTTGAAGCTACAGCCAAAATCTGGGACTTGGCTGCTGCCTGGTTGTTAATACCCCAAGCTGGTGGAGAGATTGGGGTAATATCTGGAGATAATCCATTCCCAATCATTCCAGGAATTAATTATCAAACAAAAAATTATTCGGTTCTTGCAGCCGCTTCTAAAACATGGTTTAATGAAGGCTTGCAAAAAATAAAACCCCTTGAATAGGAGGAATATCTTATGGAATATCGCTTTTTAGGCAAGTCTGGCTTGAAAGTATCCGCACTATCTTTAGGTTCCTGGGTTACCTTTGGACAACAAATCGGCGAAGAGACAGCGCTGGATTGTATGAAAGCTGCCTACGATGCAGGCGTAAATTTCTTTGACAATGCAGAAGTTTATGCCAACGGACAAGCAGAGATTGTGATGGGAAATGTAATCAAAAAAGTTGGCTGGAAACGGTCCGACCTGGTGATCTCTACAAAACTCTTTTGGGGTGGATCTGGTGTAAATGATAATGGATTAAGCCGCAAGCATATTTTGGAAGGGATTAATGCTTCCCTAAAACGTTTGCAAATGGAATATGTGGATTTAGTTTTTTGTCATCGTCCCGACCTTTTCACGCCTATTGAAGAAACCGTTTGGGCAATGAATTTGATCATCCAACAAGGAAAAGCATTTTATTGGGGAACGAGTGAATGGAGCGCAGCTCAAATCATGGAAGCCTATGGAGTAGCCCGCCGCGAGCACCTCATCCCACCCCTGATGGAACAACCGGAATACAATATGTTCCATCGCTATCGGGTAGAGGTGGAATATGCACCGCTATATCGCTCCATTGGTTTAGGGACCACTATTTGGAGTCCTTTAGCCAGCGGGTTATTGACGGGTAAGTACAATAATGGAATTCCAGAAGGCACTCGGATATCTCTGCCAGGCTATGAGTGGTTACGCAAACGCTTTGAAGGAGAAGAGTTCAAAAAGAAAATTGAAGTCGTAAAAAAATTAGCCAGCTTCTCCAAAGAATTGGGTTGTACCTTACCCCAAATGGCATTAGCGTGGTGTTTGCAAAATCCTCAGGTGAGCACGGTAATCACCGGTGCATCTCGACCAGAGCAAGTGGTTGAAAATATGCAAGCCATCGAGGTTGCCAAACAACTCACGCCTGATGTGATCGACAAAATCGAAGGTATATTGGGAAACAAACCCGAACCGGAAAGAGATTGGAGGTAATCTTCCGAAATTTGTTTCGGTTACTCTTTACCGAATCAAACCCGGCGATTTATTCGAAGAGGTTGATAGATCAACGCCCTATATTAAAGCTTGGCGAATTCTATCCCCAAGCTTGCGCGCCCGCAGAGCAGCGTCTCCGATGTAATTTTCTATATTCATCAAATCGCGGATTTCCGTTGCAGATAACGCGCTCTGGAAAAGCGTATTTTGAAGCACCAGCTCGAGTAATGGATTGGGATATCCATCTTTGATAGCTTGCCAGGCTTGCATAGATAGTTTGCGCAGTTCCTCGTGCAATGTTTGCCGATTTATGCCCGATTTTGCAGCGGCCATCATCAGCCGTTCTGTCGCCGCGAAGGGCGCGTAGATAGTCAAATTTCTCTGGATCACCTCGGGATAAATATTCATACCCTTGACCAATCTTGTTATAGTAGTCAGCAATTCATCCGAAATTAAAAACATTTCCGGCAGCATTGTTCGCCGATTCGCCGAATCATCCAACGTATTCTCCAGTAATGAATTGGCGGCATTATCCCAAGCCAGCCGCGGGTACTGGGCTAACATTCTCGCTAATGAGTTAATCTTTTCGGCATTGATCGGATTGCGTTTGAATGGCATGGCTGATGACCCCACTTGTTTCTCCTCAAATGGTTCAGACCATTCGCCTATAGGCATGGATTGCAGGAAGCGCCAATCCAGCGCAAACCGATGCAAGGAGGCGCCCATTCCTGCTAAAGCACAGGCTAGGTTATAATCCTGTTTGCGCGGATATACTTGAGTGACTACATCGAAAACCGGCATGCCTAGTTTCTCGGCTAACTTCTGTTGAAATTCCTCCAAATATCCTTCACCTACTAATTCGGAGAATGTAGCACTGCTGCCCACTGCTCCGCGAAATCCTTTTAGCCGCAAGTCCTGATAAACCTGCTGGAGGTGTTGATAATCTTCCAATAAATCTTGTCCATATTGAGCAAAGCGGTAGCCTAATGTAGTTGGTTCAGCGGGTTGAAGATGAGTAAATGCTAGAATAGGCAGATCAGCAAAAGTCTCAATTTGGTTAGCGATTAAATGCAGAAGTTCTGCTAATTTTTTTATGATCAACTGAAGAGATTGGCGGATGCGCAATACATCGGCATTGTCTTTGATGTCCATCGAGGTTGCCCCGAGGTGGATGATCCCTCCACCAATCGGGCATTGCTCTGCAAAGGCTTTGATTTCAGCCATTAGGTCATGGTGAATCTCAGCTTCAATTTCTAAAGAGCGTTGAAGATTGATTTGGTCGGCATGCTCGCTTAAGTCGCGCACCTGTTCGGAAGTCACTAAACCATATTCCGACTGGGTCTCTGCTAAAATCACCCATAGCTGGCGCCATAATTTGCGCTTGGTTAACTCCCCCCAAATCTGACGCATCTCTTTCGAACCATAGCGCCAAGAGAAAGGAGAACGATAATATAAATTTAGATCATCCATCATCAAGAATGAATTATACTTAACCCAAGCCGCTTTGTATAGCAAAAATGCACCTAAATATGATTCTCTGTCAACAAATTGGCTTTTTTCGGGTATCATACAACAAAATCATGACAGAAGACTGGAACAGCCCTAATTCAACTGTAAAAGAACCCGCCTCCACAAATTTAGGCACAGCTCAATTAAGAATTGGTTCAACAATTGCTACCCGTTATTTAATTGAAGGCGTTTTGGGTGTAGGGGGCATGGGAGCGGTTTATAGAGCGCGCGACCTGCATTTTCCCAATGTCGTCAAGCATGTCGCGGTAAAAGAAATGATAATCCAAACCCATGATCCAGTTATTCGCAGTTCAATTATTCACAATTTTGAACGCGAAGCAAATTTATTAGCAACCTTAGATCATCCAGCCATTCCGCGCATCTTTGATTATTTTTCCGCCCAAGACCGTTCGTATTTGGTGATGGAACTTATCAATGGGAAAACACTCGAGGAACTAATAAAAGAAGAATTAGAAATCGCCTCGATCGTCCGTTGGGTAATTGAAATCTGTGATGTGTTGCAATATTTACATACTCACCAACCAGAACCAATTGTATTCCGAGATATGAAGCCTTCTAATGTGATGATCAATCAATATAATCGGGTTATGTTGATTGATTTTGGAATCGCCAAACCCTTCCGCGGTGAGCAAAAAGGGACAATGATCGGTACCGAAGGATATTCACCACCAGAACAGTATCGCGGTGAAGCAACCCACCTAGCTGATATCTACGCGCTTGGGGCAACTTTACATCATGTGCTTACCGGTAAAGATCCACGTTTAGAGCCGCCATTTTCGTTCGGAGAGCGTCCCATCAGGCGATATAACCCTAATGTATCTACAGAATTAGAAGCGATCGTTATCAAAGCTCTCCAATATGATCCGCAAGATCGGTTTGCCAGTGCACTAGAAATGAAAAACGCTCTCGAGAATCTACACGCATCCCAAAACCAAACCCAAGATATTGAGACAAGTGCAGCTCCCTTGTTCGCTACTGAAGTTAAATTATTGTGGAAATTTCCAACCCAAGATGAGATTCGCGGCAATCTGACGGTTTATGAGCAGTCAGTATTTTTTGGCTCCTATGATCATAACCTATATTGTGTGGATAAAAATAGCGGCGAATTAATTTGGCTTTATCAGACAGAAGGCCCAATAGTCAGCCGCCCAGTCGTCGTCGAGGGTAATGTCATCTTTGCTTCTGCTGACAACCGGGTTTATGTCCTTAATCAACGCAATGGCAAAATCATATTTTCCTATTATACCCAAGCACCTATATGGTCTTCCCCAGCTTACGCTGCCGGGCATATTTTCATCGGATCGGATGACTGTTATCTTCATGCAATCAATTTAGCATCCGGCAATTCCAGCTGGAAAATTGATGCTGGCTCTCCTATTCGGTCCACCCCCTTCATTTTTGATGACGGAATATATTTCGGGAGTGAATATGGCGATTATTATTGCCTGGATTTTCGTGGCTCAATTCGTTGGCGGTTTAAGGCAAAAAAAGCTTTGACCGGTTCTACTATTGCCGAAAAGAATTCGGTCTTTTTTGGATCATTGGATGCGAACGTCTACGCCCTAGATGCGAAGACTGGCTGGTTGTTATGGCGCACCCGTTTAGGAAAAGCAACCATTTCAACCCCCTCTCTCTCAGGTGACTATCTCTACATTGGTTCCACGGATGGAAATCTTTATTGCCTAGATACAAGGAATGGGAAAATCCTCTGGCAGTTTGAAACGCTCAATCAGGTAAATGGATCACCGCTGATCTTCCATGATCGAGTTTATTTTGGCTCTGTTGATAGTTTTATCTATTGCATAGATGGACTTTCCGGAAATCTAATCTGGAAATACCAAACTGGTGGAGCAATCATCAGCAATCCCCTCATCATTGGAAATGTCCTTTATATCGGATCTACCGATAATAACCTTTATGCATTACAAATCAATTTATCTGGATAGGAAATTTCAAAGTGAAATCATTCTTTAAACGGACCACTCCGAAAACGAAACCGAAACAAGGCGAACACCCCTCTTTTTCAAATCCCATTCAAACTGGAGCACAAGCAAATTGGAATCTACCTCAATTTTCTTACGCCTTTGCCCAATCCGTTGGAATGCAGCGCGATCATAATGAGGATACCCTTATCGCCTTAGCCAGCTCATTGTCCTTACAAGAGAGTGTACGTCCTTTCGGCTTTTTTGCGATTGCCGATGGTATGGGCGGGCATCTCCATGGGGAGATAGCCAGTAAACTGGCAATAGGTTCCATAACCGCGACAATTACCGAACGAATATTAATCCCTTATGTCAACCCTACCCGTCCAACTCCACAGAACCCACTTCAGAGTATTATCAATGAGGCAATACTCACCGCTCATCAGGAAGTCCTCCGACATGCTACCGGTGGTGGCACCACATTAACAGCCTGTTTGATTTTTGGCAGTTATTTAACCATTGCTCATGTAGGGGACAGCCGCGCATATTATATAAGCCTAAACGGCGAGATCAAACGCTATACCCGGGATCATTCGCTGGTTAATCGCCTGATCGAATTAGGTCAAATAAACGAAAAACAATCCCTCACGCATCCACAGCGTAATGTTCTCTATCGTGCCCTTGGCCAAAATGAACCACTCGAAGCAGACATCGACTCCTTCCCAATCCCGGAAAATGGCTATTTATTAATTTGTTCCGATGGCTTATGGAGTGTTGTACCCGATCAGAGGATATCCGAAATAGTCGGTTCAAGCATTTCCCTTCAAGCGGCATGTAATGAGCTTATTCAATCAGCAAATCAAGCTGGTGGACCTGATAATATTTCTGTAATACTGGTAAAATTTAACGGATAGGATTTCTCCGCAAAAATGGAGTGATATATGCCATATACAGTCATCGTACACATTACCAATGCGGATCCGGTAGTAGGTGAGATCAATGAAATACCCTCACCAAAAGATAACTTGATTATTATTAACAATCCCCGTACAAAAGATGGGAAAGATTTACCCTATCTCTCCAATGAAACATTTCAAGGGATCTGGCCGGTTCATCGCATCAGTTTTATAGAAATTATCTCTTCTGACCAAGAAGAAAATATCTTCGGTTTCGTAAGGGAATAACTATATGGATGAAGCACGAATTAAAAACCGTCATATTTTAATTGTAGACGATGAAGAACGAATGGTGCGATTCATCCGTTTAAATCTTGAACATGATGGGTTTAAAGTAAGCGAAGCCTACCGCGGCATGCAAGCAATCGATAAAGTAAGAAGTCTGCTCCCAGACTTAGTTCTTTTAGATGTAATGCTACCCGATTTGGATGGATTTGAAGTATTGCGCATCATTCGTGAAACCAGTTCTGTCCCAGTAATTATGCTGACCGCAAAAGGGGAAGAAGACGACAGAGTGCGTGGCCTCGAGTTAGGCGCTGATGACTATATCACCAAACCTTTTAGCCCGCGAGAATTGGTCAGCCGTGTGCGGGCAGTTCTCCGCCGCACAGAAACAATAGCCTCCTCCACTCACGGCGTTATAGAAGTTGATGATCGATTGAAAATGGATTTTGATCGCCACGAAATATGGGTAGACGGTCAACTCGTTCAACTCCGCCCCACCGAATACCGCCTCTTATATCACCTCGTGCAAAATGCCGGATGGGTGGTCACTCATGATCAGCTTCTCTCTAAAGTATGGGGTTATGAATATCGCGATGAGCCTCATTACGTACGCTTGTATATCAATTACTTAAGGAAAAAAATTGAGAAAGACCCAGCAAATCCGCAGTATATATTGACTGAAAGAGGAATCGGATATCGTTTCGTGGATTTCCGTCGGCAACAAAGTGGAGCAATCAAGCCAGAAGAGAAAGTCTAAAACGTCTCAGGAGGAAGAATGGCAAAACAACGTATTTTATTGGTAGATGATCATGAAGTTGTTCGACTGGGGTTGAAATCATTATTAGACCGGCATCCAAACTTCGAGGTGGTGGCAGAAGCCAGCACAGCGAAAGAAGCATTAGAACGAGTTGCTTCCCACGCCCCGGATGTGGTTGTTATGGATATCCGCTTACCAGGCGGCTCAGGTATTGAAGCCTGTGAGGAGATTGCCGAAAAGTATCCCAACACTCGGGTGATTATGTTGACATCTTATGCCGAGGATGAAATGTTGTTCTCTGCTATTCGGGCAGGAGCGTCTGGTTATGTACTCAAGCAAATTGGAGGAGAAGACTTAGTGCGTGCGATCGAGGCTATTGGGCGTGGAGAAGCACTTTTGGATCCAGCAGTCACTCAACGTATTTTCCAAGAAGTCCGCAAAGCAGCAAAAGAAGAAGAGGCGTCTGCATTCTCCACACTAACCCAACAAGAACGCCATGTTCTTTTGCTTGTCTCTGAAGGGAAAACCAACCGCGAGATCGCAAAAGCGCTCTTTCTAGGTGAAGGAACTGTCCGTAATTATGTCAGCAGCATTTTGTCGAAATTAGGTGTCAGCAATCGAGCAGAAGCTGCCGCGTATGCGGTTGAGCATAACCTCCGTGATTATTTATAAAGCAGCTTGGCATCGTTAGACATACTCAATCTGACGCAGGCGGATTTAGTAAAAAATCGAATAACAATTTCAATATATACGACTCCATTATTTCCATGAACAAGGTTTAATGGTTTTGCACAACTCTCAAGTAATTATCTACTGCCCAACCTCGAACAGTTTCATCATAAGGCGCAATGAGATACCACCAATGGTAGCCAGATGCATCTTGGGGTCCATCGTCAACTTTAAATATCTCACCTTCATAAGCAACAAACACGATATCACCATCTAGCCCTGGTTGCGAACGTAACCGCAAGCCATCACCTTGGGTCCCGACAATTTCAACATAATCGCCAATCATAATGGGAACTTCGCTTGAAGATGATTGTGGACCTCCTTCATCATTCAGGGTAGCAGATGCCTGGGTTGGAGGTGGAGTAGATGTGAATGTTGCAGCTGGAATTACTTGGATTACGGCGGTGGGGTACGAAATAGCATTATCAGAAAAAGGTAACCAAATCGCACTAAATCCAATAATGCAAAACAGGCAAGCCAAACTGAATGCCCCAATTATTCCTAATTTTAATGATATTGCCTGCTCTTTTCTTTTAGCTTTCATCGGTTCTCTGTTTTCCTTCAAAGTAAAAAGAAGGCAAGACCAAGCACCAGATATACAGCTAATAATTCTGCACCTTCAAACCAGTTTGACTCTCCATCTTCGGAAACGAGGGCAGTGATAAGAACTCCAGCAATCAATGCCAACAATTCAAATTGATTGAAAATCAAAGTCAAGGGATGCCCTAACCACAAACTGATAAAGATTAAAATCGGTGCTACAAATAATGCGATTTGCAAACTGGATGAAATGGCGATTTCGACGCTCAGTGTCATCCGATTTTTATATGCCATTTGTATGGCAACCAAATGTTCAGCTACATTTCCAATGATAGGGATAAAGATAATCCCAATGAAGAACTCGGATAATCCAATGCTTTGTATCATCGGTTCGATTGTTTGCACCAATAATTCCGACATCGCCGCTATACCAACTGTCGCTAACAACAAAATAATAATGGCGGTATTTTTCTGCCAGACATCCTTGGAATCTCCGAAATCCAAATTGTCAGCGTTTTCGCTGTCCGCTTCGGTAGCCCAATAACCAAATAACAAATTGAGGATATACAGGACAACCATAATCATTGCTACGCCCAGACTCAAAGTCTCCACTTTTGGGCTTGGTTGCGGATTGGTAACCCCAATATAGTGGCTCAAAAGGGACGGGACAAGCAAGATGAGTACGGTTAATACGAGCATGATTGCATTCCGGCTGGCTGCCCGATTATCAAAATGTTGATTTTTGTTCCGGATGCCACCGACGAACATCGCCATTCCTAACACCAGTAACAGATTCCCTAGGATAGAGCCGGTCAATGAAGCCTTGACCAATTCCAATAATCCTTGGCGAATTGCTGCAATCGTAATGATTAATTCTGCAGCGTTACCAAAAGTGGCGTTGAGCAACCCACCCAGACGTGGACCAGCGTAGTAAGCTAAATTCTCTGTTGCTTCACCAATTAATCCAGCTAATGGAATGATAGCTAGCGCAGAGAAACCAAATATCCATCCTGCGTTCCAATGGAAAAGTTCGCTAATAATCGCCAGCGGGAGAAACAGGATTAAAAATAAAAACGGTTTTTTCAGGAAAAATTGCTTCATGGTAAAATCATCATTAGCTGGAGAAATTTTATCAGAAATGCCTTCATCCGTCATCTTAAATAATCGGTATGAAATTATAGAACGCCTTGGTTCGGGAGGAATGGCGGTAGTCTATCGCGCCCATGATCAAATGCTGGATCGGGATGTTGCTTTGAAAATCCTGCGGGAGAAATACTCGCCTGATGAAGCTTATCGAGAACGATTTCGGCAGGAAGCACGTGCCGCAGCCAATCTATCTCATCCGAATATCGTCACTATCTTTGATTTTGGCTATGATCATGACCGCTTATTCATTGTAATGGAGTATATTCCTGGGAAAGACCTAAGGACAATATTACAACAACGCGGTCAATTTTCAGTCCGCGAAACCATTGCTTTGATGATCCAAGCTTGTGCTGGAGTTGGTTTCGCTCACCGCTCGGGTATCGTTCACTGCGACATCAAATCGCAAAACTTTTTGATCACTCCTGACCAACGCCTCAAAGTGACCGACTTTGGTATTGCCCGAGCGCTCGCCACAATTCGACCGGAAGAAAAAAGCGATGTCGTTTGGGGATCCCCGCAATATTTTTCCCCTGAACAAGCAGCGGGTTTGGCTCCTTCGCCAGCTTCGGATGTCTACTCACTGGGAGTGGTGTGCTATGAGATGTTAACTGGCCAGTTGCCTTTTAACGCTACCTCAGCAGAAGAACTCGCCCGTTGTCACAGAGAGGATCCACCGCCGCCACCCAGTCGATACAATCCAGCAATCCCGCCAACCCTAGAATTAATTTTATTGAAAGTCTTATCCAAAGAACCATCGGCACGTTATCGTACTGCAGACCAATTTGGACAAGTATTACTCAATGTTCAAAATGAACTTTACCAGGCTACCAATCCACTACAAACAGAGCTGGATCAAGAAGATCTTTCTCCAACAATTGCGCTGGTGAGCAATTTTCCTTCACCTTCCAAGACTGCATTTATGCCCATAGATGCAGAAGTTTCAGCATCTTCCGAACCAGTAATCTATCCCACCATAAATAATACGGAAGAGAACCCATTAGCTATTGATTGGCTCACTGTCTTTCTGGGTTTATTAGCCGTTTTAGCGGTAACCGGATTGATACCACTTTGGATTTGGGTTTATTACCTATACCTATAATAGAAATGAATCGGATTCACCCTAAGCGAAAATCAAAAGAAAACCACATTTCTCTTGCCAGCTATAGATAGAACAGGTATCATACAGACTAAACCTAAAAAACAAAATCACGGACTGACCCGTGATTTATAAGTAGAAACAATGAAAAGGAAACAACTAATCTGCCTTAGACAAATTGCGAATGCACTTCGCACACAACACCAACCGCACCTTTTTGCCGTTTTCGTTAACTGTTACAACTTGCAAGTTCGGCCGATAGGTACGAGCAGTGGCTTTTTTAGACCAAGGGCGGTTTTGCCCAAAAGTCGTTGTTTTCCCGCAATGTGCACATTTAGCCATATTATCACGTCCTTAAATTGGTTTAGACCTCAGTCCTTGATGAAGTGGTCAAATCTTACCACGATTACAAAAGATCTGCAAGCTTTTAACTATTAAAGAGGTTTCGAATGACAAAAGAAGAAATACCCTTAGGCTCAATTCAAGTTTCACCTCGCGCGATTGCAACCATTGCCCATCAAGCGGCATTAAGATCTTATGGAGTTGTCGGCTTAGCACCTAAAAACTTTATTAATGGTGTCAGTCATGCCATCGTAAAGGAACCCCAATACGGAATTGACGTCTCTTATGATGGTGGGGAAATCAATATAGATATCTACATCATTGTGGAATATGGAACGCGGATTGCGCAAGTAGCTGCTAGTGTTAAAGATACTGTGCGCTACCAAGTCGAAAAAACGATTGGGTTATCCGTTTCAACTGTCAATGTCCATGTGCGCGGTTTGCGGATCAGTGAAGAAGATTAGCGGTGGGGATTAATTTAGAGGAGTACTATCAATGGATTTAGAGCAAAAACAAAAAGCCCACCCAGCAGAAAAACAAGCACTGGACGGTCAGGCGCTAAAAAAATATCTTGAAGCCGGGTTGACTTGGCTGCGAACGAATCAACAAATTGTCAACTCGCTAAACGTCTTCCCCGTCCCCGATGGGGATACCGGTACAAATATGGTTTTGACCATGCAAGCTGCTTATGATGAAATCGCAAATAATAATGAGACGAACTTTGGAAAGATCGTTCATGCCGTAGCTCATGGTGCATTAATGGGGGCAAGGGGTAATTCCGGAGTAATTCTCTCCCAAATTTGGCGAGGATTTGCGCGTGCGGTAGATAATATCAATGAACTAGACGCTGAATATCTGGTCAAAGGGTTAGCTATGGCACGCGACACTGCCTATAAAGGAGTAGTTCGCCCAGTGGAAGGAACTATCCTGACCGTAGCCAAGGATATCGCCACCGCTGCCCAAAATGCATTTTTGGAAAAAGCGGACATGAAATATATCCTCGAGAAAGTTGTAGACGCAGCGAATGAATCTGTCCAGCGAACACCAGATTTATTACCCGTATTAAAAGAAGCTGGCGTGGTGGACTCAGGTGGAAAAGGTTTATTCTTCATTTTAGAAGGGATGTTACGATATGTTGAAGGCTTGTCCTTGGAATCCCCAACCACAACTGTCTTGCCATTGGCTTCCATGAACCTACAACGAACGATGGAAACGATTGAGCCTGGCCAAGATGTTGAAGTGGTAATTGACTTCCGTCCATTTGAAAAATTCGATATTGAAGATTTCTATAACGACCTCGAAAAAATCGGGACTTCCATTCAACTTGGCGAAGGAGATGGAATTTACCGATTACACATCCACGTAGCTGACGGAAGACAATACGAGCCCATTGAGCATGTCAAAAAAGTAGGTGTCTTTACCAAGGTTGCCATGGAGAATCTAGCCGCCCAAATGGAGCAAATCGAACAAAAAAGTTCTGGCAGCCAATTAACCCTAGCAAGGGTAGAACCAGGCCAAATTGCTGCTGTGGCGGTCGTTCCCGGATCGGGTATCGCCCGCATCTTTGCCAGTTTAGGGGTGGCAGCTATCGTTCACGGTGGGCAAACAATGAATCCTTCCACGCAAGAAATCTTATCTGCTTTTGAGAATTTACCCACCGATAGAATCGTGATTCTTCCTAATAACAAGAATATTATCCAGACAGCCGAAGCAGCCAGCACCCTTACGGTTAAAAAAGTTGCGGTTGTACCCAGCCATTCCGTCCCTCAAGGTTTGGCAGCGATGATGCGTTTGATCCCGCATGGCGATTTTGAAGAGGTAATCAAAGAGATGAACGCAGCGATGTTGGATGTCGAGAGCGGAGAGATTACCCGGGCAACGCGCAGCATTGAGATTGATGGGGTAACTGTCAAAGAAGGTGAATTTATCGCCTTGCACAATGGAAAATTAGTCCTCTCAACAACCAATTTAGAAGAAGCCACCCTCGGATTACTGCGCAGTGCTCATGCAGATCATTTCGAATTAATTACCTTGTTTTATGGGAAGGATGTGAGCAAACAAGAAGCAAACCACATTGCCGACCAAATCCGATTCGCTTATCCTGAACAAGAAATTGAAGTCCAAGATGGCGGTCAACCGCATTATTACTTTATTATCTCAATAGAATAAAATTCATGCGGAAAGCCGTTCTTAAAGCCAGTGGATCTACTCGATAAATGCAATGTTCATCTCAGGAACAACCGGAAATTTCGTTATAATGTCATCGCCTGCAAAATGGATTTTGCGTTCGATCTCACTTTGTTAAATTTTTTTCTAATGACGAAAATAGATTATGCCCCAAACCTGTATTATCACCGATAATTCTGTCCAATTTCCACAAAACAGGTTTAAAGGTCAAGAGTATGTGAAAATCCTGCCGTTAATCCCTAAAAATTTTGGTTACATTGCAAGACAAGGCAAGCATAGCAGCACCAAAACACCCCCACCAGCGGATGTAACCGCTGCGGATGTAACCGCTGCTGAATTTGCCCCATCTTCTAGCACACTTCCACAAGCTCATAAGTTGATCCCTGTCATCCTTTCATTATCTAGAAAATTTCACAATCTGTTATTTATCCTCCCTGCCCCTAACTTTTCACCATCAATTTCAATAATCACTGCCCTACTAGAACAAGTATCTATCTCTGCTAATGTGGAAATCGTCAACAGTCAAACCATTTCATTAGGAGTTGGATGGCTCATTCAGACCTGTGCAGGCGCTATTGCAAATGGTGGATCTATATCCCAAATTAAATATTACCTAAACAATAAAATACCTCACGTCTACACTTTAATATATTTCCATAATTTATTAAATTTAAAAGCTTTAAATTTGCTTGATCCCGACCAGGCATTGGTGGGCGATTTATTAGGCATTCATCCTTTGGTATTATTGGAAAAAGGTCAAATATTACCTTATCAAAAGGTGCGAAATGCAAGAAATATTGGAGATTTAATCATAAATTATGCTCATGAATTTGAGAAAATTCAATTTTTAGGTATCATTTTTGGCAGCGATGTGGGTGTCAGTGATAAGAAAAACCTAACCTTTCGTACCTATTCCGCCTTTCCAAAAATTAAAACTGAATTTCAAATGATGAACAAACCTCTCGACAATATTCTGGGGACACAATCAATCGGTTTCCTTCTCATTGATAAGGAATAATTTGGTGAGCGAAGAATCATCTATTGCAATCGTGACCGATAGTACTGCAGATATCCCTGAGGATATTCTAGTTAAATACAACATTCACATGGTTAATAATTTTATCGTCATTGATGGACAAAGTGTTGAGGATCGGAAAGAAATAACCCGAAATGAATTCTATAACACACTACCAAAAATGAAGACCTTTCCAACAACTGCAACAGCTTCATCTGGCACCTACCAAAAATTATATGGGCAAATCCTTTCCGAAGGCAAAGAATTTATCTTGTCCATTCATACATCAGAAAAATTGAGTGGGATAATCAATGCTGCCAGCACGGCAGCAAGTTTATTTTCCGGTAAAGTTAAAGTGATCGATAGCCTAAGCCTAAGTATGGGATTGGGTTTTCAAGTAATCGCTGCAGCTGAATCAGCAGCAGCGGGGATGAGTCTGGATAAGATTGTCAAGAGAATCGAGAGTATTCGAAAGCGCCTTAAATTAATCGCCATGCTTGACACGTTGGAATATGTGCATCGCAGTGGCCGGGTTTCTTGGGCAAAAGCCTGGATTGGAGACTTCTTACGCTTTAAACCTTTTCTTGAGGTGCTCAATGGACAAGTGCTTAGCCTTGGGGAAGTCCGCACATATCGAAAAGGGTTTAAGAGACTGGTGGATATGATTCGTAAATATACCCCCCTAGAGAGTCTGGCTGTTTTACACACAAACGCAGAAGAACAAGCTAAAAATTTTCTGAATGAAATTAATGACATTGTCCCCGAAAAAAATTATATTGTCAATGTTACCAGCGTAATTGGATCACACACTGGTCCAAACGGTCTAGGCTTTGCTATTATCCGCCAGGAATCAGGAACGGACTGGTAAAATTATATTTATGAAGCCATCCATTCAGAAACTTTATAACATATTTAAAATTGAATCAGAAAACGATTACTTTAATCGAGCCGTAATTGGTGGAGTAGATCGCATTCTAGATAAATGGGTAAATGAAGCGCGGCTCGATCAAATTGACGAAGAGACGATTCAATCTATCTCTGAAAATCTCATTCATTATCCTGATTTAACACTTGAAGAGCGGGCTGAGACGTTGAAAACACTTTGGGAACAAATCCAAAAAAAATATGAAGCCGGAAATCTCACCCTCTTAACGACCAACCAACCCAAAAAAGAAACACCGTTAAAGTCACCACCCAAAACCCACTCAAGGTCCTCAAAAAGAGAAGGTAACGAATTAACCAAAGTTCAAAGGAAGAAGAACAAGGCTTCAGCGGAAATGAGCGAGTCGCCCATCCAACCAGCCGCTCTGCAAGCTCCAATTCAGGTGATTACCGGTGTGGGCACTCGCTACACCCAAGTACTTGCTAAACTCGGTCTTTATACTTTGGGGGATTTGTTATACTACCTCCCCCGCCGCTATGATGATTATTCACAGTTGCGCCCAATCAACCGTTTACATTATGGGGAAGAAGTTTCCGTTATTGGGACAATTCAATCAGTCACCGCGCGGAAATCAGCGAATAACCGCCCCATCGTGGAGGCAATTCTCACTGATAACAGCGGCGCTATTCGGATCACTCTATTTAATCAACCATGGCAGATGGCGAAATTGCGGATAGGCAATCAATATTCCATAGCTGGTAAAGTTGATCAGTATTTGGGCAGGTTGGTTTTTATCAACCCTGAGATAGAACAATTAGATGAGGAATTGTTAAATAGCGGAAGAATAGTGCCGGTCTATCGGTTAACCGAGAATATCAGTCAACGCTGGTTACGGAAGACAATTAAGCAAGTTGTTGATTTCTATGCTCCAAAATTAGTGGATTATTTGCCCGATTCTATCCGCAATGCCGCTGGCTTGATGGAGATTTCTAAGGCGATCGCCCAAGCGCATTTCCCTGACTCGCCGAAAATGCTTGAACAAGCTCGGTTTCGTTTAGCGTTCGACGAAATTTTCTTCCTCCAGATCGGTGTTTTACGCCATAAACACAATTGGCAAAAACGGACCGCCCATCGTTTTACTTGTTCAAGCGAATGGTTGCAAAGGGTCACAGCTACTCTTCCATATCAATTAACCAATGCCCAACAAAGAGCAATTGAGCAAGCCTGTCAAGATTTAGCCTCTGGGAAACCAATGAACCGATTATTACAGGGCGATGTTGGATCGGGTAAAACGGTTGTAGCCGCTATCTTAGCCGCATGGATTGCGGAAAATGGCGGGCAAAGCGCCATTATGGCTCCGACCAGCATCCTGGCTGAACAGCATTATCGTACATTTATGAAATTATTATCTGCAGAGGAGCGCTCGGACCCAGCAAGAGCTAACGAACCTCCAATTCTTCTTGGCGAGTCCATCCGGTTGCTCACTGGCGCCACACCCGAAAGCGAAAAAAATCAAATTCGAGAGGAATTAGCCAATGGCACGATTAAAATCATTATTGGCACTCACGCATTAATCGAAGAGCCGGTTCAATTTAATAATTTGCAATTTATCATTGTTGATGAACAACATCGATTTGGGGTGGAACAACGCGCTCTATTGCGGTCTAAAGGTGAGAATCCCCATTTGCTCGTCATGACCGCAACACCAATCCCGCGTTCCTTAGCATTAACCATCTATGGTGATCTCGATCTGACCCTTATTGATGAATTACCTCCTGGCAGACAAGCCATCAACACCTACTTGGTTTTACCGCGCGAGCGTGAAAGGGTATATCGGTTAATCCAAAGTCAGGTAGAGAAGGGCAAACAAGCCTACATCATCTACCCCTTAATAGAAGAAAGTGAAAACAACCCTACTTTATCTGCCATCGAAGAAGCCAAACGATTACAAGCCGATATATTTCCACATCTCCATGTCGGGCTTTTACATGGACGCCTTAAAGCGGAGGAAAAAGAGGAAATTATGGCTAAATTCCAAAAGGGAGAATTTCACATTCTTGTTTCGACTTCTGTAGTTGAGGTTGGGGTGGACAATCCTAATGCAACGGTAATGGTGGTTGAAGGGGCAAATCGGTTTGGTTTGGCACAATTACATCAATTTCGGGGTCGGGTTGGCAGGGGGCAAGACCCCGCTTATTGCTTATTGATCCCAGAAAAAGAAAGCGCCATAGATAATGAACGATTGATGGTTATCACTCAAACGCAAAATGGTTTTGAATTGGCGGAGCACGATCTCAGGCAACGTGGACCAGGCGATTTCTTGGGCACCCGCCAATCTGGGTTTGCACAATTAAAATTCAGCAATTTAACCAACCTGCATGTTATTGAAACAGCCCGTAAATATGCCTTAGAACTATTCGAAAAAGATCCAGAATTAATTATGCCAGAACATCAACCGCTTGCAAAACAAGTCGAACGTTTTTGGCGCGAAACAACCAGTGATATTAGTTAAGGTAAAATTGATTTATGAGACTAGATCCTGTTTTTATAATGTAGAAGGGGCATTATGATCCGTGCAGTATTTCCGGGCACTTTTGATCCAATCCATTTTGGCCATATAGACATAGCCAAACGAGCAGCTTTATTATTTGACGAGCTGATTATTGCAGTATACGACCGACCTTTAAAATCACTCCTTTTTTCTCCCGCTGAACGAATCGAATTGGCTCAGCAATCCTTTACAGATATTCCGAAAATCAGCGTAATGGGTTATGGTGGATTAACGGTTGAGTTTTGTCGTAAAATTGATGCTAAAGTAATTGTGCGTGGATTGCGCGTGTTTTCGGATTTTGAATACGAATTTCGCATGGCGCTAGCTAATCATCATTTAGCTCCCGAAATTGAGGTGGTCGCCTTTATCTCAGCCGAAGAACATACTTTCTTGTCTTCTTCAACGGTACGTGAAATTGCTTCATTAGGCGGCGATGTCAACGATATGGTGCCGCCCATAGTTGCTAAGGCGTTGAGAAGACGCTTTAAGGAACTTGGTGATGGCCAACAACTTGTACCAACCACCTCTTTGCGGGATTAATACCTTGAATCTGGCATAATCCTTGCAATGGCTATTGACGAATAAAAACTATCAGAGTAATCTATTGTTAGGAAACTGATCGTGGCGAGGGCTTAAATGGATATCATGCATCTAATAGACAGATTAGAAGAAATCTTGAATGAAAGCCGACAACTCCCCTTTACCCATAATATTATTGTGGATGAAGAACGGGTTTTCGAATTGATTGATCAGATGCGCATCGTGATCCCAGAAGAGGTTAAAAAAGCCCAACAAATACTTGCCCAAAAAGACCGCATTTTGGCACAGGCGCAAGAAGAAGCAAATCGAACCCTTGCCATTGCTAAGGAAAAACGTGACCAGATGGTGGAACGCGAAGCAATTGTCCAAGCCGCCCAAGCGCGGGCAGAGCAAATCATCGCCGAAGCTCGCAATGAACAAGAAATAACCCGCCAGGAGGCTGACGCATACGTATTAGACACCTTACGCAAACTGGAAATGGAATTGGATCGCTCGCTCACCCAGGTGCGGAATGGCATCACTTACCTTCAAAATGAACATGCCCGTCCACTAGGGGAGTGAAGCTATGTATTTTCGCGATTTACCGTATTAAAAACCTCATATTGGCAATCACCCCTTACCTAGCCCGCTGGTTCTATCAACCTTAAATTCCCTTCTTGTTTAATTACCAGCTATACACTAAAATAATCATCCTATTATTATATGAGATGAGTTTTATTCTATGGACCGATATTTTCTGACCCGCTACGCATGGCTTTCCATTGCAGCAGCCATAGCTACCATCGCGCTTAAAACCCTGGCGTATTTATTAACCGGGTCAGTGGGTTTATTATCCGATGCAGTTGAGTCAATTGTTAATTTGCTGGGCGCTATGATTGCCCTAACAATGCTAATCATCGCCGCTAAACCCCCGGATAAAGAGCATAATTACGGCCACAGCAAGGCTGAATATTTTTCCAGTGCAGCAGAAGGATTATTGATCTTAATCGCATCGTTAAGCATCGCATATACGGCAGTACAACGATTAATTCACATCCAGCCAATTGAACAAGCGCCATTGGGATTAGCGGTATCTACTTTAGCATCCCTGATTAACTTCTTTGTTTCCCTCATTTTGATGAAAGCCGGTCGGAATTTCCACTCCATCACCCTAGAGGCTGATGCGCGCCACTTAATGACCGATGTCTATACATCTATTGGGGTAATTTTTGCTGTTGCTGGGGTGGCATTGACAGGGTGGTTTATCCTCGACCCTATTGTTGCTCTTATCGTCGCGGCAAATATCCTTTGGTCAGCATATCAGTTACTCCGTCGTTCAGCACTAGGGTTGATGGATACCGCGCTCGATGTTGCTGATCAAAAAATCGTTGAACAAGTCCTCGATAAGTATAAAGGAGAAGGGATTCAATTTCATGCCTTGCGGACACGACAAGCAGCCGGCAGACGGTTTGTCTCCGTCCATGTTCTCGTGCCTGGCAAATGGTCAACCCATAAAAGTCATCATATCGCTGAGGAGATAGAAGCGGATATCCGCAATAGCTTAGTGGACACAACAGTTTTTACCCATATAGAACCGGTTGATGACCCTCTTTCCTATCAAGATATGGACATCGATCGGCAGAAATAAATCCCTACCGCATTTCGCGCTGAACATATCCAATGCGCATTAACTGATCAACTAACCCAGGAAATACTTGATTGATCCAAACCAAGTATGTCATATATCCTGGTAAGATTAATTGTTTCTTAGGATGTTCAATCAGATGGACAATCGCCCGGCCAACCTGATCGGCACTTAAACGCATCCAATCTGGCGTCTTTATCCCTGTTCTCCGCTCAATCCCAGCATGCTCGGCAAATTCCGTGTTCACACCGCCTGGATACACTCCACTCACCTTAATCCCATAATCGCTAACCTCCCTCCGAAGCGCTTCATTGAACCCGCGCAAACCAAATTTTGAAGCAGCATACACACTATAAGTGGGGACGCCGATTAACCCAGCTAAGGAGTTCACATTGATAATTTGCCCTTGGCGATTTTGGATCATGCTCGGGATAATTGCTCTGCATAATTGGGCTACGGCTATCAAATTGAGCTTAATCTGTCTTTCGATGTCATCAATGGGATCGAGTTGGGCAAGCCATTTCAATCTCCCAAAACCAGCATTATTGATCAATACATCTACCCTTCCAAACTGCCCTAAAGCAGCAGCAGCCAATTCGGCGACTTGAGTTGATTCGGTTAAATCCGCAGGGTAAGATAATGCCGAACCACCTTTTAAATTGATTTCAGCACATAGTTGTTCCAACCTATCAACCCGCCGTGCAGTCACAAATAACGAATATCCTTTTTGGGCTGCAATACGGGCAGTCGCTTCACCAATACCCGAGGATGCGCCAGTGATCAAAACAACTTTTTTCATAGAAAAACCATCCTGACTTATTAAAATTATTATTAATTGTACCCACAAATGCTCAAACCACTTTCCCCTTCTAGAACAGAATAATTCTATAATTGGCTTAATACCATCTTAAAAGTTTTCCCAAAACCCATCCAGCACACTATGAATTCGAGATTTTCACTTGGTAATTCAAATCGTAACGTTTAAGCTGCTGTTTTCTGCCAAGTTCGGCAGGCGAAAAGGCTTATTTCAGCACAAGGAATCCCATCATCTGCCAAGCACGTCGGCATTGCCGACTTTCATTCACTAAGCCAGAGATCTATCCTGCTGAATACAACCAGCCAACGAATGTTGAATCATCCTTCAGATGGAAAATTTTTGATTTAATCTACTTAGTCGATTCCTCAATGTTATAATGCATTTAATCCGAAATGTTTGTATCTAGTTTTTAAAATAAACCATCCAATGATCCACCAGGAGATTGCTTCGCCACTTGCTGATCAAATATTAGCAAATTTGCAATATCAGGGATTATCAAACAGTTGCGGACCATATAGTTTAACCACGGTGATCAACGCCATAAAGAACCTCCAGCTCGACCCAGAGACAATTGCGCGAGAATTAAATAAACCGGTTAAACGTTTTTTCATTCCCATAATCCGGCGTATCCCCAATTCTGCCACCTTTCCCTGGGGGATGGTGGACATATTCAGTCAGTTTGGAATCAAAGCTCATTGGAAATGTTTTACGCCTCTCAATCATTTATTGGTCAGCTTTCAAAACGGAAATATCCTAATGCCAATCATTGGATCACTGCGACCACTTTGGGCGCATTTCCTTATCCTGATTGCAATACACCCCGTCAAAGGTTTCGGCTTTGCAAACACACAATTTCAACGCCCCGAAATAGATTGGATCGCCGAAGAACAATTTCGGCGGCAATGGCGGATATTTGCGAACTGTGTAGTAGAGGTTAATCCGCACTGACGTCTCTACATCGTTGAGCTTCATCTCCATCATATCAAAAAAATTAACCTCATAAATAACCTAAATATTTTTAAGGAGGGAACATGGTGGATTTTAATTTAACCAATGAACAAGCGTTGTGGAAAGCAACCGTACATGAATTTGTTGCCCGAGAAATTAAACCAAAAGCAAAGGAAGTGGATGAAAGTGGTCAATTCAACTGGGATGCAGTCCATAAAATGGGAACAATAGGCTTATTAGGCTTACATGTCCCAGAAGAATACGGTGGCGCTGGTATGGATGCCATAAGCGCTGCAATTGCAATTGAGGAATTGGGCTGGGGATGCGGTAGCACAGCCCTCTCCATCGCCGCTCATAATAGTTTGGGGTGTGTACCATTAGTTCTTTACGGAAATGATTTCCTCAAGCAAACTTACTTACCAATTGTTGCCAGCGGAAGGACCAAAGAGGGGAAACCCAGCAAACTGGCTGCTCTGGCATTAACCGAACCAGGTGCCGGATCTGATCTCAAAGGAGGGATTACCACTCATGCCCGACAGGAAAAGGATGAATGGGTCATCAGCGGATCAAAAATGTGGTGTACGAATGCAAGCATTTCCGAATATATCCTTACCCTTGTCCGCACCGACCCTGATGGAGGATCACGTTCCTTAAGTCTAATCCTCGTTCCTAGTGCTTCAACTGGCCTTTATATTAGTCCAACCGAGAAAAAAATGGGGCTGAAAGGTTGTCCGACAAATGCGATTTCTTATGATCAGGTGCGTGTCCCTCTTGAGTACGTGTTAGGTCATCCCGGCGATGGATTAAAGCAAGCGTTACAAACATTAGACGGTGGCCGCATTGGGATAGCAGCTCTCTCGGTCGGGTTAGCTCAAGCTGCATTAGAAGAGGCGGTTCAGTATGCCAAGCAACGTAAAGCGTTCGGAAAAAACATCTCAGAACATGAAGCTATCCAATGGATGATCGCTGAAGCTGCTACAGAAATCCAAGCCGCCCGTTTGTTGGTTTACTATGCGGCTTGGATGAAAGATTCAAGAAAACCATACTCTAAAGAAGCCGCAATGGCGAAAATGTTTGCCAGCGAAATGGCTGAGCGTGTCTGTCGGAATGCAATCCAAATCCATGGTGGATATGGATACAGTCGTGAATATCCAGTAGAACGAATTTACCGCGATGCAAGATTAATGACAATTGGAGAAGGGACAAGTGAAATCCAGCGTTTGGTGATCGCCCGTCAAGTTCTTGCGGCGCTCTAAATCAAAATCCATTATTAAGAGAAGGTTTTTAAGCGAAGCGATAATCCTTTTGCACTCACAAAGGGTGTTTCGCTTCGCTATGCATAAATCGAGCCAAATAGAAAAGATTGGAGGATTCGCCTATTGTCCAGCAGCTACGGCCACATTGGTTTCTAGCACTTTCCAAGCTTCGGGAGGCCAGTAAACAACTAAGGCTTTCCCAATCACGTTGTTTAGAGGGACCATGCCCCAGCTATGCGAATCAGAGGAACGATTGCGATTATCCCCCAGTACAAAAAGAGAATCCGAAGGCACCTTCCAGACGCCATCATAATCAGGAGCCGCTGCAATATATGGTTCGATAAGCTGTTCACCATTAACATACACTTTCCCATTGCTAATCTTTACCGTATCTCCTGGCAAACCAATCACTCTTTTAATATAGGGCTCTCTTTGCGGATCAGGTGGATATCGGAAAATAATGATATCGCCGCGATGTGGTTTTCCGATTTTATAAGCTAACCGATCGACAATGACGTAATATCCTGCTTTCAAAGTTGGTTGCATACTGATTGATTCCACTTTGATCCGAGCTGATACGGCGTTAATACCAAAATAAAGCACCAACGATAATAGAATGGTCTCGATAATGTCCAAAAGAGTTTGGCGCAACTTCTTCGAGTTGCTTTGGGGTTCTCCTATAGGCGGTTCGGGTTGGGTTTCTATTCGAAAGTCGTCCATAACTTTAATCTTTTTTGGGGAGATGCGGGATAATCCAATTAATTAACGCCGAGGGGGAGCGAGTTTGTATCCACAATTTGCCTGGTCCAGTGGCTTGGACGACAAGTCCCTCGCCACTTAGCAGGGTTGATTTTAATCCTCCCACCGCCCGTATCTGCATATCCACTGTTCCATCAAAGGCGACCAAGTGGGATGAATCCACAATATATTTTTCTCCTGAACTTAATTGCCGATCATAAATAGCACCATAAGAGGATACAAGCACTTTTCCATTCCCGCTAGCCTCCAATATAGAGATACCCTCAGCAGAAAGAAATGCCTTCTTGCTTAATTTTGCATTTAGTTCTACACCTATCTCGGATGCTAAATAGGACCCAGCTTGAACCATTACCGTCCGGTTGGATAATTCAATCACAACCATATCGCCGGGCAGATCGGGAGCCAATGTGATTTCCCCACCTTGTGGTGGTGCCATAAAAAAATTCTGAAAGAAACTTTCTCCACCTAAAGCGGAGCGAGTCAATGATTTCAAGAATCCACCCGCTGCTTTAGTTTCAATCGTTATGCCATCTGTCATGCTTACCATAGCTCCAGAGTCGGCGCGAATTTTTTCATTCGGCGCTAAATTAACCAGTGCTAATGAGTAAGACGGACGATGTATAATTTCTACATTCATAAACACCTACCTTATAAATAATCTATAAGTAATTGTAGAACCCAGCTTGATTTTGACAAGCTTATCCAGACAGGCTTTCTATTGGCTGAATTATATCTTCTCTTTGAGATAAAAAACCGGCGAAGCCAATCTTTATCTGAACTACTTTGGTTACTTATAAATCCTATTATAAAACTGAATTGAGCGATTTTCCTTATCAGACTTGTAAGTGGCGTTCCATTCAAGCTAAACCTGAATAAGAATGTCCCTTCTCCGCATTGCTATCCTCTTGAAGCAGTTGCACAGCATGGGGTAAGGCTGGTTTAATGACCTCAAATCCTTCTAGCGCTCCTTTTGGGCTGCCGGGTAAATTGACAATTAATGTCCTCTTTCTAATCCCTGCAACACCTCGGGATAACATAGCATGAGGTGTCACTCTGAGGCTAGCTGCCCGAATAGCTTCAGCAATGCCCGGCGCGGCTTTTTCAATGATTGCTTGGGTCGCTTCTGGAGTTACATCACGCCGGCTAAAGCCAGTCCCCCCACTGGTTAAAATGACATCCACCTCATCAGAATCAGCCCATTCGGATAATATAGCCGCGATTTTATCTAATTCATCGGGAATAACGGCTTGTTTGGCTACCTTCCAATTGTTCTGCAATATTTTTTCCGCTAAACGCGGACCACAGGCATCTTCGCGGATACCCTGAGCTGAACGATCCGAAATGATTAATATCCCAATTCTCATATTAACTTAAATTCTTAGCATAGGTTAAAATATCCATACATTCCCAGCCCCGTTTTTCATAATACTGGCGCGCCTCAATATTATCGCGGGTCACCAGCAAATATACACGTATACAACCTTTGGCGCGCAATCTATTTTCCAGTTCTTCCATCAGCGCGCTCGCAATGCCGCGCTGGCGAAAGTCTTGTCTGACAGCCAAATGATAGACCAAACCCCTTCGTCCATCAAATCCCCCCAACACTGCGCCAACAATTTCGGATCCTTTTTCTGCCACTAGAAATAAATCTGGGTCGTAATCCATCTTTTTCTTGATCTCAGGGAGGGTGTCAGACCGTCCCAGATGAATACCATCTCCGGCATGACTCCACAAATCAATCACCATTTGATAATCTTTAGGCAATTGAAAATTACGAATACGCCAATCTTGATCATTCATCTTCTTTCCCAACCAGCTTGCGCCAATTTCCATGTATTCCATCCTCAGTGACTCCAAAAAACCAACGATAACCTTGTGGAGTACGGATTACTAAATCATAGCGTTGATTACCGGCTTTTCCCTGCTTGCGGAATAAACCCAAGTTTCCTTGCCAGGTAATCTTCGCTTGATTGAGATCCGCCGGTATTTTGGAATAGGTTGCAATGGCATATTGCCATAAACGGCGGGCAGATTTTTCCGTTACGTTTTGAACCACGTTACTATTTCGCAAATCACGCATCGTATACACTTTCTGGTCACCGCGCTCATTAACAGATACCACTTCTACACCGGTTCGGGGAAGTAATTCTGCTTCTTCGGCAAGTTGAGTTGGAATATTTTGGATAGTTGATATACTGACTATTTCATGAGCGACCTCACCCTTTTTTTCCTGCATCAACCCTCGTTTGACCAAATTTACGATCTCATCTCGTACAGCTAGACCCGTTTCTCCTTCGAATCGAACATAGATTTTATTTTCGTCTATCGCGTATGGTGGGTCTGATCCTCGAGGAACTAAGATTCTGACGATCTTTTTTCCACTCGCTTCAATAACATCCAATGTGCAATTAATGGGCGGGCTAATTCTTTTCGCAATTTCCCGATCCAATACTTGGATAGTATGTTCGCTGTCCGCCACGCCGAGGATTGGTTTGCGCGGATCGCGGCTTACGCCTATGTAAATTGTCCCCCCATTTGTATTCGCAAAAGCACAGATATCTGCCAAAATACTATTTAGACGTCCCCCTCTAGACTCAAAGTTTTCATGAAAATCTTGCACGATATTCGCACCTTCTTCTTGGGCAGTACGGATGAATTCGTAAATGGGTTCCCCACTAAAGCGGTGCGGACGCGTGCGGGCAAAGTCGTTGCTCTCAAACAATGCTAATAAAGCCTCAAAACTCAATTCGGGCAAGGACACTTCGGTTGAGCGATCCCCAACGCCTAATTGTTTTTTTCTCTGAGGATCGGCAATCAGGCGATGCGAATCGGATCCTTGAATGCAATGCATACGCCGCGGGTATTCTGGCTTGCTGCCATTGAAAAAAGCAGCTGTAGAATTGCGCCCTTTGTTATCAAGATCAGTAACCTCTAATGCATGTAAATATGGGTCTTGCGTGTAAGCAATTTTGGTTTGCCCACCGAGGGGGAAACCGCGCATCGCCACACCGTTGCTCGAGTTTGCATGCGCCGCAATCACAATGCCACCCGCATCATGGATTAACCGGTATGCGGTAAGCACATCTGTAGTAGCGCCTACAGTCGCCGAGCCTGCATCGAGTTGGTCGGCTGATATACGGAGATTTAACAAGAGATGCTCGATCTCACGCGTTCCCTTTTCAGGAGAAAATATTCCCAGGATATGAAAGCCAAATGTTGCCGTAAATTCAAAACCGGGTAAAATCAAAATCTTCTCTTTCAAGCGGCGATATTCATTTAGACGATTCTTCTCGTCAGGTAAAAGACGGTTAAGTCTTTCCAACAGTTCCAGCTGTTGAATTTCCTCTTGCATTTTTCTATACCCAGCCACCGTATTATGATCGGTGAAGGCGATAATATTCAATCCACGCAGCTCGGCGCGTTGTAATATATCCAAGAAAGTCACTTCAGCCTGTTGGTAATCACTCGACGCAGGCGTATGAATATGTAAATCCATTACATACCAAGACATCATAACGTTTGTTTTCCTCTTATTCAAAGGATTTACACACTTTCTAATATCTGATTTATCTTCAAAATCAGTTCTTCAGGCATATACGGTTTTAACAAAAATCCATCAGCGCCATGTTGCAGGCATTCCGCTTCAACTGCCATCCCCGATGACATGAGTATTTTCGTACGATTACCCTTGCTCTGTTGTTTGAGTTTTTCGACGAGTTCATAACTTGGTTTCCCCTTGATAAACACATCCATCAATACCAAATCAGGTTTTTGATCGGTGATCCTACTCAATACTTGCACCTCAGGTTGGATATGGTCTAGACAAATAACCTCATATCCTTCCATTTCCAGCAATGCGCTCATCAAAGGGCGCATATCGTTATCATCTTCAATAATCATGATCCGTTGTTTACCCATTCGAAGTTAATCCGATCGTCCATCTGTATCTTCTAAAGTGACCTTCCGCGATCGTCTCGACTTGGGTTTTCCGGAAGGTAAATTATCTGGTGATTTGGTTCCCGGCTCTAGAGCAGCATTCAGCACATCCTCTACCGTATTGGCGAAAATGAATGTCATCTCATGGCGAATTTCTTCTGGTAAGTCATCTAAGTCGGGTTTATTCTTGGCTGGGAGGATAATTGTCTTCAGTCCAGAACGATGAGCCGCCAACACCTTTTCTTTAATGCCACCCACTGGTAAAACCTGCCCGCGCAAGGTTATTTCTCCAGTCATGCCAACATCTGGGCGTATCGAGCGTTGGGAGATAAGCGATACTAATGCAGTAGCAATCGTTACCCCGGCAGATGGTCCATCTTTTGGTTGTGCCCCGGCAGGTATATGCAAATGTATATCGGTTTTTTCAAAGAACTTTGCATCCAACCCGAGTTCAGTCGCCCTTGAGCGCACATAAGAAAGGGCGGCCCGGGCTGATTCTTGCATTACATTGCCGAGTGAGCCAGTTAATTGGAAACCTTTCGAACCGGGCATACTTGTTGCCTCGATAAACAAAATATCACCACCAGCCGGCGTCCAGGCTAAGCCAGTCGCCACTCCTGGTATCGCGGTTCGTTCAGCAATCTCCTCCGTGCTAAAATATTTTTCTCGCCCAAGCATCTCTTTCACTAAATCCGCCGTTATTTCTGTTGAATTCACTTTTCCTTCTGCAATCCGAGTGACAACTTTACGGCAGACACCGCCAATTTCACGCTCCAAATTCCGGACACCGGCCTCTCGAGTATAAGATCGGATTATCTTCTCGAGCGCTTCATCGGTGAAACTAATTTCTTCTTGCCTGAGCCCATTCTCTTTGATTTGGCGCGGGATTAAGTAATTGCGGGCAATTGCAATTTTCTCCCGTTCCGTATAGCCAGAAATATGGATTACTTCCATCCGATCCAATAACGGTCCTGGTATGGTTTCTAAAGTATTTGCTGTGGTAATGAACATCACCTGAGAGAGATCAAAAGGCACTTCTAGATAATGATCCCGAAATTCCTGATTCTGCTCGGGGTCTAAGACTTCAAGGAGAGCCGAAGCTGGATCGCCATGAAAATCAAAAACCAGTTTATCCACTTCGTCCAACATAAAAACAGGATTACGTGATTCAACTCTCCGCAAAGCTTGTATGATACGTCCAGGCAAGGCTCCGATATATGTCCGCCGATGGCCACGGATTTCTGCTTCATCACGCATACCGCCTAAGGAAATCCGCACAAACTTGCGTCCCATCGCCCGGGCAATAGAACGACCTAATGAAGTCTTACCCACCCCAGGGGGACCGACAAAACATAAAATAACCCCCTCGCGCACTCTCCGGATACTATCTTTTTCTTCAGGGAGGATTTCATTACTCCGTTCCATCCGCAACTTTCTGACCGAAAGGTACTCGAGTATCCGTTCTTTCACATCCTCTAATCCGTAATGGTCCTGATCTAACACCTGACGGGCATGAGCGATATCTAAGTTGTCGGGAGTGATGACCGACCACGGCAAACTAACCAGCCAATCCAGATAAGTCCGAATCACACCATATTCTGCCGCAGCGGTTGGTAAGCGAGCAAGGCGATCTAATTCCCGCTGAGCTTGCTTTTCGGCTTCTTCAGGCATTTTTGCTGCTTCAATCTTTTGGCGAAACTCCTCTACCTCAGCCTGCTGCTCATCCGCTTCACCTAATTCTTTTTGAATCGCCTTTAATTGTTCCCTGAGGAAATATTCGCGTTGAACTTTTTCAATTTCAGAACGCGCCTCATTTTGAATCTTTTGCCCAATTTCCAACACTTCGATTTCATGCGCTAAAATACCTGCCAATTTATGCAACTTTTGGGAAACAGAATCGATTTCCAATAGCTCCTGTGCGTCTGCTATATCCATGCGTTGAAAATTTGCGATGGTATAAACGATCTGGAGCGGATCTTCAAGCGAAAGGACAGCCGTGACCAGTTCACGCGGAATGGATGGAATCATTTCGGCAATATGTTCAAATTGACTGCGGGCGCTGCGTGCTAATGCTTCAATCTCAGTCCCCTGTTCCACCGTCTCCGGGATTAGTTCAATTTTTGCTTTTAAATAGGGTTCTGTTTGCAGAAACTCTAGGGTACGGTTGCGGGCAATACCCTGCACTACCAGCCGAATGGTGCCGTCTTGGGCGCGGAACATTCGATGAACAATGGCTGCTGTACCAATTGTATAAAGGTCTTGTGGTTCAGGTTGTTCAAGCTCGGCGTTTTTTGAAGTTACTAAACCAATGATCCTCTGATCGCCGCTAACAACATCATCTACTAAACGAATCGAGCGTTGTTGTCCGATTGTCAATGGTACAACTGTTTGAGGATACACAACTAAACCACGCAATGGGAGGATTGGAAGCACATCGGGAATGGGCGGTTCTTGCGCTTCCTTTTCTCCAACGACCTCTGGGTTATTTTCTTGTTTATTGATTATCTCTGGTGTAAGGGTTTTTAAAAATAACTGCTCCAATGACAACTCATTTTTGTCAAAGTAGCCTAATAATTCCATCATGTCCATTTGCCATCTCGTTGCTGACATATTCTCCTTTACCTTTAATCCATCTCCCAACTTTCTGACTTTTTTGTTTAGTCATCTTCTTTGTTTTGGATTAGGATATGTTGCGGTTCCCGCCTGGGTAGAGTAATTCGTAAAAAACCGGCTTGGTAAATTGCTTCAATCCGTTCACAGTCAATGTCAAATGGTAATTCGATTTCTGAAGCAAACTCTCCAAAACGAATCTCTATCTGATGATAGGCACGTCTTTCTGAAAGATCGCTGCGCATCCCGCGCACCGATAAATATCGCCCATCTAATAGAATGGTAAAATCCTCCTCTTGCATTCCAGCAATTTCAATCCGAACCACCAAAGCATCTTCTGTTTCAAAAACATCGGTGGGTGGACGCCAAATATGGGGACGTAACGCAAAATGCCAATGAGGAATGTTATCGCCAAAATGACGAAAACCTTCCACGATATATATTCCCGGCTTCGAAAAATCCGAACCCATGCTGATCTCTAACATAAACTTGCTCCTATAACATTTCCTAAACCATTAAGAACAGCGCCCCAGGCGGGATTCGAACCCACAACCAATAGCTTAGAAGGCTACTGCTCTGTCCATTGAGCTACTGGGGCGATCATCAATTCAAGACCGGTCGTAAACCTTTGTACACCCTGCCGCCAGATAAAACACTTAAAATCGTGTTAGCTGGCTTCCCTAATTTCTCACTTAGTTCGAGCGGCGTTAATGGTACATTCCCGTTGGAGAGAAACACGCGGAAAATCAGGTCAACCAAGGGAATGCCGCTGCTTAAAAAATCGGGTTGTTTCGCACAATGATTAATGAGGACATGTTGAATGCCATTTACCTGCTTCACCTCTGCGGTGGCCGGATCCACCCAGTCTACCATTTCATCTGAATTCCCTTCCGAATAGAACTGTTGATGCTCTGGGCAAAGCATACTCGTTAAGTACACATGCCAGTCGCGATCATTTTGTGTCCACCAATCGTAATCAATACAAAAACGGGTGTTGAGGGTTGGTTTTGAAAGCAGGCTGCGTTTAAATTCCACCGGTTTTTCTCCTTTCACTTACGATTGCTCATTATATCGAAAATGTAAATCTCCAACATGTACAAACCAAGGTCGCGATACTAATAACTCCATTATTGGACCAGGTGGACAACGGCGCATAATATTCACAGCGGCATACAGCTCGCTCGCGTGTACATGACCTTGGGGATTAAGCTTGGTTAACTCCCGAACTGCATTTATAACCACTTTTTCAAAAGGGACATGCTCTTTAATTGTCCGTTCCCAGGCTAAATCAACCCCTTCCGCATCGGGTATCGCAATCGCCATTCGTTCGTCAAATACTGCGTTGATATTTTGTTTCAGCATCGCTAACACGATCCCGCCATCGGAACCGACTAAAACAGTTCTTACCCATTCTCGCCCGGGCCGCCTGGGTTCTCTTTTGATGATTACCTCTCCTTGCTTTTTCCCACGTTGAATAGTGATTATGCTGCCGGGTATCAACCCCCGTTTTTCATACCACTCTTTCAATCCATATACATATCCTTTTGGCCGCACAACCCAAGCCGGGAATCGCTCTCCATTTTCTCCATCAATGATCGTCAGGCGAATGCGCGGCGCCTCATAAGCGGTTGGGAACAACGGACGTATTTGAGCTGACAGCGGCAGGGTGCCTTCTCGCCAATGCGGATAAATCAGGCTCAATTGCACCTGATCAAGAACGGGCAACTTTTCTGGTACAGGCGATAATTCATCGTTGAGTTGCCTTTCTAATTGCAACATCTCTGGGGTTAAGAGTGCGCGGTCTTCTTCCACATCTTGATATTTTAAGTGTAACGGAGTCTCTAATACCCCGGCGGGTTCCAATCGTCGTAAAAACCACACCACTTCTCCAGCAGTGCCTACCTCATCGAAGCGCGGGTCTTCTTGTAGGGCGTAATTAAGGGAAAATTCTAACAGTTTCGGGTTTACATTACTGGAGACTTCAATTTGTTCAAGGATCTTTGCTGTAGGTAAAGGACCTCCGCCAGCCATATCTAAGATTGCTTCCGCCAGATTCAGGTGTCCAACATTGATATCAACTAGCAGGGCTCGCGGGAACCATTTTCCAGCAATTGCCACAAAATCGGAGTGGTCCCTCAATCCTGCTTCGATGCGTTTTTTAAGCTCCTCACCATAATCTTCGATAATTTTTTGTAAATCTATAGCAAAAGATTTGTCTTGCTCGGCAGGTAGTGTATTTAAGGGGTGATCCTCAAGTCCTGCAGCAAATTCCCTTTCCTGTCCATTCTCAAACTCAACTCGGATCACTTCAAATAATCCGAGATCGGGGTTTTTCCCTTCCCGCACATGCACAACCTTGCCTTTTTGCCAGTTTAAAGCCGGGAAAACTAGTGCTTGACCACTTGGATAATGCTCTTTTGGAAGATAAATTTGGGCGTCTTGGGCGCGTTGAGCTTCGAGTGCTATTTTTTCCAGGCGAATTCGTTCATTCAAAAGCACTTCTAGCAGCTCATCCGTTGTTAAAGGTGTTTCTGTATCTAATAAGTAATTATATAAGAACTCTATATCTGGTTCTCGAACTTGGAAATTACTCCAATATTCTTCATCGAGCTTTATTGATGCCATCACCATAATCAACTTGCCTTATAATAAGTATGACTGAATCCCTTCAAAATATTTTTTGATTGAATTAATTATACACTATCCAAAAGTCAATAGTCTTGCTTCTTGCATATAAAGGTGGTTCGATGTCTAAAATAGAATTAAAATCTGTCTTTCACTCAAATAATTTAGTGTTAACCGAATTATTAATGAATATCCTTAAAGAAAATCAAATCCCTTGCTATCTTTCTCAAGAAGCAGTTGGAAAAGAAATTTATCCGGTGACAATTGGAAAACTCGCTGAAATTGATTTGTTCGTTCCGGTTGGGGTGGCAAAATCGGCTGAAGAGATCATTCAAGCGTATCTTTCTGATTCATCTCAGGAAAATTCGCTTTTGAGCTTAGATCATAATTCTTACTTTGACTTAGATCAATGAAAATATTTTCGATCGGAAATAAATTTCGAGATATTTAGAATTTTTG
>DYKV01000124.1 GCA_020722415.1 Anaerolinea sp.
GGCTTATCCGCCCAAATGCATCGGCATGATCACATGCACAAAGTTTTCATCGCCAGCCGGTCGAATTACCCCCGGATTCGTCTCGGAAGTTGTTTCCAAAACCACATTGGGGGTTTTAATCACATCGAGCACTTCGCGCAAGAATTGGACATTGAAGGCGATGATTTGGTCCTTGCCCTCGATGCTGGCATCAATTTGATTTTCGTTAGAGCCGGTCTCTTCTGATTGACCAGATAAGTTAACTAGACCGGGTTGGAGTTCATTGCCGGGTTGGATTTGCAAACGAGCGATATGAGATCCTTCGCGAGCGAAGATTTCCACTCGTTTACAAGCTTTGAGAAATTCTTGAGTGGGCAAAATAGCGCGGGTATTGTAACGGCGGGGGATGAGCTGTTCCAGCTCTGGATAACTACCATCAATTAACTGGGAGGCTAATTCCAGGTCACGCATGTGAAAGATCACCTGTCCGCGGCCGGGTGGGATGATCATTGTCACGGTTTGATTATTGTCAGCGGTGATGCGGGATAGTTCAACCATGGCGCGGGCGGGAATAATGATCCGGACCGCTTTTGCCAGCGGGGTGGAAAGCGGGTTTTTCCGCAATGACAACCGAAATCCATCTGCGGCAGCTAAAGTGAGGAGCTGATCCGTGGCGGTTAATAAGATGCCAGTTAATACTGGCCGTGCTTCATCATGGGAAGCGGCAAAGGCTACCTGTTGGATCATTTCCTTAAGATCGGCGATATTTAGTTCTAATCCCTCTTCTAAATCTGGCGCCGGCATGGGAGGAAATTCCTGAGCGTCAATGCATTTGATATCAGTGGTCGAAGAGCCGCAACGCACATTGAGGGTTTGGGTGCGGATATTCAACTCCATTTCCACCTGTTGGTCGGAAAGCGTACTGACCAGCTCGTTAAAAGTGCGGGCTGGTACGGTGGTTGAACCTTCTTCAAGGATCTTTGCACCAATCCAGCAGGTTATACCCAATTCAAGATTCGTTGCCGAGAGCCGCAAGCGCCCCTCATCGGTGGCGATCAACACATTTCCTAAGACCGGAAGGGTGCTTCGCGGTGATACCGCTCGTGACACAATGCTCAAGCCATGGGCAAGGTTCTCTTGCAATACGGTTACTTTCATAGATGCAGCTCCAGAAAATGGGATATATTGAGTATACTGTGACAAAGGAATTTTGCCAAGCATTTCCATTATTTCCTCATCATGGTAAGTGGTTTTCGGGTACAATCAGAATCAATTATTCGATCCATGATACCAAATCAATTTAAATTCCATTTCTTATTATGGATTATCCTACTCTGCGGAGTTGTGGTGATCAACCGTACCCATAGCTCAGAAGTTGCCTTGGCTAAAGAATTACAGCGTGGGGATGGGTATCAGGTTATTGCTTTGGTTAATCAAGTACGAGCATCTTACGGGCTGGCGCCGTTACAGGCTAATTCGGCGCTTATGGCTGCTGCTCAAGGGCACAGTGATTATCAAGCCTCGATAGGAAGCATTACTCACACTGGGGCAGGGGGTTCTTCTCCGTTATCCCGGGCAATGGCAGCCGGTTATGGTGGAGGTGCAAAAGTATATGTCAGTGAAAATATCTATGGGGGGAATTCTGCCAGCCCGAGTCAAGCGGTTACTTGGTGGCAAGGCGATTCGCTGCATCTACAAACGATGATCAACCCAAACGCGACCGATGCTGGGGCGGGAGTAGCTTATGCGGGAAACATGGTTTATTACACATTAGATGTTGGGTACATTTCTGGTCAGGCAGCTAACTCAACGGCCGGCGTGCCAGTTGGAAGTGTCACCCGCCCACCGACCGCCATAGCGGTCATCCCTATCCAGACTGCGACACCAAATAGCGATGGCAGCGTTTTTCATGTCGTTCAATCCGGCCAGGCGCTATGGAATATCGCCGCGGCGTATAAAGTCCCTCTGCCAGAATTGATGAGCCTGAATGGTTTAACGGCTGATTCGCTTATTTACCCCGGACAAAAAATACTGGTTCGGAAGGCTAATGAAAGCACCCCCACGAATGTATTCACCCCAACATCTCAGTCAACAGCAACTCTAACGGTTAAACAACCGACATTAACTATCCTCCCACCGACAAATTCCTCTCTGCCAACCCAAGTGTTACTCCAAAACTCTCTCGTCACAGATACCCCCTTAGTCAATGGAGAACTCGTAAATCTATCACGTCCAGATCCGATTAAGTGGCTGATTATTGGATTGTTTCTTCTGGGTGGTGGATTAATCTTGGCGGGAAGTTTAATTCGACCGCATGCTTAAAAAGATCATTGGACGTGGGGGGGACACGCCCAATGATCCAAGGAGGTCCACCGGATCGATTCAATATGGGGGGGACATACTGAAAACGGGCTCCGGGGAAGGACACCTGAAATACCAGTAAAAAGGGAGGGCAGGTGTCTAATGTCTATAATATACATCAATATTGTCAGAAATATATTAATATTAGATTAGAATTATCCAAATACTCTTATTTATTTTTCTGACGAAACATCTTGAGCCAGTCTTCTATTTCAGATGGATCGAGCGGTTGATCGGGTTTTTCTTGGGTGAGTTGGGGCTTGGATTTTGGAAAGATAAATTGGGCGATAAACGTTTCGGATGCCATCACAGTTGCCTGATTGGCGTGAGCAGCTTTTTGAACCTGGCGATCTGAGCTAACGACGGTATAATTACGGGCTTCTTTCTTGAGAGCTCGTAAGCGTTCCATGATGGCTTGGTCAGCGGTCTTGTTGGAACGCACGAAAAAAGCGGTTACAGAACCATATTGGCGTGCTCGGGGTGTTCCGGCAGGGGCATTGTCAAAATAAACCTCCACCGATTTCCTTTGATGATGGCAAAAATCTTGCAATATTTCTATAAGTCGGTCTTCGTCGTCTATTTCCCGCAGGCTGACGTTTGGAAGTTTTCCAATCAGATTATGGCCGTCAATTATATAAGGCATATATGGATTGTAGTCACTACCATAATTTGCGTCAAGTGTGGGGCGTACGCCGAAATGTGAAAATTAATCCAAAATGACCACCTGGGTTAGGGAAGTTTATGCTATGATTCAATAAAGGAATTCGTGATATGCAACCTTGGAAACGCGCGATCATCTTCTTGTTGATCAATATCATTATCTCTGCCAGCACAACATTGGCGATTCTTTTCGTGTGGGATTTAACCCATCCCGAATACACCGCCATCTCTAATGCAGCTAGGAATCTCAACAATCCTCCACCGGGCACAGTTGGAGTGACGGAGAACCCGAATAAAAAAGCAACAACTGCCACACCAGTGATGGATGAATATGTTGTCCGAGAAGGGGATACATTAGGAGAAATTGCCGAAAAATATAAGGTGAGCATTGATACATTACTGAAAGTCAATGGATTGAAGGATGCTAATTCCATCAGTGTAGGAATGGCTATCTATATTCCGTTAACGCCGCAGGTTTTCCCAACCGAGACTGCCGTCGTAACCCGCACACCGATAGGAGCTACTCCCACCCTCGCTCCTGGCGCTCAACCGCCTGGGGTGGTGATTAATAGCGTGATTGGTGTGGGGGATATAACCTCCGAAAGAGTTTTTATCACCCGGACCGGAAGCGGACCGCTGATTATGAATGGATGGAAACTAGTGGATAGTGATGGCAACACTTTCGTTTTTCCCGATTTGGTGTTATTCGAGGGGGGTGCAGTAAATATCTGGACGACTAGCGGAACTTCTACGGTTGTCGATCTATATTGGGGATTGAACAATGCCGTGTGGAGTTCTGGGGAAAAAGTAACCATTTTGAATGAACAAGGAAAAGAAGCTGCAACTTATACCATCCCCTGAGATATTCCTTATCCTTCTTTGCTAAAGATTGCTTTACGAGAGTGAAGTTGCCCCTTGAGGAATCAAGCATGCATTTTGTATGTCATTTTCTCTGCTTGGCAGGGTTATGGTTGTCTTGAATTGAAACCGGAAACGAAAACAAAGCTCAACTTGTCAATTGTATGCTCGCCGCAGCCAATCTGTTGCTGGTCATGAGGGCAGTGTTGGCTGAATGGGTGAATTAATTAGCCAACAATAGGCAAAACTAAAAGTATAATCTAATGGTAAACTTGGATTAATGGTAGTCTCTGATTTTCAGATTTTCTATAAAAACAGAAGGATCTATGTCACAAACACTTTATCGCAAATGGCGACCCAAGCGTTGGGAAGAGGTCATTGGCCAAGAACATATTGTCCAAACGCTGCGCAATGCGGTTGCCCATGAACGTTTTGCCCATGCTTTTTTATTTTCTGGGCCGCGGGGAACAGGTAAAACCACTACGGCGCGCTTACTCGCCAAAGCGGTAAATTGTCTTTCTGAAGATCCATCCCGTAGGCCATGTGAACAATGTGAAAATTGTGTTGCCATCAACAACGGCCGTTTTTTGGATTTAATCGAGATTGATGCGGCTTCGAACACCGGGGTGGATGATGTTCGAGAGTTACGCGATAAGATCAATTTTGCACCCAGCCAGGGGCGTTATAAGGTCTATATTATCGACGAGGTGCACATGCTCTCCACGGCTGCCTTCAATGCCTTGTTAAAAACCTTAGAGGAACCGCCTAGCCATGCTATTTTCATTTTGGCTACCACCGAAGTGCAAAAGATCCCAGCCACAGTGTTATCACGCTGCCAGCGGCATGAGTTTCGGCGCATTCCATTAGTAGATGTTGTCGCTCAGCTAGAAAAAATTGCCACAACTGAAGGCTGGGAGTATGAAAAAGCCGCATTGCAAGTTGTTGCTCGGCAAGCCACCGGCAGCCTGCGCGATGCGATTTCCCTATTGGATCAATTAGCATCCTCAGGAAAAGGGATCTCACTAGCCTGGGCTAGTCAGTTGCTCGGTATCGGAAGTGATCAAGCGGTGATGGACTTGGTGGATACGTTGACCGCCAATCAGAGTACTCACGGGTTAGAAGTCATTCATCAAGCTCTAGATAGAGGGACGGATGGCAAAGTATTTGCCAGACAAATGATTGATTATTTGCGCAATGTACTCCTGACCAAGACTGGCAATGCCAGTGAGATAGATGCCCCGGTAGAGAGCCGGGTGAAAATGGCACAGCATGCATTATCTTTGAGCGTTGAGCAAATCCTAACAGTAATCCGTTGCTTTAATCAAGCGGTCAACGAAGCCCGGAATACATGGATTCCGGCATTGCCATTAGAGATGGCTTATCTGGATGCGGTTATGTCCTTGGCGAATCCAACCACGCAACCCGAAAACACCCCCACCCGGCAGCAAAAACCCGAGCCAGACGCTAATGCGGCAAATCCGCCAACCAAAACGATGGCAGTATTAACGGCTGAAGAACAACCTTTATCTGGGACAAGTGGAATAACGATTGAACAGGTGCGGAATCGTTGGCGAGAGATCCGCAACCAGGTGCGCCAACAAAATCCGAATGTCGAAGCCTTATTGAATTCTTGTAAACCAATTGCCATCAAGGATGGCAAACTTTATTTGGGTTTTAACGGTGAATTTGCCAAGGAGAAGATGGAACGCCCTGAAATACTGGTCCTTGTCTCGAGAATCGCGGAACAGGTGTTGGGCGAAAAAGTTCAGATCGTTTGTTTATTAAATGGGCAAAGGCGCGGCGAATTACCCCCTGGAGTAGACAGCGATGGTATCGTTGCCGCTGCGTTGAACTTGGGTGGTGAGATTGTAGATATACAGGAATAAATTTTTATGAGGAGTAAGGATGGCAAAAGGATATAAAACGAATAAACCTAGTGGTGGGGGAGGGATGATGCAACAATTACAGAAGTTGCAGGAACAGCTTCAAATTGCTCAAGAGCAATTGGCTACGGAGAGTGTGACGGCGAGCGCTGGCGGAGCTGTAAAGATAACCATGAGCGGTGATCAACGCTGCCTTGCGGTTGAGTTGGATCCGCAAGCGCTCAAGGATGCCGATGTGGAGATGCTACAAGATTTGATCTTAACTGCAATAAATAGCGCTTTGGATCAAAGCCGAGAACTTGCCTCGCAGCGGCTAGGCCCGCTTGCTGGCGGTTTACCCTTCTAAGCTAAAAATGCCTTTTATTAGGAACAATGCCAACCCCTAAACCCATTCAAGATGTGATTAATGCATTCAGCCGTCTACCCGGAATAGGACCGAAAACTGCTGGGCGATTGGCTTTTTTCCTCTTAAGCGCTCCAGATGAATTAGCTCAAGATTTAGCGAATTCCATTATCGCGCTTAAAACTGAGGTTGTCACCTGCCCGGTGTGTTTTAACATTATGGGGCGCGGTCAAACGAGTTGCGATATATGCCAGGATGAGCACCGCGATCGCTCGCTGATCTGTGTGGTAGAAGACGCCATGGATGTGCTGGCGTTGGAACGGGTTGGCGCTTATCAGGGGTTATATCATGTGCTGCAAGGGGTTTTATCGCCTATAGAAGGAATTAGTCCTCAGGATTTACGCATAGAAGAATTGCTGAAGCGATTACAGGAAAACGAAGTAAGGGAAGTGATTATTGCCACTAACCCAAGCATGGAAGGGGATGCGACCGCAATGTACTTGCAACAAAGGCTGCAGCCATTAGGATTGCGCATAACCAGACTTGCCCGGGGGTTGCCGGTGGGAAGCGATCTGGAATATGCCGATCCGACGACATTAGTGCGGGCATTGAGCGGCCGGCAAGAGATGGGCGTTAGTTAGGGCAATAATAAATTTACTTAAGGAAAGAGGAAAAACATTGTCCGAATGCGGCTCTCCTTAAAAAGTAGAAGCCTTAAAATAATCAAGCGTAATCTACTTTAAGAGGGCAAAACATATTCAAGAAAGAACACCGAC
>DYKV01000011.1:0-32304 GCA_020722415.1 Anaerolinea sp.
TTCCCTACACATCCTGTAAATCTTGTAAATCCTGTCCACCCACTTATAAAACGGGTGTAAAATAAGGCAGTTTAACTCTTATTATTTTGAGGTCTCTATGTCTTTTACACCCACCCGCGATCGCGTTGACCCGCAAGAAGTCAACACCACCCCCCGCCGTCGTCCAGACTGGATCAAAGTCCGCGCTCCATCTGGCGAGACCTATCAATGGTTGCAAGGTTTAATGCGCAGTAAAGCGCTCCACACCGTTTGCGAAGAAGCCATGTGCCCGAACATGGGCGAATGTTGGGGAGCCGGCACGGCGACATTTCTAATGATGGGGGATATATGCACACGGACTTGTGGTTTCTGTGATGTAAAACATGGCCGTCCACAATTACTGGATTGGCTAGAGCCAGAACGAGTCGCCCAGGCAGTGAAAGACATGCAGCTCAAACATGCCGTCATCACCAGTGTAAATCGGGATGATCGTCCCGATGGTGGAGCGCCTATTTTTGCTATGGTCATCCGTCGTATCCGCCAACTTCTGCCTGGCTGTTCAATTGAAGTCCTAATCCCTGATTTTAAAGGCAGCATCGAAGCCTTAAAAATCGTCATGGATGCCCGTCCTGAAATCCTCAACCACAACGTCGAGACCGTACCACGGTTATTTAAAAAAGTTCAACCGCAGGATCGTTACGAATGGGCCGCTGCCACCCTAAGCAATGCCAAAAAGCTCGACCCAGATGTACTTACGAAATCCGGTATCATGGTAGGGTTGGGTGAAACTTTTGAAGAAGTTCAAGCTGTGATGCGTGATCAACGCTCGTGGGGTGTAGACATTCTCACCATTGGGCAGTACCTCCAGCCCAGCAAGAAACACCTACCCATTGCGCGCTATTACACCCCAGAGGAATTCAAGACATTGAAGGAGTATGGATTAAGCATCGGCTTTAAGTGGGTCGAAAGCGCCCCACTAGTGCGTTCCTCGTACCATGCCGCAGAACAAGTGCGTTCCCTGAGCGTTGTCCACCGCCAGCTTTACGGATAAATTTCTCACGCGCCACAATCCCAATATATCTCCTATAATGCTAGAGGTCTAAGGCGGAGCAGCTTCTTACCCCTCCACAACAATCAACTCCTTTTGTGGTTTGGTGAGGAACTCGACTCCCTCGTCGGTAACCAATACATCTTCCTCCAACCCCATATACCCATAGCCTTCGACCAATAATCCCGGTTCAATCGTATAGACTTGTCCGCTTTCGAGCCTTTTTTTCGGGGCATCCCCATACCGTTCCCAAAGAGGTCCTAACATCCCTCCACCATCATGTGCACGCCGGCCAAGCTGATGACCGGTTCCATAAAGATATTCAGGATAACCTGCAGCCAGCACCACCTGACGGGCAGCGTCATCCACCTCATATCCGCTAACACCGGGGCGCATAGCTTGGGCAGCCGCTTCGACCGCTTTGACCACTGTATCAAACCCCCGCTGAACCTCTTCTGGCGGGTGTTTTTCACCGGCTTTACAAAAATACATCACCCGTTGAATATCAGAACAGAAACCGTCTTTTTTCACCCCAAAATCAAAATGCAAAATATGACCAGGCTGCACTCTGATATCGGTCGGGGCAGCATGACCGACCGGAGAGTCAGGTCCGCTATTCACAGCCGGGCAATTTTCAGCACTCCACCCTTCCACACAACCTCGCTGAACCAGGCGTTGTTTCATGAAGTTAGCTATTTCTCTTTCACTCATCCCAATCCGTACATACGAAAACGTCTCGGCAAATATCGCTTCTGTTTCCTGAATTGCCGCTCGAATGCGGGCTACCTCTGCGTTCGTTTTCCTTCCATTTACCGCATTGATCACATCTTCAGCCGAACAGAAGCGATCCGCATAAGGTGTCCCTTCCAAGAATTGAGTAAGCTTCTGGTACATAGCATGAGTTAACCCATCTGCTAAAGGGTCATTAGAGGAAAAATTGAGCGCGATCTGGCGCGGATTTAGACGTTGTAAAACCTCCCGCAAAGGTTCGCTAATTCCATAATGGTAAGGAATAATCTCACTATAAACCCCTAATTTACGCACATTTTCAGCCTCAAAATGCCCAACAATCGCGATCCGCTCACCGTTTTGGGTTAATATCAACGCACTCTGCCAAGTCAAATCACCTTCCCCAAAAATCAGCAGCAAGATGGGGTCAGCCATTAAACTGGTCTCCCGCACAAAGGTCAACCAGACATCCACATCCTTCTCCTGTAAAATTTTTACCGCTTGATCTACTTTTTCCTGAACTAAGCTAGCCATTCATTACCTCCCGGATAAAATTGATATAATGCGATCTAAACGAAAGTTGCGCTTATCTTGACGGAGATGACAATAAGCCGCAAGATAAACCGTATCAGAAACTACAAAAACTTCTTCTGGGCGAATCAAACGCCGGGTCTCCGTGCCATTTCGATCTAGGTACAATATCTCGATATCAATTTGTTGCTCAATAGCTTCCTTTATAAGCAATGGGATTTGGATTTCAGCGACAAGCTGTCCCTGCGGGTAAAAAGTCTGGATGAATTGTTCCGCTTCTATATTCAGAGTGTGCCGAAAATATTGCCAGACTTTAAATGTGGTCAATGCATCTGCTAATGCCCGATGGGTGTCTTTAACATCCAGCTCCAACTGGGACGCAATCGCCCCTAAACTATTTGATCTAAACCAGCCAAAATTGCGGGCAATGGTTAAAGTATCAATCACTCCATCGAATTGTACCGGTTTACCCAAACGGGATAATTCCATTACCAGAAATCCCAAATCAAAAGGTGCGTTATGACATATAAATACGCGCTTCTCTAAACGGGCGAGGATCTCATCGGCAATCTCAGCAAATAGCGGTGCATCAGCCAGCATTTCATCTGATAATCCATTCACTGCAGACGCACCAGCAGAAATAGGCCGCTGAGGATTCACCAGACTGCTATATGTTGCTTCTATTTGATCCCCTTGCGCCAAAACCAAACCTATTTCACAGATCCGATCTCCGAAGCGCGGATATAATCCAGTGGTTTCGACATCTAACACAACATATCGCTGCCGATTTTCTTCAGAGCTCATTTCAGCAATTTTAACTCAAATCCTGCAGAGCTATAATCAGAGGTGGATTTAGTTATTCTGCACTTCTGGCCGGAATCTTTCCAAAAATATTGTGACATATACCTACCCCCCTGGAGAAACTTATCCATGTTTCCCCCCGACTAAACCCCGCTCCTACGAGGGCTTGTTCCTTAACAAACGGCAAACAGTTTTTCTCGGAACTTAAAGCCCTCGTAATAAGGATATCACCAATCAACCTGTAGTATTGCTATAATCCGCTCTGCAAAGTTGCTTGGGCTGCCCATTGCAGCAAAGGGGTTGCAAACAGACTCAGCACAACCACCAGTACCGCCGTGGCACCAGCAGCCACTTTCAGCCAAATATCGCCCTCTACTACGGGTTCGCCATCCTGCATATACATGATCACCACTACCCGCAAGTAGTAATATGCAGAGACAAGCGAAGTTAACACGGCAATGATTGCTAAACCGATAAATCCACCTTCCAGTACAGAGCGGAACAAATAAAACTTACCTAAAAATCCCAAAGTAGGTGGCACCCCCGTAAAAGAAAGCATAAATACCGTCATTGCGGCTGCCCAAGCCGGATATTTTTTGCCCAGCCCTGCGTAATCCTGTAACAACAATCCCCGTCCTTCGCTTTTTTCTAATGCAATCACCACCGACCAAGCCCCGAAATTAGTTAAAGCATAAGCCAGTAAATAAAATAAAGCAGCCGAAACCGCATCAATCGCAGCACTACCTTTCCCGAAAGTGACCACTGCCATTAAAATATAACCGGCGTGAGCAATGCTCGAATATGCTAGCATACGTTTAATATTATTTTGGGCAATTGCCACAATATTTCCCAATATCATCGTTAAAGCTGAGATCAGCCATAGTATCGGTACCAAGGATACCGAGAGGTAAGGAAAAGCCGACACGAAAATACGCAATAGGGCAGCGAATCCTGCCGCTTTTGCGCCGACAGCCATGAAAGAAGTAACCGGAGAGGGAGAACCTTGATACACATCAGGGGTCCACATGTGAAACGGGACTGCAGCTACTTTGAAACCGAAGCCTACCATTATCAACGCAGCCCCAATGGTCAAAAGCACCATTGCTGCTTTCCCAGCTACAACCGCCTGAATTATCTCAACAATAGCCGTGCTGCCTGTCGCGCCATATACTAATGCCACCCCATAAACGACAAAACCACCGGAAAATGCGCCGAGGATAAAATATTTCAAGGCTGCCTCTTCAGAATCCAAACGAGGTCGAGCAAAGCCGGCTAAAACATACAAAGGAATCGATAACAATTCCAACGCCAAAAAAATAATAATCAAGTCTGCCGCGATTCCCATAAGCATCATGCCGCTGATTGAGAACAACATCAGCGTGTAATATTCACTGCGATCAATATTATTGCGTTTTAAAAATCCATAAGCCAGGGCAATCGCCAATAATCCACTGGCCAAGAAGAGAGTATTTAGGAAAGCACTAAAACCATCAACAATCACCATCCCATTAAAGGCGACCAGATGCCGATTATACTGCGGCAATGTAAAATATAATGCGAAAATCAATCCCAATGCCGCCAGCGCCGCAGTAATCCCTTTGCGGTCACGTGGAATGACAATATCCACCAATACCAAAACGACTGCCCAGGTCGAAATCACCACCAGAGGAAGAATGGCGAAAAGATCATCCCATTTCATAGCATTCCTCGATAAGCGATAATAATTCTCTCTCTAGAATTCATCCTCTACTCCCAATCCAGTCTGTATTATGGCAACCACGCTACCGCGCCACCCAATCCAGATAATAACTTCATCACCGCTGGAGCCATCAAATTAAAGAAGGGGCGTGGATATAAACCAATCCAAAAGATCATAACGATCAACGGCAGCAAAGTTACGATTTCCCGCCAGTTCAAATCCTTTAGTTTTTGATTTTCTTCCTTATCCACTGGTCCAAGGAATAATTTCTGAAACATAAACAACATATAAACCGCCGCCAAAATAACCCCGCTTGCCGCAAAAGCTGCATATAAGTAAGAGCCCAACGCACCGCCCATTTGTCCAGCTTGCCATGCACCAAGCAGGATCGTAAATTCACCAACAAAACCATTCAATCCGGGCAGCCCCATTGAGGACAAAGTGACAATTAAGGTTAAAGCTCCATAAATGGGCATGACTTTCCATAAGCCGCCAAAAGCATCCATATCACGAGTATGCCGGCGTTCATAGATCATCCCTACGATTAAAAACAAAGCACCGGTGCTCAGACCATGGTTGATCATTTGTAAAATCCCGCCTTGGATGCCTTGTGGATTAAGGGCAAATAAACCGAGCATAACAAAGCCCAAATGGCTTACCGATGAATAAGCCACTAATTTTTTGACATCTTTCTGGGCATAGGAAACTGCCGCACCATAAATGATCCCAATCACCGCTAACAGTGCCATCCACGGAGCTAGTTTCACCGCCGCAACGGGAAACAGGGAAAGGTTGAAACGCAAAAACCCATAAGTCCCCATCTTCAGCAAGACACCAGCCAAGATAACCGAACCAGCGGTAGGAGCCTCGACATGAGCATCTGGTAACCAGGAATGCAGTGGCCACATTGGGACTTTAATGGCAAAAGCGGCAGCAAAAGCTAAGAACAGCCAGGTTTGAAGGTTGGGGGGAATATTATCTGTCGCAATTAATTCGGGCAGGGAAAAAGTCCCCGCATAAATGCCTAACCATAAAATCGCCAACAACATCAAAATTGAGCCGGCCATGGTGTACAGGAAGAATTTAATCGCCGCATACATTCGTCGCGGGCCACCCCAAATGCCAATCAAGAAATACATCGGCACCAGGGTAAATTCCCAAAAAATGTAAAACAGGAATAAGTCCAATGCTAAAAACACCCCCACCATTCCCGCTTCCAAAAGCAGGAAGAAGATCATAAATTCTTTTACCCGATCTTCGATAGCTGTCCAGGTGCTTAAGATCGAGATAGGGGTAAGGAAAGTGGTCAATAGCAGCAGTAATATGCTCAAGCCATCCACGCCTAATTGGTAGGAGATATTCCAGCCTGCGACTTGAATCCAGGAACGTTTAATTTCCAACTGCATATCTGGATTAGCTGCTTGAAATTGAGCTAGGACAAAAAGAGAAATGATAAAAGTCACCAATGAGGTGATTAGTGCAATCCAACGCACGAGATTTTTCTGCTCTCCATTGACGAAAAGCAAGATCAAGACTCCCAACAAGGGGAAAAATGTGACCAGTGTTAGGGGATGAAAAATCAAATCCATGGTCTATCCTCGGTTCGTTAAAATTTGCTTATTTCAAGATGACAATCAAATAGCCTAAGATAAAAACAACACCAATAAACACAGCCATAGCATAATTACGAACATAGCCGGTCTGTACGCGGCGTAACTGCCCAGAGCTCCAATTGGTCAATCGCGCTAATCCATTAGCGGTGGCATCAATGATCCCTAAGTCAATTTGCACAGCCAATAACTTCGTCCCTTTTTTGAAAGTGCCAGCGATAACCGTATCATGGAACCAATCATGCCAAAAACGCCAATCTACGACATCGGCAAGCCATTGAGACAGGGCTTGATAAGGGTGGATGACCAGAACGCCATACAATTCATCTACCCAATACTTATGGTTTAGCACGGAGAAGACCGGACCTAAAGCGCTTTCTAACGGATCTTTGTATGCCTGCGGCTCACCTCTGAGGGACTTTTGGACCAAGATATAATATAACCAATATCCTATTCCTATCCCTAACAACGCCAGTAAGGTTGACATTCCTGCCACTTGTAATGAGAATGGTGGCATTTCTTCTCCAAGTACAGTGAGGGGTTTATATTCGATAGTATGTTCCAGCCAATGCCCAAATGTTTCAATATGGGGCAGGTTTAAAAATCCACCAAATCCGGCTAATGCCGCTAAAACGATCAATGGGATAGTCATCAGTTGTGGGCTTTCACTGGCGTGAGCAACAGCATCTGTGCGTGGCTCCCCAAAGAACACCATGAAGATCTGCCGAGCCATATAGAAAGCTGTAAAGAAAGCCGCTACAGCAAGTATCCAATAAATGCGTTTATCAATATTGCTGGCATTGAGCAGAATCTCATCCTTCGACCAAAATCCAGCCAATGGCACGATCCCAGCCAAAGCCAACGCCCCGATTAAATACACCCAAAAAGTGGTCGGCATACGGGTGCGTAAACCACCCATATTGCGCATGTCTTGCGGGTCAAGATGGTGATCTTCCTGTAAGCCACCTTTGTGGTGCAACTGCGCATGTAATCCGCGTTCAACTCCTTGGATCACCGACCCAGCTGAAAGGAACAATAGCGCCTTAAAAAATGCATGGGTCACTAAATGAAACATTCCAGCAGTAAAAGCGCCCATACCCACTGCGGTTACCATAAAACCTAGTTGACTGATAGTCGAATAGGCTAGCACTTTTTTAATGTCGAACTGCCCTACAGCAATTGTTGCCGCAAAAAGGGCAGTCAGTGCCCCAACCCAACTAACCAGCGTACGGGCTTCTGGCATAACAGCATAAAATGGATAAGAGCGGGCAATCAAATAAACACCTGCGGTCACCATCGTGGCAGCATGGATTAATGCCGAAACCGGTGTCGGACCAGCCATAGCGTCCGGCAGCCAAACATACAACGGTAATTGAGCTGATTTACCGGTCACCCCTAACAACATGAAAACAGTGATAAACAGGATGCCATAAGGTAAAACTGTAGCCACTTGTTTTATCTGGGGAAAAATTTCATCGAATTCGAAGCTATGAAATAATCCGAAGATCGTGAATGCAGCGAGGAGGAAACCAAAATCGCCAATTCGGTTGGTGATGAAAGCCTTTTTACCAGCCAAGGCGTTGCCGATTCCGTCTTTCCCCTTATCATACCAGAACCCGATCAACAAGTATGAACAAAGGCCTACACCTTCCCAACCAACAAAAAGCATCAGATAATTATCAGCGCTCACCAATATCATCATTGCTAGGATAAACAAGTTAAAAAAGACAAAAAAGCGCTGATAGCGGCTTGGATCGCCGTTTATGCGAACATCATCATGCATATAAGCAATAGCATAAACGTGGATAAGGAAACCCACACCCGAAACCACTAACATCATCGTCACCGATAAAGTATCCACCTTAATCCCCCAATGCAGATTGAGGTTAGCTATGGTGATCCAATCTGCTAAACGGATAACCGTTCCTTCTGGATGAATACCTAAAGAGACAAGTTGTAAAAAAGAGATAATAAAGGTTAATCCAACCGCACCACTGGCAACCCATCCAATTTGTTTCTCCTGCATCCGGCTGCCAAAGGCAATGTTAATCAGCAATCCAAGTAATGGGAAGATTAAGATCAGCGGTACAAGCGCAAAAAATTGAAATCCAGTCGCTCCAACGTCACTCAGTAGCATAAGCTTCTCCGCTTTTAGCCTTTCATAGAATTCATTTGATCAATATCAATGCTCTGTTTCGTTTCAAAAATAGCCACAATCAGAGCCAACCCCACTGCCACTTCCGCAGCCGCCACCGCCATGACAAAAAAAACAAATATCTGGCCGTTTATGGTAGCATGCATACGGGCAAATGAGACGAATGCCAAATTCGCTGCATTCAACATCAATTCGACAGACATGAAGATGATAATGGCATTCCGGCGAATAAGCACTCCCATGGCTCCCATGGAAAAGAGAATTGCTGATAAAGTCAAGTAGTAATATTCGGGTAACAAAATAAACCTCCTCACATCATTTAACGCTTCATTTTCTTCTTGGTCAGTACAATTGCCCCGATCATCGCTACCAGTAACAATAGCGATATGATTTCAAAGGGCAATACATACTTGTCAAAAAGAATTTCTCCCACTTGCCCGGGATTACCGAATCCGTCAATGATTTCAATGGGTTGGGGAAAGGAATGTAGATGAGTGAAAATCAAGTATAGCGATTCAAGAATAAGCAAAGCCCCCAATCCCATACCAAGCGGTCGCATCCACCAACTAGCTGGTGTTCGGCCGGTTTGTTCAGCTCCTAAAAGCATAATCACAAAAATGAAGAGGACCATGATCGCGCCCGCATAGACCGTAATCTGAGTTAAGGCAATAAAAGGAGCGCCTAGAATTAAATAATAAACAGCAATTGCGGAGAAATTGATGATCAGGAACAAAGCTGAGTAAATTGCATTACGACTAAACAGCATTCCAGCTGCCGAAAGAATTGCCACAACTGCTAACCCAAGAAAAAGAATGATATCTATACTCATCTACACCTCATTTGGCAAGCGATATTAATCAGACGGGTCTTTCATCACTGGCACTGAACGAGTATAAACCCCGCTAGGAGTTCGTTGTGGGGTTGGCTGACCCCCAGGTGGAACGGGATCGAGCAACATCTCTTTGGTATAAATTGCCTGGCGGCGGTCGGTAAAAGAAAGCTCATAATTATCACCGAGAACAATCGCCTCTGTAGGACAAGCGTCTTGACAATATCCACAAAAGATACAGCGCAACATATTGATTTCATATACCCGAGCATAGCGTTCCCCTGGTGAATATCTTTCTTCGTCTGTGTTTTCGGCTGCCTCGACAAAGATTGCATCAGCCGGGCAAGCTGCCGCACATAAAGAACATCCAATGCACTTTTCTAGGCCATTTTCATAACGTTGTAAATGATGGCGCCCTTTGAAACGAGTTCGGACGCGGCGCTTCTCCTCCGGATACTGAATCGTAACCGGTTTTTCAAACATCATCTTTAAAGTCGTGGCTAAGCCACGCGCTAAATCATCGAGCATCATTTGTTACCTCCTGCAACCGCACCTTGGGCAAAGTGCGACACCAATAAGAAAAACAAAATGGTTGAGACTGGGATAAACCACAACCATAAATTATTCCCCGTTATCCCAACCAATCCTATGCCAACTGCGGTAAGTAAAACATTGCCCAAAGAAATTGGGAAAAGCAATTTCCAACCAAATGCCATCAAACGGTCATAACGGATACGCGGTAGTGTGGCGCGCACCCATACCATTAGATACAAGAAAGCTACTACCTTGATCAAGAAATAAAGCGGTCCCAAAACAGGAAATTGGTCAACCAATGGACCACGATACCCCCCAAAGAAAAGGGTCACCGCTATTGCAGAAACTGCGATCATTTTGATATATTCAGCCATAAAGAACAAGGCGAATTTCATACCCGAATATTCGGTGTGATAACCCGCAGTGAGTTCTTGCTCTGCTTCAGGCATATCAAAAGGCGCTCGGTTTACTTCAGCTAGATTAGCAACCCAAAAGATAAATGCTCCAACCGGCTGGTACAAGAAAAACCAGACATTTTTTTGGGCATCTACAATACCCACCAAACTTAATGATCCACTCAGTAAAATAGGACCGACAAATCCCAAACCCAGTGCCAACTCGTAACTGATCATTTGGGCTGTGGAACGAATGCCACCCAGTGTGGCATATTTATTATTCGAAGACCAACCAGCCAGCACAATTCCGTACACCGAGATTGAAGTCACCGACATAATATACAATACTGCAACATTAAGATCAGAGATATACAAGGTGATGGTTCGACCAAACAAACGAATATCGGGACCAAACGGAACAACTGCTAAGATAATCAAAGCCGGAATAACGGTAATGATCGGAGCAACTATGAAAATTATTTTATCAGCCTTGGCGGGGATCAGTTCTTCTTTGAAAATCAGTTTGATGGCATCCGCTATTGGCTGCAAAATACCATGCGGACCAGCTCTGTTTGGGCCAATCCGAACCTGAAAACGGGCGAGCACTTTGCGCTCAAATAGAGTCAAATAGGCAAACCCCCCAATCAAACCAAAAATTAAAACCAGGGATTTTATTGTCCACTCTGTCAGTAAAGCCCAATCCATAATCATCTTATTTTTCTCCTGGTTACACTCGCTCAGTAATATGCAAACGTACCCGACATGGTTCACTAATCGGTATCCCAACACTTCGGGGCACCAAAACAACCCCATCCGGAACTGCATCCTCTAATTCAACTGTGACCAACGCCGAGGTTTCGCCACATTCGATTTGAACGACATCATGTTCCTCTACCCCTTGCTGCTTTGCTTCTTTAGCGTTGATCCACATCACGGTGCTAACTAGGTGGGTGCGGAGCAGTTGTGAAGGGATGAGTGTATTTCCCCGGTCATACAACCGAGTGATCGGCACCGCCAATAGTCCTTCTCCCGATTGTTCCACCAGTTCTGGGAGTGAGATCTGGAAAGGCTCCCCTTTTTGAACCGCATTTTGAAGCTGCATGCCCAATCCCTGCTTGTTCTCATAAGAAGTTCCCCCATAATATAAATCTGCCCGTCCGATGATAGGCCATTGTTCTTCTACATTTGCCAATTCAGTATATGAGATAGCAGCATAATCTGCATTTTCTCGAGCAATTGCGTCCATCACTTTCGCTGCGCTTCTTTCTTCAAGAGTTATACCGCATGCCTTAGCGATCTGAGCAGCAATCGCGAAATCAGCTAAAGCACCAGTTCGCCCTGGAATGGCAGGGTAATATCGCTGTACCCGCCGCTCCCCTGAGGTAAGACTACCTTCCCGCTCTGTAAACGGTAAAGCCGGCAGGACGACATCGGCTAATTTAGCTGTCGGAGTAAGGTATAAATCCTGAACCACGAGAAAATCCGGTGTGAGAGAGAGACGAGGGTCATCGCCGGCAGGGTCACAGGCAACAATGTATAACGCATTTGCCTCTTTTATGCTCGTGCTCAAATCCGTCGGTGGTCGCCAACCCATGTCCCATGCCCCTTGATCATTAGCGCGTTGCCAAACTGGGATCAACCCGTTGTTTGGTTTTCCAGCATGGTTTGTAGTGGCTAGAAGGATAGCACAAGTCTGAGCCAGAACCTGAGAATCAGCCACACCAGATCCTTCGTTACCAAAAAAGATAACCAAATTTTGGGCTGCTTTTAACGCTTCCGCCGTATCCTTAATTATTGATTGTTCCGATAAATGCTTTATGGCTTTTGCGTCAACAAATTTTTGCGGGTCAATCAGCTGCACCAGTGCAGCTATCAAATTGTTTTGCTCACCATACGCATAACGAATGGGATATTTCGCATACCGATCCAATCGGGTTGAACGGGCGTTAGCAACAATAAGCTGCGCTCCTCTTTCTGTGGCTTGTTTCACCCGCAGCCACCAGATCGGAGCCTCCTGGTGTAAATCAGTGGCAATAACCAGGATTACATCCCCCTTGCCCAAATTAGCCAGATTACTCCCCGTGCTCATCCCCACTTGTGCAACCACATCCCCACCCCCCATCTGGGTATATAGAGCAGATTTTCCATTCAAAGAATCGGTTAATTTCCGAATATTATATAGATCTTCATTCGAGAGTCGCCCACTTACTAAAGTGAGTAGATTTGACCCAGCTTGCTTAAACCGCATAGAGACCAAGTTAATCGCCTCATCCCAGCTTACCGGGGTAAGCTTACCGTCTTTGCGCACTAAGGGTTGGTCCAGTCTCTCTTCTGATTCGACGTAATGATAGCCAAAGCGTCCTTTATCGCATATCCAGATTTCATTGACCCATTCATTCTGACGCGGCATAATCCGTTTGATCGCCATACGCCCTTGTGAAATGGCTTCTCGGCGGACATTTATGGTAAGGTTACATCCTACCGGGCATTGGGTACATATACTGGCAGCGGCATTGAGCTCCCACGGGCGCGCCCCAAAACGAAAATCCGCAGTGGTTAAAGCACCCACTGGGCAAATATCCGTAGTATTGCCAGAGAATATCGAATCAAAACCGGGCTCAGAATAAGTAACGATTTCCAATGCCCTGCCTCGATTATAAAACCCGATAACCGGGTCATCCACGATCTGATCTTGAAATCGAACACAACGGGCACATTGAATGCATCGCTCACGATCGAGGTAGATCAGGTCGCCAAGCGGAACATGCTTAGCCGAATGCATTTTTTCGTCATAGATATAGCGAGATTGGCCTGATCCAAACTCCATTGTCAGATTCTGTAATGGGCACTCTCCCCCTTTATCACAGACCGGGCAATCTAAAGGATGGGAAGTGAGTAAAAATTCTAAAATATCTTCCCGTCCATCCTTCACTTTTTGAGAAGTGTTGATGACCACCATTCCCTCGGAGACAGGGGTGGTACAAGCCGTTTCGAGTTTGGGGCTAAATTGGATTTTAACTGAGCCATCATCTGCGCGCACCAATTCACCAGTTGCCCGATCCACCACCGGACGCCCAATTTCTACCAGGCACATGCGGCACATCCCAACCGGCTCCATCTTAGGATGATAGCAAAATACAGGAATATCAATGCCGGCCTTCTTGGCTGCATCTACAACATTGGTACCTGGTGGCACCTGTACTGTAATTCCGTCAATCGTTAATGTGACCAGCTTCGCCATACCATTACTCCAAATAATGTTAGCCCTTTACCCGCGCTTCAAAATCGCCGCGAAAACGTTCTATACCTGAAAGAACAGCTTCAATAGAAAATTCGCCCAATGCGCAAAAACACTTGCCGCGCATTTGACTAGCGACATCTTTCAATAATTCCACATCCTGCCAGCTGGCTTTTCCAGCGGTAATCCGATCGGTAAGATGCATCATCCAAAATGTCCCTTCACGGCAAGGTGTACATTTGCCACATGATTCATGCCGGAAAAAATGCACCGTTTTATTGATCAACCAATCTATACTCACTGTGTCATCAACCACAATTACCGACGCAGAACCAAGTTGTGCTCCCAAACTTGGCACGCTTTCATAATCCATGGGGGTGTCCAATGCAGGATCATTGGCGACGATCAAAGAAGACGACGCACCAGCAGCCATAATCGCCTTAATTGGGTGATCCTCCAGAATACCACCACCATATTCATAGATAAGTTTACGAAACGGCGTTCCGAGCGGTAGCTCGTAGTTTCCTGGTCGTTTCACCCTTCCCGAAAGGCAAAATATTTTAACCCCAGGACTCTTTTCTGTTCCAAAAGAACGGTACCATTCTGCTCCGCGTTCAATGATTAAGGGAACATTGGTTAATGTCTCTACGTTATTGACCACGGTTGGTTTACCAAACAAACCAAACGAGGGTGGAAATGGTGGCCGCAAGCGTGGTTGACCCAATTTCCCTTCAATCGATTCGAGCATGGCGGTTTCTTCACCACAGATGTAAGCCCCCGCCCCTAAATGAGTGAAAATATGCAGAGAATAATCCGTGCCAAAAAGGCGCTCCCCTAACAATCCCGCATGATAAAGCTGTTGGATGCGCCGATCCAACTGATGGGCAATCTGCCAGAATTCTCCTCGCAAATAGACATAGGCAGCACGGGCACCGACCGCATAGGAAGCTATAGCCACCCCTTCCAAAAATTGGAATGGATTACCCTCCAAAATCTCCCTATCTTTGAATGTCCCCGGTTCAGACTCATCGGCGTTCGCTACCACATAATGCGGCCAATTCTTTTGATCCACAAAAGCCCATTTCAAACCCGTTGGAAAACCGGCTCCGCCACGCCCGCGCAAACCAGATGACTTGACTACTTCAATCACCTCATTGGGCTGCATGGTGGTGACCACTTTACGAAAAACTTCAAAACCGCCGATCTTGCGGTAGTTTTCCAATTCATTTATTTCGGGGTGATCCCGATGACGAAGTAATACGTGTTCAGTCTTCATGGTTTGCTTTGCCAGGTTCGGATTAATTTCATCGCATTTTCAACAGATTGATTTTCATGATAAACTAGCCCATCGGGGGTTTGTACCTGAAAGACTGGTGATCGATCACAAGCTGCTAAACAGGTTACTTCCTCAACGGTAACTAAGCCATCTGCAGTTGTCTCACCTGGTTGAATGCCCAAATTCTCACACAGTTGTTTGAGAAATTCTTCTGATCCGCGCAAGGCGCAAGGCAGGTCGGTGCATACTTGAATGCGATACTTCCCGGCCGGTTGGTCATGGTAGAGCGTATAAAATCCGACAACGGAAGCCACTTCAGTAGCGGTGATATCGAGGATTTCACCGATCTCATTCATTGCCTGCTTGGAAATATAACCATATTCACGTTGAGCAAGATACAACAAGGGCATTAGCGCAGAACGCTTCTGATCAGGAGGATATTTTGCTAAAATCGTTTGCACCTCATCGGTATATTTCTCTAACAAAGTATTCACCGGTCCACATCTCCCAAAACAATATCAACGGTGCCAATCAATGCCACTAAATCGGCAACGAGATGACCCTTCGCCAGCAAGGGTAACACTTGTAGGTTTACGAACGAGGGTGTTCGCCAATGAACCCGGTACGGTTTTGGACCTCCATCACCCTCTAAATAAACCCCCAATTCTCCGCGCGGCGATTCTACCGCCACGTAAACCGAACCCTTCGGCGCTGGGAATCCCTCCGTCCACAGTTTGAAATGATGGATTAAAGCCTCCATACTGGTGCCGATCTCCGAACGGGGTGGGGGGACATATTTGCGATTGTTGCTGCGCACCGGACCGTATGGTAGTTTGTTGAGCGCTTGTTCGATAATTCGTAAAGATTGGCGCATTTCTTCTATGCGTACTAAATAACGAGCATAAGTATCCCCATCGCTTTGGGTGGGAATATCAAAATCATATTGTTCATAACCAGAATAAGGGCGCACTTTCCGCAGGTCATGCTTGACCCCAGAGGCGCGTAACGGTGGTCCGGTCACCCCCCAGCGAATGGCATCTTCTGGTTTCAACACCCCAATATGTTTTGTCCGCTCGACAAAAAGCGGGTTATTGGTGAGTAGATCTTCGTATTCTTGAATTCTGGCTGGGAAAATCTTGATGAAATTGCGCACCGCACCCTCGAATTCCACCGGCACGTCCCGCCAAAGTCCACCAGGGCGAAAGTAAGTGGTCATCATCCGTTGTCCGCCGCACATTTCGAGGATATCAAGGATCATTTCCCGTTCACGGAAGCAATAGAGAAAGACAGACATCGCTGCTAGGTCGAGGGCATGGGTTCCCAGCCAGACTAGATGGGAGGCTATCCGTTGCAACTCCGTCAAGATGACTCGAATCGCTTGAGCTCGGGGTGGCACATCCAGATCAACCAACTTTTCCACCGCCAAACAATAAGCTAGGTTATTCCCTACCGTATTGAGATAATCCAGACGATCAGTCATCACCTCAGCTTTAGTGTAAGTTTTGGCTTCCATGTTTTTTTCCACCCCGGTATGGAGAAATCCAATGTCCGGGACACAGTTAACCACATACTCTCCATCTAGCTCGAGCAGTAAACGCAACACACCATGGGTTGATGGATGCTGAGGTCCCATGTTCAAGAGAACTGTTTTACCCTCAACAGCCTCTTCCGTTACAAGCGTCCGCATTCCATCAAGGGTGCTCTCATCTATGTGTTCGTACATTTCGGTCATTTTCTTTACCTATCTTATTTCGCGCACTCGATCAGACTATACCGAGTCTTGCTGAAAATTGTGCAAAAAAATTAAATTCCGTTTACTTTTTATGGAGCTTTATCCTGCCGCTCAGGATATCGCTTTGCATAAGGTTTCCTTTGATCAATTTCATCAAAGTTAAACGTGAACATCACTTCTTCGTAACCAAGCGGGTAATCTTTACGGAGGGGGTGCCCTTCCCAGTCGTGGGGCATCAGAATTCGCCGTAAATCGGGATGGTTTTCAAAGCGGATACCAAATAAATCCCAAATTTCTCTCTCGTGCCAGTTGGCATTTGGAAAGATCGGAACTATCGAGGGAATTGAAGGGGAATTTCCATCCAGTGGAACCCGCAGAGATATTCGTTCATTCCGGGGGTAGGAATATAACTGATACACCACATGAAAACGCGGTGACTCCTCTGGCCAGTAATCCACCGCTGTTTCATCTTCTAGCATGTCAAATTCAAACTCATCCCGCAAAGTGCGGCATGCGTCCACAATTTGTTGTGCAGTTACCCAGAGGGTTATCTCATCACGGAATGTGCTGACTTCCGCTTGAAAGCGAGATTGTATTGTTTTGATTGCTTGATCTAAAAGCTCACTCATCGATAACCATCCGTTAGAAGATTAAGCCCAATCACGAATTTTTTCATGGCGAACTTTTTCGTGCAGAGTCACGATTGCATGAATCAAACCTTCTGGGCGAGGTGGGCAGCCGGCAACGTATACATCCACCGGAATTACTTCGTCCACCCCGGGTACAATTGCATAATTATTAAACACTCCCCCACATGAAGCACAATCACCCATCGAGATCACCCATTTGGGATCTGGCATTTGGTCATATAAACGGCGGACAACCGGCGCCATCTTGCGGCTCACCCTTCCTGCCACAATCATCAGATCCGATTGACGCGGGCTGGCGCGGTTTAATTCCATCCCAAAGCGGCTGAGATCATAATTAGACGCCTGAGCCGACATCATCTCGATGGCACAACATGCTAAACCAAACAATAAAGGCCACATAGCTCGCGTGCGAGCCCAGTTCATAGCCTCTTCTAGTTTAACAGTTAATATCCCCATATCCCCCAATTTTTCTTCTATTCCCATTCTAGCGCTCCTTTCTCCCAGGCATAAAGAAAGCCTACCACTAAAACCATTACAAAGATCAACATTTCGATCAGACCGAATAACCCCAGTTTTCGGAAAACAACCGCCCACGGCAGGAAAAAGACCGTCTCGATATCAAAGAGGATAAACAAAACCGCAATTAAATAAAAACGCACCGGCATCCGGCGAGCTCCTGGCCCAAATGGGGTCATACCTGATTCGTATGGTAATGATTTTCTTTCTGTGGGATGGTGGGGACCAAATAAATGGCCTAATGCTATAGCTGCGCCGGCAACGAAAGCGGAGAGTATCAACAAAACAACAATGGGGAGGTATTCACTCATCAACGTTATTCCTTCGGCTTTGAATGTAAATTGTTGACTAGTTTGGTAAGTGTAACACGATTTTTGTTTGGTGTCAAATTTCACAAATAATTATTTCAATATTTTAAGCTAGATAATCACGCAGTTGGCGGCTGCGGGTGGGATGACGGAGTTTTCTCAACGCCTTTGACTCTATCTGGCGGATGCGTTCACGGGTTACATTGAAGTACTGGCCAACTTCTTCCAAGGTATGGTCACGACCGTCCATTAATCCAAAACGCATTTCCAATACCTGCCGTTCTCGATCAGATAACACGGCAAGTGCATTCTTGACCGATTCCCGCAACATTTCACGGGCAGCAGCATCCATTGGTTCCATAGCGTCTTGATCTTCGATAAAATCTCCTAATTGACTGTTCTCTTCACTGCCCACTGGGCTTTCTAAAGACATCGGTTCCTCGGCTGCGCGCAGGATGTGATCCACCTTGGCGGCAGCTCTCTCCCAGCGGCGCTGGACATCAGCCGGAATTATAGTTCCCTCAGCCAATGCACGGCGAATAATGTGCTCGTCTTTTGTATCTAAAAAACCAGCTTCTAGTGCCATCTCCTCAGAACTGGGTTCTCTGCCTAAACTTTGTAAAAGCTTACGCTGAATACGCAATAACCGATTAATTGATTCAAAGATGTGCACGGGGATACGAATGGTGCGCGCTTGATCGGCAATCGAGCGACTGATTGATTGCCGAATCCACCAGGTGGCATAAGTGCTAAATTTGTACCCACGGGCTGGGTCAAACTTGGAAACTGCGCGCAGAAGCCCAATATTGCCTTCTTGAATCAAATCAAGCAATGCGCTTCCCCGCCCAATATAGCGTTTCGCCACACTAACCACCAAGCGCAAGTTAGCCCGCACCAACTCGTGGTGTGCATCCGCAGCAGCCTGACGGATCTCATCCAGTTCTTGAATAAAAACCTCCTCGCTGGGAATAGATTTTTTCAAGCGCGCCAGGGTGGGAATTTCCTGCTTGCGCGCAATGTAGTCGCTCAGGTTAGCCACTGCCGGTGTAGGGAATATGTAAAAATACACATAAACCGCAAAGAGATTGCGCGCCACCACATCCCAGCGTTTATCCACTCCCCAGCGTCCATTATCCAAATATCCGCGCACATAAGAAGGAGTCGTGATGTTCCAACTCTGCCGTAGGGCGCGGGCTTCAACTAATATGTTAGTCAATTCAGGACGCTCATAGCCAAGCCGATGGGTATCTTCTTTGACCCGCCTCCAAGAGGTGCGCAACTCTTCAAATAAAGTCAGATAAAATTCTTGAGAGCTCTTCTTCTCGCCCCGTTTTCCATCGCTTATAAGCAGATTGACGTGGCGGAGGACATCCAATCGGGTGGCAAGCCAAAATTCATGATCAACATCTAAAAGTTCAATTCCGCCAATTTCTTTCAAATACAGTCGAATCGGATCTTCGCCTAACTCCTTGATTAATTCTAGATCTTGCAATAAATCGAGGGGTTCCTCAGCGGTAATTTTTTCCAAGTCTTCCTCTTCTAGTTCGAGGATCTCTTGGTCCGGTTCTTCTACCGCAGCCGGTTCCAAATCCAACAGGACATCATCAATTTTAGCGGGGAAAATGGTATTTCCGACATCCCCTTCTTCCGCAACATTGTCAATCAGTTTCAAGTCTTTTTGGTGGCGTTCTTTGGTTGGCATAGGACGGACCTTTTTACCTTTATTTAGAATATGCCTTCAAGAATATATAGTATTACCGTGCAGCATTTGCATCGAACGCGCAAATGTTGTAGACATTGATGTCGCCGTTTGGTTGCGGCATGAATGCCGCGTTACGGTTAATGGCTGGTATATTTTTTTACGGCTAGATTTAATTTTAATAGTTCCTGAGTTAGTTGTACCATAACTTTCTGATATTGGGATACTTGTTCGCTTGATTGACTTTGCTGGTCAACCATTTGAAAGCGTTGATATTCAATCGTTTGGATGAGGACCTGTTGGCGCAGCTGCACAATAGCCCGCAAAACATCCTCTAATAGTTTTTGTTGGTTCGATTCAATTTTTGGGGTTTTTTCTAACAATTCATCGGCAGCTTCTATCATCTCTAAAGAAAGGTTTTCCATGACATAATGGAGCGGGTGCTCCATATCCTGATCAATAGATTTTTGGATAAGGTGGAAGATCGTCTGATACTCTGCGGAGTGAAAATCATGGGGGGATAAGCGGGTTAGCTGGTTTTCCAATAGATGTCGATCGATCAAATACAGCAAATGCGGATCATGAAGCAAGACACTCAAAATATATTGTTCCAGAGGGCTGGTCCCTTTATAAACACTGACTTTAGGTATTTCGGGAGTCTGCTTGGTTTCACTGGCGTGAGGCGATCGCCGGCTTGTTTTCACCCGCAGAGCGTTCAGGCTGGCTAACAAAGTACGCTCATCTACCTTTAGTAAACGCGCCAAACGTTGGATATAATCATCTCGCTCTAATGGATTAGGAACTTCCCGAATTAGGGGGAGAACCTGCCGCGCAATCTCATCTTTCGCTTTTGGATTAGCGAGATCTCGATTTGCGGTTAATGTTTCCATCACATGCATCACAATCGGTTGGGCAGATTGAATTAATCGCTGCCATTCTTGTGCATTGCGAAGGACAATTTCATCTGGATCCATTCCCTCCGGTAATCTTGCGACCCGGATATCGGCTTGTAAACGCCCCTCTAGCCGCAATAAACCATGCGCGTCAAAGACGACCTCATTGGTGTGATCCATCGCTTGACGGGCTAGCTCCAAGCCGCGCAATGTTGCCTGCGCGCCGGCAGAATCTGGATCGAGGGCTAACACCAAACGTTTGGTGAAACGCTTGAGGAGATATAGCTGTTGCTCAGTTAATGCAGTACCCATCGGTGAGACGACATTGGTGAAACCCGCTTGATGTAAAACGATGACATCGAGATATCCTTCCACGATAACAGCCTGATCTACAGAACGAATAGAGCGCCGGGCTCGATCTAATCCGTAGAGGAGTTTGCCTTTGTCAAACAATACCGTTTGGGGCGAATTGAGAAATTTAGGAACATCTTTGGGATCGAGAATGCGCGCTCCAAAACCGGCCAGGCGCCCTTGCTCATCCCGGATTGGGATCATCAAGCGGTGATGAAACCGATCGCGAAGCCGCCCTCCCTCTCCCTCCATGATCAATCCGACCGTGATTAATAATTCATCACTGATCTGTTTGGCTTTAAAATGATTCCATAAAGCATCCCAGCTTTTGGGTGCATATCCCAACCCAAATGCCTCAATGGTTTCATTGTTTATGCCGCGTTGGTGAATATAATTCAGGGCTTCTTTCCCAAAGGGGGTATTGAACAATTGATGACGATAAAAAGTAACCGCATCTTCAAGTAATGAACGAAGTGTTTCGTTTTCCTCTTTTTGCTCGAGCTCTTGGGGAGTGGGGGGTTTAAGCTGCACACCTGCTTTTTCGGCTAAAATATTCAATGCTTGGCTGAAATCTACACCTTCTTTTTTCATGACGAAATTGAAGATATCCCCACCTTCATTACACTGACCGAAACACCGCCAAGTGCCCGTTTCGGGAAATACCACAAAAGAGGGAGTACGGGTATTACTATGAAATGGGCAGAAACCAATGTAGTTCTTCCCGCTGCGGCGTAATTGCACCGTCTCTGAGATTAAATCTACAATATCAATGCGGGCTTTAACTTCGTCTATCGAGGACACTCCACCGACTCCTTCATCCCAGGGCTATCAGGTTTGGGTGAGCTTATGACTGTCAAATGATCCCCAAAAACGCTAACCAATATTTCGGCCGTGTTCATCCGCTCGCCGAGCATAGCCGGGCAACCTCGGCTGTAACCAGGTTTTTGGCGCACTCTAGGTTTACCCCTGTTTTGCCACTTGCAACCGACACCAAGCGAAGAGCGCGTCGTACACATCAAACTGTCGGCTCAGATTCTCTGTATCATCTGGAAAGCGCAGACTGTATCCTACTGCAACAGCTTCTAGACCAGGGGCTATCTCGTCGGCGCGAAGATCAGTTTCAATGTCCGCCGCATGTACGATTTTTGCCAGCCGAAGCAATGCGGGGTCCGTTAATCCATACTTTTCGATGATGGACTCGAAAGAGCATTTCCCATCCCGATGCCCAAGTTCCACGTTTGGAACATCGTAGGGAATAGCTCCCATTTCTTTTACCACCTCCTCCACCTGACTCTTTGGCACGAAAATAAATTCCGCATCTGAGTCAATGAAACGGCTGATAAGCCACGGACAAGCAACGCGGTCTACATGGACATGTGAACGAGTTACCCATTTCATAGTCATTCACTCCTTTGCTGCTTGCGTTTATGCGATAGGGTTTGCGGCAGGGCCTAAATCCTGACCGAACAAGGCAAAATAAAGCGTCCCCCCTAATCCAAAGCCGAAAGCGACAAGGAAATTAGTTGTGGGGGATGCAATCGCGTTGAAAAAAGGTAAGAGCGCCCGTCCTATCCCAAGCGTATCCACGATATATTTTGCCGTCGAAGCGTCCCAGAGCAGCGCTCCGCCAAAAGCGGCGATAGATACGATAATATCTCGGATAAGGTAGTACAACCCAAATGTCGCCGCTTTTCTACCATCAGGGGCTAAATCCATGATCAACGCTTTTCGTGTAGGTTCGCCAAATTCCTTCAAACCACGAATAACGAAAGCAATAACCATTACCCAGAATGATCGCGCAACAATGAGAACGAGCGGAAACATGGTGAAAAAGACAAATGTTGTCACCACAAATGGTTTCTTGGTATTCTTATCTGCTAGATAAGCCACGGGAATATACACCAGCATTGCCGTTGTCATTTCTATTGTCGTCAACAAGCCAAATTGTAACGGCGTAATCTTGTTGATACTGACGCACCAGATAACGACAAAAGCATAGGGGATTTGCTCGCAAAAACGCACCAAAATATCTGATACCAGCAAGTTTTGCAAGGGCGTATTGAGCAAGGTCAAGCCATACGCCATTGATGATCCTTCCCTGACCGGAGTCCGTTTTTCATCGGGAATCATGACCTGCTGGAGTATCAGCGCCACGCCAGCCAAAACAAAGGCGACGATGAAGGCAAGACGCACCCCTTGTGTTTCCCCGAACGCCCCAATCAGTGCGCCGCCAATCACTGGCCCTAACGCCATCGGAATACGCCGAACAAGGGAGTGCAGTGATACGCCCATTGTTCGCTTGTTTTTAGGCATAACAGTTGCCACCATATCCATCGTAGCTGGCAATGAGATAGCCGTCCACGATACGAACAGGATTGCACCTAAGATGACGGCGTGCCAGTTGGGGATGGCAATCACCACAACATAACCCACCATTGCAATTAAATTGAACAGCAATAAGGCATGCTTGTATCCCAATTTATCGCTGGCATACCCGCCAGGAAAAGAGTACAGTGCACTGAGGAGATTATCCAAGCCGTTCAGCAAGCCAACCGAGAACGCGCCCCCGCCCAAAGCCACCAGGTAAAGTGGCAGAAATCGCTCTGCCATCTTTTCCCCCAGCCCTACCAGTATCACCATTACTAGTAGCGCCACGATGTTTTTCTTCAAACCAAAATAATCCAATATTCGTTGGCGTTGCTTTACAACTTGCATATCAACACAGAACTTTCATTTACCCCTGACGCGGTTATGACGCAGTGCAGCCAACTCTATTATACCTAGAATCCTTCTAATCGCGACAGATCTGCCACACCGTTCGCCAAGGCACGAATGCTTTGCAATAGCCCCAAACGGTTTTGGCGCTGTTGCGCATCTTCTGTCATCACTAACACCTCTTCAAAAAAGCGATTAATGGAAGGGATCATAGGCAAGAAAGCGTTGAGGAAATCATCCACAGAACCGGTTTGTCGGGATTGCTTTTCTGCCTGGCAAACAGCTTCATAAAGAGCTTTTTCAGCCGGTAACGTGAACAATGCTGGCTGAATCGGATATCTTTCTGCTATATCTCGGGTTATGCGCACACAGCGAGCGTAAGCGGGAAGGATTTCATGCCAATCTGAACGATTAACCCATTCGGTTAATTGGCTAACTGCTTGTGCAGCAGCAGCGGGGTTATCACCTTGTTCAGCCAGCACTGCATCCACCACATCATAAGGATAACCTTTCTCCTGCAGCCAATTTCGCAACCGCTCAACGATAAAATCGCGGCAGGCACGCAGATGGTCATCGGTGGCTGGAATAGGCAAGAATTGAGCAGTTTCTTGCAACGCCTCCCGAAGGTTAAAATCTAGATTCCAATTCACTAGATTTTGAACTAACCCGAGTCCAGCCCGTCGTTGGGCGAAAGGGTCTTTATTTCCGCTTGGCGCCAGGCCAGCTGCGAACAACCCAATTAAGGTATCTAATCGGTCAGCAATCCCTACAGCCAAACCGGGAAGGGTCTTCGGGCTGAGATCTCCGGCGAAGCGGGGTAGGTAATGTTCCATAATTGCTTCCGCTACGGAAGGCTCTTCTCCACTAGATAAAGCATAATACTTCCCCATGATTCCTTGTAAGGAAGTCATCTCGACGACCATTTTGGTTGCTAGATCTGCCTTACATAAGTGAGCTGCCCGCTCTGCTGCATTGCGTTCCTTCTCATCTAACCGACACCACTTCGCAACCGCAAAGATCAATTTTTCTAACCGATGGGTTTTATCCAGCATTGACCCTAACTTTTGCTGAAAGGTTAACGTGCTCAATTTTGGAAGGTAACTTTCTAATGGTTGTTTAATATCTTCATGCACAAAATAGGCTGCATCCGCAAAACGAGCTCGGATGACATGTTCGTTTCCATCCACAATCGTTTCCAGCCCTTCCCAACTGACTTCCTGAAGGGATGGTTTGTTGGCAATGGTGATGAAGTAGGGTTGCAGGCGCCCTTGCTGATAGACCGGGAAATAGCGCTGGTGTTTCTTCATCACCGAAATCAATACTTCAGGGGGCAAATCCAAATAAATTGCGTCAAAACTGCCCAGTAAAGCAGTTGGCGCTTCAACTAAATTTGTTACCTCGGCTAATAGTGCACCATCTTCGAGCACTTCTCCGTTTACTTTTTCTGCTTGCTGAATAACTTGATCCCAGATAGCCCGTTTGCGTTCCTGAGGATCTAAGATGATTCCTTGTTGAGCAAGGAAATTAAAAAAATCCTCAACAGAACCGACCCGATATTCTTGCGGCAACAAGAAACGTAACCCCCGCGTTACCGAACCAGAAGGAATATCCGCATATTGGAAGGATAAATGCTGATTTCCATAAAGCGCTAACAGCCAACGAATTGGGCGCGAAAAGGCTACATTGCTGGCGTTCCAGCGCATGGATTTATCAAAGTGTAATGATGCAATAAAACCTGGCAAGGAAGTTGCTAATACTTGGGCTGCCGATTTCCCCTTTTCCTTAATCACAACGCTGACATAATCCCCACCATCCAGGTTCCGAATTTGCAAATCGTTTACTGTCAAACCTTTGCTGCGAGCAAAACCTTGTGCGGCCGGCGTTGGGCTCCCATCCGCTAGAAAAGCCTTGGCTGCCGGCGGACCTTTTACAACGATTTCGCTATCCGCTTGAAAAGGAGCGACATTTTCCACATAGACCACCAGGCGGCGCGGCGTTCCCCAGATATGAACCGTTCCATAGGATAATCTTAATTGATTTAACCATTCGGGTGTGTGTGTCCGCAATTGTTCCAGCGCTGCATCTAGATCGGCAACTGGGATTTCCTCTGTGCCAATCTCCAACAAGAACGGCGCCGAGTTTCCTGGCAACACTTCAGAAGCTGGTTTTTCTTCCTTGACTGCCTTATCAGAATGGGCAGCCACTAGACCAGGACGCCCGAGCCATGGAAAACCAAGCCGCTGGCGTTGTTCGACATAAGCGTGTGCCACCCGCCGACTCAAATCGCGCATGCGCCCGAAAAATGCCTGTCTTTCGGTTACCCCTATTGCTCCGCGAGTATCCAAAACATTAAAAGTATGCGAGCATTTCAGCACATAATCATGGGCGGGGAGAACCAATCCTTGCTCCAGGCAAATATTCGCTTCCGCCTCGAACAGATCATACATTTGGCGCAAGCTAGCCACATCGGCGATCTCAAAATAATACTTGCTGTGTTCCTGCTCGGCTTGTAAGTTTACATCCCCATCAGTGTAGATGTGATTCCAACGGATTTCACGAAAACTGCTCACCCGCTGCAGGGCAATCGCAATCCGTTCTAAACCATAGGTAATTTCTACAGAAACCGGATCGAGAACTTGCCCCCCCGCTTGTTGAAAATAAGTGAACTGGGTGATTTCTTGTCCATCTAGCCATACCTCCCATCCTAATCCCCAGGCTCCTAATGCCGGTGATTCCCAATCATCTTCCACAAAACGGATATCATGGCGGCGGGTATCAATTCCCAACGCTTCGAGAGACTGTAAATAGATCTCTTGGGGGTTACCCGGATCTGGTTTGAGGATGACTTGAAACTGATAATGCATTTGCATCCGATTTGGGTTCTCGCCATAACGCCCATCGTCTGGGCGAATGGAAGGCTCCACATACGCCACATTCCATGGTTCTGGTCCTAGAACGCGCAGTGCAGTGGCTGGATTCATCGTGCCTGCCCCAACTTGAGTGTAGTAAGGCTGCCAAATAAGGCACCCTTTCTCAGCCCAAAAATCCTGTAATTTCATGATGATCGTTTGAAAATTGATCGCTTCGCTCATAGTAATTGAAGGCTCATCTCTCCACAAAAATAGATCTTTAGCTTATTAATTCCCATGCGATCGTAGAAGACGGTGAGTACCCGGCTTCGACCGATGCAAGAATACAGTAGAACTCAGATTCTAACCCAAAATATCCTCAAAAGCGAAACCAGCCAAAACTTAGCCCCAAGGCAAATATGGCAACTATCAAGACAACCACGCTCAAACCAACCAGCAACCAAAAGGCAGCTCGTTTCAAGGTGTCAACCGGTTTTACCCCACCCACTTTTCCATTATGAGCATTTACATACAGTTGATAATTTTTCCCGCGATAGTGGTAACTCCCCACATAGAAAGGCAAGAGCACCAGCTTATAGGTCAATCCGCTCCAATTGGTTTCTCCAGATTGCAGGTTGCGCCTTTCTGTTCCTACCTGTACACGGGAAGGGAGAGCTTGCCGAAGACGCCTAACAACAATCTCGCGCGCATCCAGCGAAGCATCTGCCAGCGGATGGTCATAAGTCAATACATTCCAATTCGCCAAATAAGCAGGGTCATAGGCAACCACAGCTTTTAAGTCAAAGGGCTGGGTTTGCGAAATTTCGGCGCAATTCAGCGCTTTTACGCCAGGCACTACAACATCATCGAAGATTTCGAACTCAACCCCTCTTTCGACTTCCCAATAAGGGGTGTCTGAATTGCTGCGATTTACTTCGCAAACCCAATTCATTTGCAAAATACCGTCGAAGGTCCAAAACGGATAATAAACCGGACGCAGGGCAGAAGGTTTTGCCATTTTTTTCAAGTCATCAGGAATAAACAATCCCCGCCCCAGCCACTCACCAACCTGCTGGCTAGCCTCCTGCACCGTCAGCCGCGGAGGCAGCAGGACATTCGGAGATAACATCTCTACGGTCTCTTCCGATTCGATCATCTGGGATGAGCCACAATGCGGACAAACCAGCGCTCTCTCCATAACCGCTAAAACCGATATAGCGCCGCACTGGTTACAGCAAAACCGATGTTGGGCTTCTGCCCATACATGCCCCCGTGTGGTGGGTAAGACAAAATCCAGCGTCAGCTCTGCTTCATCTGCCACTGACACTGTAGACATGGCTTGTTCATGACCGCAATATCCACATACCAGCCTTTGACGAGCAACATCCAGACTTAGCCTCCCGCCGCACTGCTCACAGAGAAAAACCTTCTCTGCCATTGCCTCAAGCGGCGCTTGTGGTTGGCGAGGCACTACCTCTTGCCCTTCTGCCAGCAAGCGGGAAGTATCCAATTTTCCGGATAAAATTGCCAGGCCACGGCGAGCCGCGCCATTATTCGGGTCTGCAGCCAGCGCATATTCTAAATAATCGCGTTGCTCTTCCGGCTTATCGGTAGTGGCAGAAAGCCACAACCAGGGTTGGGGGTCGGTGGGTTTGATCTCTGCTGCCTTCTGCAATAGCGTGCGGGCTTGTTCCAAATCGCCAGCCTTGACCGCTCCAATGCCAGCTGATAACACCTGGCGATAATGATCCTCATCCGAAAAGTTGCGTTTGGTGAATTGAGCAGGGAATGACATCCTATGTAGTTTAACCCGCTTGCAACAACTTGACAAGAAGAAATACCGGTCAAACATCTTGACTTTTAGAGGTTATTTCTATATACTTAACTTTGTAAGTACAATAAACTTACAAAGTTTCACTTTTTTTATTTCATCCGGTTATGAAAAAAGCCACCCACCAACAAACTAAAGAGCATAATCGCAACCTCGTGTTGAAGAACATCTTCGAGCGTGACCCTATCAGCCGCGCCGAGATTGCCCGCATCACCGGGCTGACCCGCGCCACTGTCTCCGAAATCGTTGCCGAATTAATCGAAGAAGGGCTGGTCAAAGAGATTGGCACAGGGGAATCAATTGGAGGAAAGGCGCCGATCTTACTTGGTTTAGTGGCTGATTCCCGCTACCTAATTGGCTTATATCTGGGAGAAGATCAATTTTTTGGCTCGATCATTAACTTACGGGGCGAGATCAAAGACACAATTGAGATGCCCATTAAAAACCAGAGCGGAGATCAAGCTCTCCAATCCGTCTATTCTATATTGGATTTACTTATTGCTAAGGACTGGAAACCAATTGTTGGAATTGGCATCGCCACTCCGGGTTTGGTTAATACCAAAAAAGGAATTGTCATCAACGCCGTCAACCTCGAATGGCAAGATTTGCCATTAGCAGAGTTGATCGAAATGCGCTACCACATTCCGATTTCCATTTTGAATGATAGTCAAGCAGCTGCAATTGGTGAATATGTTTACGGTGCAAAACATCCCTCCGAAAGTAATTTAGTAGTGATTAATGTCAAATATGGCATCGGGGCTGGCATATTAATCAATGGGTGCTTATATCAAGGGGATGGCGGAGGAGCAGGCGAGATTGGTCATGTGGTCGTTCAAGAACATGGTTCGCTTTGTCGGTGTGGGAAGGCCGGCTGTTTAGAGACCATCGCTAGCGCTCGGGCAATCGTGCGGCGGGCAATTTCTCTTATGCCAGAATATCCAGAATCCGAATTGGCTAAAAATCCGGAGAGTATCTCCATTGAATCACTCAAAACAGCCTGGCAAAAAAACGATCCTCTCGCTGAGAAAGTCATCTCTGATGCAGCCTATTATTTGGGGCTCTCGATTGCCAACCTGGTGAGTGTGCTTAATATCCAGAGTATTGTACTCACTGGCGATATCACTTGCTTAGGAGAAAACTGGCTGAAAATGATCCATAATACGATGACCCAAGCAGCGCTTGAGCTACTCGCCTCCAATACAAAGCTCGAATTCGGGAAACTGGGTTTCAAAGCGTTTACCTTAGGCGCTTCTGCTCATATGCTACTTGGAGATTATCGCCTTTTATTTCTGAAATAACTGCTTCAGGAAAAACCAGATGCCACATTCTTTAACGTATTCCCCCCCAAGTGTTATCCCCCCCTTAGATGAGGATTTTCGCCCAATCAGTATCCCAAACCGCGAATTCTATCAGCATAATCAAGCGTTCGGAGTTCCACTAGTTCTCGGATTAGAACGAAATGATGGAGATTTTTCAAGATTTGAAACTTTCATTTATCCAGAAGATCACCCCGATTTTGGCAAGAATTATCCAATCATTGAAAGAATAGTCAAATTTCTTCTCTGGCAGCGGGGTGGATTTCGCCTTTATATTGGGGGAAGCAAACTAATCGGTGAGTATATAAGAGAAATGTATGCACCCCGCGGGAGAAGGGCTTTCGACTATCATTTCATGAGTGAACAGGTCTATGAAAAACCTTTCGAAGTAATCATCTGCAAAGCCAATCAAGTTCCACCCGCTCGTGAAAATGGAAAATTAATCGATCAAAATCTACAGGGTTGCCGAGTAGGCTTTGACCTAGGCGCCTCGGATCGCAAAGCCAGCGCTATCGTTGACGGAAAAGTCGTATACAGCGAGGAAGTTATTTGGGAACCAGGCAAACAGACTGACCCCGAATACCACTATCGTGAGATCATGGCAGCCATCAAAAGCGCCGCCTCGAAAATGCCCCGTCTGGATGCAATTGGCGGCAGCTCCGCCGGAATTTATATTAATAACCGGCCGATGGTTGCATCGCTATTTCGCAGCGTTCCAAAGGAAAAATCCGACCAGGTTAAAAACCTTTTCCTAAGGATCCAACGAGAATTTCAGGTGCCGCTGGTGGTGATTAATGACGGAGACGTTACCGCATTAGCCGGGGCTATGTCGATCGGGGATAATGCTATTCTTGGTATTGCTATGGGCTCTAGTGAGGCAGCCGGTTATATAAACCCAGATGGGCACATCATGGGATGGTTAAATGAATTAGCGTTTGCACCAATTGACTATAACCCCAACGCACCGATCGAAGAATGGTCTGGTGACAAAGGTTGTGGCGCTTCCTATTTCTCACAACAATGTGTTTTCCGTCTTGCCCCAAAAGCTGGAATATCTTTACCTCACGACGTAACGGATGCCGAAAAACTACTTTTCGTTCAAGAGATGCTCGAAAAGGGACACGAAGGCGCACAGAAAATATGGGAGACCATGGGTGTATATCTCGGTTACGGTGTAGCGCATTATGCAACTTTCTATAATTTGCGGCATGTCTTAATCCTGGGACGCTGTACAATCGGAAAAGGAGGAAATCTAATTTTGGATAATGCCAAAATGGTCCTTGAAAAGGATTTTCCAGAATTAATGAGCCAAATTGAAATCCGATTGCCGGATGAAAGAAGCCGCCGTGTTGGTCAATCCATCGCTGCTGCATCTTTACCAATCATAGTGCATTGATGGATCAAGGAGAGAAAATGAAGTTTAATCAAAACACTGCTGAAATCTTTATCCCTGACGGACGAGAATCAAGCCAAGCATTAGCCAGGACAACGCATCTTTGTATTGCCGCCCATCAAGATGATATTGAAATCATGGCAGCTCAACCGATTATTGAATGCTTTCAACAAAAGGATAAATGGTTTTGCGGAGTTGTGGTCACCGATGGACGCGGCTCGCCCCGCGATGATTTGTATAAAGATTATTCCGATGAAGAAATGCGTTACGTCAGAATGCAAGAACAACGTAAAGCTGCAATCATTGGGGAATATACAGCTCTGGTGATGCTTGATCATCCTAGTAAGACCGTAAAAGATCCCACCCTATCTAGCGTGATTGACGACCTTATCCAATTACTTCGGGCAACTCAACCCACTCATGTATACACCCATAACCTTGCCGATAAACACGATACCCATGTCGCAGTTGCCATACGAGTGATCCATGCAATCCGCCATTTACCGCCCAATGAACGCCCCCAAAAACTGATTGGTTGTGAGGTATGGCGGTCTTTAGATTGGGTAATCGACAGCGAAAAGATTTTAATGGATACCTCGCAGCACGAGAATCTCCAAAGCGCACTACTAGGCGTTTACGATTCGCAGATTTGCGGGGGAAAACGTTACGATCTTGCCTCACTATGTCGCCGAAAAACCAATGCCACCTATTTAGAAACACACGGTGTGGATGTATTTCAAGCAGTGTCTTTTGGCATTGATATGACCCCGTTGATAACCAATGAGCAGCTGGATATCAGAGAATTCATTCAGGGTTACATAGACCATTTCAGTCAAGATATTGCCGAACGCTTAACCCGAATTGGCTGATGATGAAAGGATCATTTGAGAAAGGAGGTCACCGATCGCTATCACAATCAAGAAAGAAAAGATATAGTCTCATCACAAAGTCCAAATTAAAATTTAAAAGGAGAAGAATTATGAGCAAAAAATTGTTAATCTTAATATCGGTTCTCGTAATTGCCGGGTTTATCTTAGGTGCTTGTGCGTCACCCACCAGCGTCGCAACCGAACCCCCGGTAGCTACAGAAGCAGCGGTTGTCACAGAAGCGCCGGCAGCTACGGAAGCAGCAGTAGCGACCGAAGCACCGGCTAAAGAGGTTACCCTTACTTTAGGATCATGGCGAGTAGATGATGTAGCCGCTTGGGAAGTTATTGATGCAGCTTT
>DYKV01000011.1:32404-36574 GCA_020722415.1 Anaerolinea sp.
GCAAATGGTCTATCAATACCAACTACTTGGGAAGAATTAATGGCAGATGCAAAGAAATTGCTCGATGCAGGGATTACCCCATTTGCAAACGGAACAAAAGATGCTTGGGATATAAATGAAGTTGTTATGATGCAATTGATCCCAAGTGACATTGGTGGATATGAAGGACGAATGGCTTATTTAAATGGGGAACGATGTTTTAACAGTGACGAAATGGTGGCTGCCTTCCAGCAAATCCAAGACCTAAAACCATATCTACCCTCTGGATTTGAAGCCATAAGTTACTACGATGCAGAACAATTATTTGCCCAAGGAAAAGCAGCAATGATGTTTGACGGATCTTGGAGCATTGGTGCTTTTGAGAAAGATGCGACCGATTTTCAATGGGGTGTTTTCTATCCACCACCGCTTAAAGGAAAAGACCTCTATGTAACCTTCCACATTGATGCCGCTATTGGCGCGAATGCGGCAACTCCGAATAAAGAAGCAGCAATGACCTTCTTACAATGGCTAGAAACTCCACAATTCGCTGAGTTGCTCGGAAATAACCTTCCTGGATTCTTCCCATTAACCAAGGATGTTCCCGAATTAAAAGATCCAATCGCAGCGGAATTTTTGTCATTCAATAAAATGGCAAAAGGGACGGATATCCGCTTTGTTTGGGAAAAATTACTGGCTGCACCTTCTGGTAGTGTTGATGCATATACCTCTCTGAACAATAATGTAATCGCAGTACTAAAAGGGGAAAAGACTCCTCAGGAAGCCGCAGATAGTTTTAATGCCGATATTGCAGCATGGTATGCACCAGCTGCAAAGTGCAAGAAATGATATAACAAGGGTATTTATTGCAGGGATGGGCAATCCATCCCTGCAACACCTAAATATGTCTACAATTATTAAATTTGATCAAGTTAATTTAAAATATTCTTATGTGGTTACTGATACACTTTTTTCTGTATGAAATGACCGAATCATTTGAATGAGCAAACCAGCAATGGCAACTTTTATAAAAGATAAATGGATGAGCAACGAAAATAAAAGAAAATTAACTTGGCTAACTTTTATCTTGCCTGCCTTGCTTATTTATGTCACTTTTATGGCAGGCCCCTTATTTGATTCTCTTCGGCTTAGTTTATATACCGGTGAGGGTTATAATCCAACCCACTTTGTGGGTTTCCAAAATTATCATAATTTATTTACCAATCCACTTTGGCGTGATAAATTTTTGGGGGCAATCAAACATACAACCATATTTTTTCTCATCCACATGTTTGTCCAAAATAGTTTCGGCCTTTTGTTTGCAAATTTATTATCAACCGAATTTAAAGGAAAAACTGTTTATCGCACCATAATCTTTGCCCCAGCAACATTATCCGTCTTAGTAGTTGGTTTTCTATGGACACTCATTCTCAACCCACAATGGGGAGCAGTCAATCAAATATTAATTGCTCTGGGTTTAAAACAATTTGCTTTGCCATGGCTGGGAAGAGAAAATTTAGCTCTTCCAATAATTTCACTTACCTCTGTATGGCAGTGGATCGGTATGCCAACCGTCTTGTTTTTAGCCGGTTTGATTGGCATTTCCGATGACCTTATCGAAGCCGCAAGAATAGACGGCGCTTCAGAATGGAGATTATTCTGGCATATTAAATTCCCATTACTTAAACCCGTCATTGGAATTGTCGCAATCCTTACCTTTGTAGATAATTTCAATGCCTTTGACGTTATTTACGCAATGGCAGGAGCGAAAGGGGAACCAGCTTATTCTACCGATTTATTAGCCACATTATTCTATCGCACTGGAATAGCCGGTGAACACCCCGTTGGAATTCCAAATATGGGAATGGGCGCAGCAATTGCCACGATGACATTTTTGATATTGATGACTGGTGTTTTGCTCTGGCTTTATTTTTCCCGCCAGCAAGTTAATGATTGAGGGCAATCGAAATAATGAGGGCACCAAAAATAAAACTCCAACATTTATCCGCCTATATCATTTTGACTTTATGGTCGCTCATTGTCCTATTTCCATTATGGACATTGATAATTAATTCCTTCAAACCGCAAAAAGATATCTTTCGTGATCCATTTAACTTGCCGAAAAATTTTACACTGGATGGCTATAAAGCAGCCTGGAGCACTGGCCGTTTTGACCTATATTTCACCAATACCATTACCGTAACCCTTATATCATTGACCTTAATTCTTTTCATCGGTTCCCTAGCTGCTTATGCTTTGGCAATGTGGAAATCTAAGTTTTCCATTGCTTTATATATTTTCTTTATAGCTGGATTGATGATTCCTATTCGGCTGGGAACACTAGATATTGTAAGATTAATTAAAGCGTTACATTTGCAGGATACTTTATGGAGCCTAATTCCAATATATATCGCCATGGGTATGCCAATCGCCACATTCGTCCTCACCGCATTCATTAAAGAATTACCATCTGAGATGTTTGACGCAGCAAAAGTGGATGGTGCCTCTGAATGGCAAATATATAGTCAACTAGTAATACCATTAATGCGCCCGGCTCTGTCAACCGTAGCTATTTTCAACATGATTAAAATTTGGAATGATTTTTGGTTCCCGCTAGTATTAATCCGCGCCGAAAAATCACGGACGGTAGCGTTAGGAGTGTCTTTACTATTTGGTCAATATCGCACCGATTGGACACGTGCATTAGCTGTCCTATCTTTGGCAGCATTACCAATATTAATCCTCTACATATTACTATCACGGGAGTTTATTAAAGGATTGACTGCCGGTGCAGTTAAAGGATAGAAAATGAACGGAAAAGAACGAATTGCATTAGCGATGCAGCACCAAATTCCGGATCGAGTTCCAGTAATGTGCCAGTTATCATTAGGTCATTATTTCTTAAATACTGGCCTTGACCCGCATGAAATTTGGTTTTCAAGCGATGGATTTGCTGAAGCTTTAGTTATGATGCAAAAAAGATATCAATTCGATGGGATTTTAATCAATATTCCTGGACGTCCAAATGATATATTGGATAAAATCGAGCGTATCCAAAAAACTCATGAAGGTGAATTAGTCACTTGGAAAAATGGACATGTAACCTTAGTCCCATGGGATGATAATGCACAATACATCTATTCAGCAAAGCCAGAAGTGCAACCAAGAGCGGATTTCATTGCTATTGATCCGGATCAGCTTAGTAATATTGACCAATATATAGGATATGTTTGGAATATTTATCATATTCCATGGATAGAAGGAAAAGATGATCCCGGATTATTAAACGATATACCAAATTATTTTTACAATACTATTGACATAGTCCGTGCCCGAGTCGGTAATTCTGTCTCAATCCATGGTGAAGTTTTTTCCCCCTTCACCCACTATCTGGAATTATTTGGATATGAGAACGCATTGAGAAGCCTTAGGAAAGATGATAAAAAAGCAAAAGCAATTTTGGAACGATTAACTGTTTCGGCGATTAATTGGGCAGTCAGCCAAGCCCGTCATGGAGTAGATGCAGTACTTATTTCTTCTGCATTTGCTGGAGGCGGGTTTATTTCTCCCAAAATGTATGAGGAGTTCGTTTTGCCTTTTGAGAAAAGGGTGGTAGAAGCTGTTAAAACCGAAAAAATTCCAATATACACCCACACTTGCGGAAAAATTGGAGATCGACTGGAATTAATGGCTGCCACCGGTACAATGGGGATTGACACTTTGGATCCACCCCCGCTTGGTAATATTGAGCTAGCCGAAGCCAAACGGTTAATAGGTGACCGGCTTTTCCTCAAAGGAAATATGAATTCTGTGGCTTTATTGCAATATAAGACAAAGGAAGAGGTAATTTCTGAAGCCAGTGAACGTATCTTGATCGGGAAGGAAGGTGGAGGCTATATCCTTAGCTCAGCTTGTTCCATTGCACCACACGTTGAACCATGGAAGATCGAATTATTTGTCCCGTTGGCAGAAACCCTTGGTAAATATTAATTGAATGCTGGAAGGCTTCTTTAGAGTTTGTTTACTCCAACCCGACGAGGTGACAGAGCTTTCCCGGTTTGCCCGCAGTCAGGTTAGCTTGACTTGCTTCTAATTGTATCCGGGACACCCATCTAAATCTATTTTATATTGGGATATTGCCATTGTGGTGGAGGAGTGACCCCCACCGTCCTGCGGACACCTCCCCCAAAT
>DYKV01000629.1 GCA_020722415.1 Anaerolinea sp.
TATTAAGTCAGAAAGAAGAGATCGAACATGAAACCAATAAACGGATTATCGTTTCTTCTGGTGATTACATTAGGACTCTCTGGTTGCCTGTCTGCTGGTTCGGTGACTACGCCAGTACAGACTGACACGCCGATTCCTTCACCCGCAATTCTTTTCCCAACATCCACATCAACCTTTACTCCAGTCGCGACCTCAATGGCAACACTACCCGCCACGCTAGAGCCTGGAAAAGCAGAAGAGACAATTAGAACCCTTTTGCAAGAACCTGTGGATTGCGAAGCTCCTTGTTTTTGGGGGATAATACCAGGTCAGACCACGCTTGAGGAGGCAATTAATATTTTCACTCATCTTGGGTTTCAATTGAAGCATATAAATACCCGAGACAGCAAAGAATTTTATGGGGCAGTTTACAATTTAGGCAATGGATTAGAAGTCACTCCCATTCTTACAGTTCAAAATAATATCGTAAAGAACTTAGATATGGGAATTAATGATTTGTCTCAATCGGGAACTTCAAGAAAATGGTCCGCATACTCCCCGGAGACTTTGATTAACCGATATGGTTCTCCATCACAGGTAAATTTTTTTCTTGGCAGAGTAGCTCCCACGCCTACTCATTCAATGGAAATGTATTTCGAAAAAGTGAAATTGATTGTGCAGTATATCGGTACTAATCTTTTAAATGCCGGGGATCAACTGGAAATATGCCCCCTAACCAACCAAGTTGAATATATACATATTTGGATGGGAGATGATCCTCGATATCCCCCTTCTCCTGGTGTTCCGCTTGAAAAGGCCACATCTCTTACGATAAAAGAATTTTCCGAATTGATGACAGGTGATATTGATAAAGCTTGCTTTGTGTTGAAGGAGGAAGCCTTTCCGTAGAATTATCCCAAGCACATTCAGAGCTTGGCCGGTTTGACTTCATATCCCATCAACCTAACTCGGACGAGCCGAAACCAAAAAGGTAAAGTCGCGCTTATAGTATTGCTTTTTAAAAACTACACCAATCGCGAAGATTCTGCGCTCTGCCTGGCAAAAGCAGGGAAGAGTTTATTGCGACATAGAACGGCAACCGACATCAAACG
>DYKV01000630.1 GCA_020722415.1 Anaerolinea sp.
TCTCGACCAAATTTATGACAATAGCGGCAAAGTGGTATATCTGGATGCGGTGTTTATAAGATGAATATGCCTCTGCCCTTTTGTCCTGATTGCAGCTCAAGGGATGTGAACATGCTTGGCCCGATTCCGGTAACTGACATCTTTGCCGGACAAGCGCTGAAACATCCCTTAGCCAGTGGATCGTTGTATCGATGCACACGATGTTCTCTGGGGTTTCGTTGGCCGCGGCCAAGCAAACAAGAACTTGATATGTTGTATGCGACCGGCAATGAAGAGGCATGGACAGCTGAACCCGATTCGCGCCGGGAGTGGCGCATCGCGCGTACATGGATCACGGAACGCCTCAATACTGGCAGTCGCATTCTCGATGTCGGGTGTTTTGACGGTGAATTCTTGGCGCCGCTCGTAAATGATTACCAATGCAATGGTATCGAGATACATCCCCTGGCTGCTGAGCGCGCAAAAAATAAGGGTATCAAAGTAATAGGATCAGATTTTTCCGATGTGTTCCCCGGAGCCTTCGATTGCATCACTGCCTTTGACGTTATAGAGCATATGGAAAAACCAAAATCTTTTCTTAGAAATTGTTTTGCTGCACTAAGATCGGGAGGCTATTTGGTTATATCTACTGGAAATCTCGATTCTTTTACTTTTCGATTAATGGGAAGTCGCTATTGGTATTGCACCATTGCGGAGCATATCTCCTTTGTTAGCCCAAGATGGTTTTCCATCAGTGCTGAAGAATTGGGCTTCCAGATCGTCAAACAATCTGTTTTTTCCCATGCCTATGCATCCTTGCTGCAGATTATCAAGGAAGGAATTGCCAATAGCCTTTATCGCACAAATAGAACTACATTCCGGCTTCTACGAAGATTAGGCATAGGCGGTAAGAATGTCAAAGCCCATCCCGAGCTGCTCGATCATCCCCCAACCTGGATGAGCGCTCGCGATCATTTCATGGTATTGATACAAAAACTTTGAACACTTCTTTGCTTCGCAATGCTCTAGCTAATGTAATCCAGGCAGTAATTGGCGCCGGGTTGCTGTTTGCGCTTTACCGTTACATCAACACCACGCTCGGTGTGGA
>DYKV01000125.1 GCA_020722415.1 Anaerolinea sp.
TTTAGTCAGTAATTTTTCCTCAAGGAGTTATTCAACGGTGGAAATTCATCCAGATATTGAACGTGTTTTAGTGACACCTGAACAGATTCAAGCGAGGGTCAGCGAACTTGCCCAGCAAATTGACCACGATTATGCCGCGGTAGATCGGCTTTATATTGTCGGTATACTAAAAGGTGCATTTATTTTCTTGGCGGATTTAACTCGTCAGCTTCGTATCCCCCATGTAGTGGATTTTATGGCTCTGTCCAGCTATGGCAGGACGACTACCTCCGGAGCAGTACGGATTTTGATGGATTTGCGCGAACCGGTGGAAGGACAACATGTATTGGTCGTGGAAGATATTGTGGATACCGGACACACTTTGGATTATTTGTTACATATCTTGAATAACCGTAAACCAGCTTCTCTGCGAACTTGCGTTTTAGTACGCAAGGAACGCCAAAATAATGGTGTCAAGGTTGATTACTTAGGCTTCGAAATACCCGATGTATGGGTGGTTGGATATGGCTTAGATTATGCGGATCGTTTTCGCACACTCCCTTATGTGGCAGAATTAAAGCGCCAGGTTTATAGTAAGTAGGAGGGAAATAATGGCTGATCTGGAACATGTATCGAGCGCTGATTTTGCCCAGCAAGTACTTCAATCGTCTTTGCCAATTCTAGTTGATTTCACCGCGGTATGGTGTGGACCTTGTAAAATGTTAGAACCGGTTTTAAATAAATTAGCTGATGAGTGGAAAGAAAGACTTCACATTGTTAAGTTAGATGTAGATCACTATCCAGAGTTGGCAAGTGAATATCAAGTGATGGGAATTCCGACTCTCATCCTTTTTCAAAGTGGCAAGGCTGTAGAACGGATCACTGGATATTTACCTAAAGATAGGTTGGTAAAAATCTTGTCTCCCCATTTATAATCGCTCCTTTAAGTTTGCAACTTGTGATGAACCCCTAGCCTGATTTCTGAGCAGACTAGGGGTTTTGGTGAGTAGGTAGTTGTACAAACTCAATCTTTTCTATTGGAGGCATAGACAAAGGGGGGTGATCATATATCCATCTGCGAGATATCGTGCTCGTCTGCGTCTCAATGAACAACAACAGTGGGGATAAATTCTTGCCCCACCGTGGTTTGGACTTAAGAACATCAGATTATTGACGTTGATTAAAAAATATGTCATACTATATTTATCTAATCAATAGCGTATCCTTTGACTAGTATTAATCAAATTATAGAAAGGAGGTTTTTGTGCCGGAAATAGAAGATGGTTGTGTAAAGCCTGCCCGTGGGCCAATCGTGGCAGAAAGTACAAATATTAAACCTGAATTATCAGTAGAAAAGGAGGTAAAAATGATCGCACGTGTTGGACAAGAGGCAATTGATTTTGAGGCGAATGCCTACCTTGAAGGAAAGGGTTTCCAACCAGTAAAACTTTCCGATTACAAGGGCAAATGGATTGTGCTTTGTTTTTATCCCGGGGATTTTACCTTTGTATGACCAACTGAACTAGCAGCGGTCGCTGCTATTTACGACGAATTAAAATCGCTGGGGGTAGAAGTTTTATCGGCAAGTACGGATAGCCGCTTTGTCCATAAAATTTGGCAGGAACAAGAACTAAGCAAAATGATTAAAGGTGGGGTGCCATTCCCAATGCTTTCCGATGCGGGAGGGAAAATCGGTAGCATTTATGGTGTATATGATGAGGCTGCTGGGGTTGATATTCGCGGGCGCTTCCTAATTGATCCAGATTTTGTGATTAGGGCAATGGAAGTGCTAACACCTGAAGTGGGTCGAAATCCTGATGAATTGTTGCGCCAAATCAAAGCTTTCCAGCATGCTCGTTCAACCGGTGAAGTCATGCCCTCAGGATGGAAACCCGGACAAGTAACTCTTAAACCTGGTCCAGCTTTAGTAGGCAAAGTCTGGGAGGTTTGGAAGCCATAAGCCGAGGACATAAAAATTTTCACCGTCGGTTATTCGTCTATTGGTTTAGCAGAACCAGAAGAAAGGTTAGCCTGGTTATCACGGTAACCGGAGAGTTAACTGGTTACCGTGATATTTTTTCCATCATCCGGCAAAAGCTGCATAGTCCCTTTGCTGTGGTAGGTTGACCACATTTTGGACAGGTATAGAGAGTTTCTCCTCCCGCACCAACATTCTCCTCTCCATATTCGAGATTAATGGGTTTGGAAAAGAATCCCGTTTCCTTGGCTTGTAGGAATGACAAATAAAAACTCAATTTCGCTCCGGGTCTATCTAATTCTAATTGGTTGAGCAATCCTTTATAATATATCGAAGTTGAGCCTTCAGCGTACGGACATTCATCATAAATGTATTCAATGCCGCGTACCAATGCATAGGCTGCCATTTCCCGTTCGTAAAATCGGCAAAGCGGTTTGGCTTTGCGCACTAAGCCAGGATGATTATCGAGCAAGAGCGGTCTTTGCCGTTGTAGATAACCGACATTCCAATTTAAGGTATTCCCAAATAACGTAGCAACCTCGTCGTCCAGATTATGTCCGGTAACCAATACATCAAAATTGCCCTCTAAAGCCACTTGATTCATGATGTGTCGTTTGGTTAAGCCACATACCGAGCACGGTTTATTTTTTCCTCGTTGTGTATGAGCAGCGATCTCAGGAATGCTCATCCCGTAGGTTTGGGGGACATTTACGCTAATTAAGTTTAAATTGCGTTGGGCAGCGAATTGTACACAGAGTTGATGAGAGCGCGACGAATAGTTCACCCCGCCGTCAATTCCCAATCCGATATAAAGACCTTCGGTAAGATACCCCAGCTGCCAGAGGATATCCCAGAGCGAGAGCGAATCCTTACCACCAGATACAGCGACCAGAATTCGATCCTGATGGGTGAACATGTGATACTTTTCGATAAATCGTTGGGTTTGGGTAACAATCCATTGTATATAATGATTCGCACACAGCGCTAACTTATGCTGGCGCATATTGATTACCGCTTTTGCTTCACATTGGCGGCATTTCATTGGAATACACCCTGCACTAAACCCCCCGAGATTACCGCTATCAATTTTATTACATCACCGCCTTGTAATATTTCATCATCGGTGATAAGTTCGCCATTCCGGGTGGCTAACACTGTTTCTCGATTCACCCCAATTTTTTCCAATGCATGGCGAAGGGTCATCCCGGCTTTGACCTCAAACTCTTGATCACGTAAAACTACCTTAACTATATCCATAGAATCAAACTCCTGTTCACTGGAGGATTGAGCTAGAGAAGTCTACAACGATTGTCCGATTTCGTAAAGTATCCTGAGGGATGAAAGGTTTATTATAGAGACATGTTTCTCATTGCAGCCCACGGTTGCGCAGATTAACACCCTCAAATGCCAATTCACTAGCCCGAGAGGAAGCTTGAAGCAAACTTAGCTGAGAAAAGAGTGGTACACTGATAGATGAAGATATCCAATCATATTCGCGGCTTGATAATAAATAGGTTATTCATTTTCCTTGCGAATTTGGCTGTGATAGGTATAATTTCAGGGAAGCCATCCGTTGATTAATCTGTTTTGTCAACCTAAAATGATTCTATCCCCCGGCGGTGGAGATCCGTGTATGGAAGAAGAACGATATACGAAAATGATTTTTTCATCAAGCGAGATCCTTTATATCCTTGCCTCATTGGGCCTCTCGACAAGCTTATTCTCTGGGAACCCTTTTAAAGGATATACCAGGGAAGCCCTCCGTCAGGAAATCATATTAGGTCGAGAAACGCTTGAGAACAAAGGATTGCTGATTCGCACCGCCAGTCAGAGTTGGGAATTGGATGGGCGAATTACAGCGATGATGGATGTGATTGCCCATTCCGATCGTTCTTTAGATGTGGCGGTGATCCGTAAACCAACCACGTATGAACGGCAATCATTTTATTTTCTTGAAAAGCAGGTCATCTCACTAATGCAAGAAAGCCGCTATTATCATTTGGGGATTTTCCAAAGCGAAAGAGCGTTTTTCAATTACCTGCTCACTTGGATTGGTGTGGCAGAGCAATTATCCCAAAATATGGAACCGATCCGTTTGCCTATTAAGAATTTCGCCAGTATGCTGATCGGTGTCTGGTCTGAATCAACTACCCCTGTGGCAGTTTTACAAACGAGTGGATTAGTAGAAAATGATATTTTATCGAGTGCATTAATTTTAGAAAAAAGTGACATTGCCGCCAGTTTAATCCCCAATTTTAAAAATTTACTTGCAGAAAAAACCCGCCATGGTTATTTGCTCAGCGGCAAAACATTTTTATATTGGGGTGAAAATATCGGCAACGATGAGGTTATTATCCCCTTTCAGCCGTTACCTTTTTCCTATACTGCGATCACAAAAGCCCCCGAATATGAAGAGATGATCACCTTCGACCCTTCAAAACCGAACATTACCGCCAATGTTGTCAGTCTGGTCAGTAGCAGAGACATTGATCCATTGAAAAAAACAGCGGATGCTGATTTAAAATAAGCGGCTTAAAACTCATCAGTCCAATATTCAAAAACCAAGGGAATGATTTAATCCTAAATTACATTTACATTTGCCAGTAAGTTTTCTAATTTGATGGTGGTTTGTCGCGCCAAATTTGTTTCCATAATTGATCGCGATCCCAGCGGAAGAAAATCAGAATATCACCCAGGGTTAGTCTTTTTCGCATGAATGGCGCAGTCATGAAGGCATAACGAGCGCGGGTTTCGTCCACTGGTGGTTGACATTGGGAGAAATGAAGGGGTGCATTGATTTCTTTCAGGATTTGTTCGATATCTTCTGCGGGGCGGGTTAAATTTTGTAATGTAATTTTGATGGCATCCCAGTTTTGGATGAATTTTTGTAGGGCGGACTGATTTGCGATCCAGCCTTCCAGTTTTATCTTGTAATCTGACCAACATTCCGTGGCAGCTCTTTCAGATGGATCTATCACCGCAAAGGTCTTATAGATTAGTTGCTGCATTTGATCGGGGGTTGGATAACATTGTTGAATGTCGATTTGGGATGGGTCGAATTGCTGAAGAAAGATTTGATAAGCCCGGCTTACCAAAATGGCAGCCAAAGATACCTGTGTACCATGCATGGCTAAGGGAGCACCGGTCCGCTCGTTGATTAAATCGAGGATGTGCGAAATGACATGTTCATAGCCGGATAATGCTGTTGTGGCATGGGTGAGAGACATCGCTAAACCACCCAGGGCAATTACTTTGGCTAAAATTTCCATCCCATGCGGGGTTGGGTTACGGATTTCAGGTGCAGCAGCGAGCAACACCCCATAAAGGTTCTCCAACAAGGCTTGTGGCAGGGAATTAAAAGTGGTATCCATACCCAATTGATTAGCCAAATACCAATCTGCTAAACTGACGTAAGCAGCTAACATATCGCCGACACCAGCTAAGGTCATCTCATGTGGTGCGTCACACAGCGTCTCTAAATCACAAATGAGGGCATCGGGGTAGCGTGATGGCAGTGTGCGCTTAACGCCGTCTACAAACACCGGCGCCATATTCGATGTAAAAGCCGAAACAGAATTGGCGGTTTGAATTACCAGATAAGGAATATGAATAGCGGAACTTTGCTCAAAAAGGTAACAAGCATGTTTGGCGATATCGGTGACAACCCCAGAACCCAAGGAAATCATGGCGCTTTCTGGTTGAATTTTGTTTTGGATGGCACGAATGCGCGCCATTTCGGTGTGTACTTGACCATTTGCATCCGGAAGCAAAATGACCGGTTCAATCCGCCACCCTTGCTCGTGAAGGAGTCGCAAGACGGTTGGTTTCAACTCTTGTTTGCCCCGCTTCATTGTGGTGGTGTCCATGACTACTAAAATTGGGTTTCGCCGCGCAACACCCAAATCTTCGAGTACTGAGGAGATTTTGAAAATCGCGTCTGATTCGAAAATCATATAGGTTAGCGGAATGAAATCATCCTTGGGAAAACCAGATAACTGGCGGATATTTTCCCAAAAATGGATTGGATCGCCTGGGTCAAATTTTAAAAGAGATGACATGCTGTTCAGCCTTTATGATTAGGTGTTTTCCAGCCATTCCCAAACTGCTTGGATGTTTTGTCGAAAGCTGCCATTAGGTACAAATTTATGTTCAAAAAAAGCACTGCCGATTGTAAAGCCCCAGGCATTTGCGCGCTGTACTTCTTTAATACGTTCAAATGAATCAATGCTGCCGGCGGAAACTACAGGGATGTTTACCGCTTTAACCACTTCTTGCAATAGTTTAGAAGCATCTCCACCATAGCGGTAGGTGAGCAAATCTAGCCCATCTACACCTTGGGCTTCGAGAAACTGGGCATTCTGGACAATCTCCTCAATCGAGCCATCCAAGATACTGGGGTGGCTATAAACATGTCCGGCAAAAGGATAGTATTTCAGCGAGGATGATTTCACCATTGTGTGAATGGATTCGTAATAAACCGTACCCATTAATATATCAAAGCCAGCCTCTATGGCAAGTTTTGCCCCGCGTAAACCTTCCGCTTCGCTAAGAGAAACAACTTCTAAGAAAGTTGTCTTGCCCGCTTGTTTCATCTGTTTAACTAGTTGGATCATTTGTTCAATTGGCAAGCCGACATCTTTGAACCCCCAGCAGCGAACTGAAATGTCTTTGACGTCATTGAAAAGGGTTATCGCATTAGCAACAGTTTGATCGTGATGAGTGAGCATGATGATGAGTTCGGGTTTCATGGTAAGTCTCCAGGTGGGTAATGAGTCTACTTTATCTACAAGGTGGAAGTTTAATCTTTTTGAAGTATTTGTCTTATTATAACTTGGTGAGAAAATATTGGAAGAAA
>DYKV01000631.1 GCA_020722415.1 Anaerolinea sp.
AACTAATGCTGGGGTACAAAATTCTGAGGGCGAAATTTATACCCGTATACCAGATATATACCGCGCGGGGGTGGTGTTTGTGGTTTTGCAGGCTCATTTTTGCCAATGGATGATTATTATCCAAAATCGGACTGGGTAGCCGAAAACTGTCGGATTCAGACTTTTAAAAATGATGAACATGTGCCCAATCTTATTGGAGCAAACGGAGTAGGTTCTCTTTTTTCACTAATTCGATTTCCTGTTGGGAGGCGAGGAATGGTTGTACATCAGCCAATGCCTGCTCCCAGGGCAGGGATACGATTCTGGATCGTACGATTTCCCGCCAGTTTTCGGCGGTCAAAATTTTCCCAGACCAGTCAGTTTGCTTTAGCGCGTTGTTGAGTAATTCGAGATTGGGATCAGGCCATTCCCTGTCGCTCAGGTACCAGATAAGATCGTACAGATCGCGCCCTTTTAAATGGGAACGTTGCAAAACCGCATGGAGTTTACCAGCAAGGAGGGATGCACGGTCATGATGTTGCAGGTTGAGTAGCACGTGGCGGCGAACCAGCGACGTGGCCAAGGCAGCCCCGGCAGGCGGGGTGGTGTCCACTTCTATTTTGACCGCCAGAACTTCATCTTGATGTGGGGATAATTTCAAATCGAAGAGCAATCCTGTGAAGCGGACAAACGCGCTGTGGACGGTCTTCTGGTCATTAACTTTGAATGCAACAACATATCCTTGCATTTCCAAATCTTTGCGAATGGCTTGAAGGTAAGAGCGGAAATTGTATGAACCGCTTTTTCGTTCCAAGGCGAAATCGAGATCTTCCGAGTATCGCGGTAGGGAGTACAGAAAACGCAACGCCGTGCCGCCATGAAAAGCCAGCGTATTCATGGCTCCCACGCGTTGCAGGCTTTGCAGGATCAAGGCTTGCAAATATTCACGCGCCAGATTGCGTGCCTCAAGGGGGGATGTAGAAGATCGAAGCAAAGCGGCTAAATGTTCTTTCATGGCAGACTCTCGTATTCTTTCTCTTCCTGCAACGCCAGAGACTTCACCTTTTGGGCCACGCGCTTCCATTTGGGTTTGGCGGCTCGTTC
>DYKV01000632.1 GCA_020722415.1 Anaerolinea sp.
ATATCCCGAATGCATCATCAGCCGGCTTTCGCTATCCAACCCCGTCTTTCTTGGCTTTTCTTAGCGTTATTTGTCACCAAAGTCAAGAATACACTGAAATTTTATTGTATCCTCGCCTACTTAAGAATATAATGTAAACATTGTTGAGCGATAAAGTTTGCAATATTTTGCATCGAACAAGAAAATAAACCATCCAATGTAGATTACCTAAAAAATGCGCTTCTCTTCGTTCAAAGCTTTACTGATAACCATGCGCCCGCGCCAGTGGGTGAAGAATGCTTTTGTGTTTGCTGCTCTGGTTTTCGACCGGCAATTAAATCCTGCCCATCTTGGCGCTATCTGGAATACACTGGCTGGTTTCATCCTCTTTTGCCTGATCTCCGGTTTGGTTTATATTATTAATGATATAACCGATGTCGCTGCAGATCGGAGACATCCCCAAAAACGGAACCGCCCGATCGCCAGTGGTGCATTACCGCTTGGGTTTGCCTGGATGGCTGCGATTATCTTAACTTTGATCATTTTCCCACTTTCTTATCTGCTTTCGACACGCTTTGCTCTTGTTGGATTGAGTTATTTCATCCTCAATCTCGCCTATTCAAAATGGCTCAAGCATATTCCTTTGTTAGATGTCCTTTCCATTGCCGCTGGCTTTGTTTTGCGGGTGGCGGCCGGGGTAGTGTTAATCCATGTCGCTCGCTTTTCACCATGGCTATATGTAGTCACAACCTTGATTTCATTGTATATCGGATTTGGAAAGCGGAGAGCCGAGCTGGCATTACTGGCGGATGACGCCTATAATCATCGTAAAGTCCTGGATGGTTACACCATTCCCCTCCTTGACCAGTTTATTACAATTGTGTCCAGCGCCACTATCATCGCTTATAGCCTCTACTCCTTTTCTGCTCCGAACTTGCCCGACAATCATGTGATGATGTTGACAATCCCGTTTGTTATTTATGGGATTTTTCGTTATCTGTATTTAATTCAGATTGAACATGGCGGCGGTGCCCCGGAAGATATGGTTTTAAGCGACCGGCCTTTGCAAATAACGATCGTGTTATGGGGATTGGCGGTAATCG
>DYKV01000633.1 GCA_020722415.1 Anaerolinea sp.
TAGGTTTTTGCAAGTCTTCGCGGACTTGCGACGTCATACGCCACAAGATACCAGCCATGCCTGTGCATAAATCATCACCTCACATGCCATAGTGTTGAGCTAATTGCATTTTTACCTGTCCCGCGACACAACACCTTGCGTTTAGGCTCAAGCCACGCAAACAGCAGCACATCTGTCTTTATATTGATATGCTGGCTGATTTGCAGAAACAGCTCTTCAGCTTCTGTAGGTGTCAACAAGCACTCATGTACAGATTTTTGCCCATCAAGTCTCCAGTTCTTAAGAATCCGCAGGATTTTACCACGGTGTTCATTACAGGACACGTCATAGGCAATAACGATTGGTCTGCGAGATGACACATAGCGATGTCTCAAATCAGTTGAAAGGGTTAGTCGCTGACTCCAATGAACGTGTCTCTTGCTATATTTCCGATAGTATTGGTTGTGATTAAATCTATACCACCCCCAATTATTCCGCCAATAAGCGGGATAGCTTTGCCTAAATTGACAATTCCTTTTTCACCAAACTTGGTTAAAAGACGAAAGCCCACCTTTTTGTTTATCTCAACAATTGTTGCTCTGGAAATGTTTTTAATTGTCTGTACTGTTAGTTTTTGCCCAATGCGTATACCAACTTCTTTAATAATTTCCGCCATGGCATTACCTGTAAGACAAGCATAACATAATGTTCTCACCTGATCGTTTCTCAAGTCATGCCCGCCCATATAAGCAATAGCTGCAATCATGCGAAGTTGCACATATATCACACTTGCAAGATTAGCTGGTATGGTGACAGGCATAGTTATCAACCCTCCTAATCCACTCAAAAAACCTGAAGTGCCTGCCTTAGTGTTTTGCCACCTAATCAATGAATTTGTTTTTTCATGTAAGGTGCCTACGCCTGAAAGATAGGTTTGGGCAATTTCCTGTGCAGAGTCTAATAATGGCCCTCCATTCACTGCTTTGTCATAAGCCCAATCAATGCTACTTATTAATATGTTTTTAGTTAGATGATTTGTCATGATTGCTCCTTATGTTTGCTTGGATATAAGTTTAGTCTGTAGATGCGCTAAAAATGTGAC
>DYKV01000634.1 GCA_020722415.1 Anaerolinea sp.
GCGATGACCTTCGACCTCGATACCGCAAGGCCTCCAAAAAAGAGAAAAAAATCATGCTAGACGAGTTCGCTGCCAACTGTCAATACAACCGCAAATATGCCATCCGACTTCTCAATGCCTCGCCGAAAACGCCGCATCGGAGTAGTCAGCGAGGGCGAAAAAAGCAGTACACCCACCCGGAGATGCTGCAAGTCCTCACTTTCATTTGGCGCAAAACGAACTTGCCTTGCTCAAAAAGACTGAAAGTGATTCTATCGCTTTGGTTGCCTCATTACCCCTATGAGATTCCCAAAGAGGTCTTGGACGCTTTGCGCAAAATATCTCCGGCCACCATCGATCGCTTAATGAAACCTGACCGTGCCAAGTACCAAAAGAAAGGATTGTCTCTTACCAAACCCGGCACTCTGATCAAAAAGCACATCCCCATCAAGACCAATCAATGGGACGAAACAAGACCCGGTTTCATCGAGGTGGATAGCGTCGCCCATTGCGGCGACTCCGGCGCCGGCAGCTTTGCCCTGACCATTGACTGTGTGGACATCGCCACCACCTGGACCGAGCAACGCGCCGTATGGGGCAAAGGAGAACGAGGGGTACTTAATGCCATGATAAATATTGAACAAAGCCTGCCGTTCGAATTGTTAGGTTTCGATTGCGATAATGGCTCAGTTTTTAAATTGGCATCTGGTAAGGCATTACTTAATGCGAAGAAAGCCGATCCAGTTCAGCCGATCCCGTCCCTATCATAAGAACGACAACGCCCACATCGAAGAAAAAAACTGGACCCACGTCCGCCAGTATCTCGGCTATCAGCGTTTCGATAAAATTGAGCTGGTTGACATGCTCAACGACCTCTACACCACGGAATGGCGACTTTATTTCAATTTCTTCATGCCGTCGGTAAAGCTGCTCGCCAAGCACCGCCTTGGCGCAAAGATCATTAAACAATACGATTCACCCAAAACGCCTTTACAGAGAATCTTGAATTCTGACCAAGTCCCCGACGAGAAGAAAACTCAACTCATCGATCTTTTCAATACTCTAAATCCCTTTGTTCTACAAGAACAGATGTCAGCAA
>DYKV01000635.1 GCA_020722415.1 Anaerolinea sp.
TGCGGGAAATGCAAGGCTCTCATGGTTTGGGGGTCAGGTCTTGCAAATCAGCGTTTTTGCGGGGGGCGTGGCGGTTCCAGATGATTACTTGCGATAATGCTTGGTAACCGCAATAATTTCTATCGTATCTCCGGATGGTTGGATAAAAATCGCCCTGTACTTGTCGTCAAACCTGAAAGAATAGATGAGATGATTTCTTTAATCCTTCTTCCACATCTTTAATAAAACCGTCCTCGTATAAACCGGTTGCCGCAAAATCGGCAAGAATTGCTTCCATCCTGGCCTTCTTGAAAGGCTTAAACTGAATTTTTTTTGCAGCGACTCGCTCCAAGAGCTGTTTGCGCTCCTTCAGCGTAAGATTTTAATAAATAGGGACAGAGCCCCTATTAATTTGCGAAAAAATTACTGCATTAGCGTTTTGCGGGGATGGGAATCCGGGGCACGGAATCAATAAACTTCGTCGTGCCCGCCAATATCAATCATGAGGATTTCAGTCTTGCTTAAAAACTTGAAGATTATCCGACAATCGAAGTCAACACTGAATGCCCATAATCCTTCAAGCTTACCCGTCAATTTATGTGTCCTCAGTCGTGGGTTGAAAGGGTCTTTCACAAACAGCGCCGCAACATCCCAAAATCGGTCCTTGAGTTCAGCATCGTTTTTTACCTTCTTGCGGTAAGCCCGTTTGAACCCCTGGTCCCAGAATATCTTAATCACTTTCCAGATCCTTGTATAATTCTTTAACCGTGCCGCTCTTGAGAACATTTTTTCTGAATCCAGCCATTGCTGTTTTTGCATTCCTGGCAATGGCCTCTCTTTTTGCCTCTATCAACTGCTTATTGATCACTTCTGTCGCATATTCCTTATCATCAAGGGGCAAATGCATAAATTCCTCGATCAAGTTGTTTACCGTTGCCGTGCTCATATATTTAACCTCCTTTCTATTCAACCATTGGGGGTCAGGTCTTGAAATTTAGCGTTTTGCGGGGGACGCCTCATCCTTTCGCAGAAGAAAGTCGGCGACCCGGGCGATCAATTCTCTCTTGTCCGAAAATGCGCGGATCGTCTGCCAACGAA
>DYKV01000636.1 GCA_020722415.1 Anaerolinea sp.
TTCCACCTGACGCCGCTCCGCTGCGCTTCGCGGCGCAGGTGAAGCGCCAGCCGTTCGGCGGTTCGGTGAAATGAAGGAGGCGCGATGATAAAAAATGAAAACTGACGCAGAACGGTCAAAAATGCCAATAAACTTCAAACGTTTCAAATTCAGAAAGGAGTTCCCATGAAAAGCGCTACTCGGTTTACCAGATTCGTTGTCATGGCATTGGTGTTAACCGCGTTACTTCTGGCTTCCACTACACTTGCTCTGGCTGGGTCAAATGGTCAACAGATTTCTATCTACGCATGCAAGGCTGACCGAATTACTATTCAAGGTTACAACCATAATGGACAGTGGCAAACCAAAACCTTTGATAAAAGCACATCAAGTTGCGGCTGGTATGATGTCACTGGTTGGTGGTGGAAAGGCACTGTTGATGTTTATGCCTATTACTATGTAACATCTGAATATCCCTATTACCTCGGACAAAAAATATCAGTAAACGTCCCCACATCTCAAAACAACTACGATTGGGTTGACGTAAATATTCCAACACCTACTTCACGGCAATGGATACAATGGCGAGCGGTAACATGGGTCAAAGATGGTGTACCCTACGACAACACAAAGTATCATGATGGGTATCGGCAAGACTGTTCAGGGTATGTGAGTTTTGCATGGAGTCTTTCCAAGTCGTACACTGGCGACGATTGGAGAAGTTTTGCAAATCAAATCAACCTCGATAGTCTGCAACCTGGGGACGCCATAGACAACCCTCAAAAAGGCGACTTGGGTCACATGATTCTATTCATGGGATGGATTGACAAAAAAGCGGGTACGTTTGTTGGTTTTGAAGAAAATGGCTATTACGGCTTTACCCGCAAATCAACCTACGCCTTGAATACATCAACGGGTGTCGTAAAAGATGTCAACAGCAACTTTACATACCCTGGCACTTACATCGCGATAACCAAGAAGTAAGGTGTGTCGTATGCGGTTGCAAGATAAAATTGGCGGTGACTAAAATCAGTCAGACCGCCGAACATTGTGTCCTGGGAAACAGCTCGATTTCAGGCTGGGGCGAGTTGGAAGCCA
>DYKV01000126.1:0-1623 GCA_020722415.1 Anaerolinea sp.
AAATAATTAGATAATTTGTAGTAATATTGTGCACAATAATATAAAATAGCAACATAACCAAAGGAGCATAATATGCAGAAAACCGCTGGGAAATTCTCTATTAATCTCACCCTATTCATCTTATTCCTGCTTTCAATTTTGCTTTTCGGTTGTCAATCCACCAATGCAGCACCAACCCAAGGGTTAAGTACCACCAGTGTTTCAGCAACCAATGGCTCGCCCAACGATGGAGCAACCCTTCTACAGACTCGCTGTACTGTCTGCCATAATCTCGATCGGGTTGAGAATGAGAAAAATAGCCGCGCACAATGGGAGCGAATCGTGAATAAGATGGTACAAAAAGGCGCTGAGTTGAATGACAGCGAAAAATCCACCCTGATAGACTACTTATCCCATAATTATGGGCAGTAAATAGAAAATTTACTCCTCGAGTGTTACTTTCCCAAGGCGAAAAAACTTCCCGGCTTCCAGGCCGCGCAATTCCGCGATACTGATGCTTAGCATCTGCAGTGCAGCAATCTCCAAAATTGGCAGAGCAAGCTCATCTACAGCGGGGATGGGGATGCTTGGCAATGTTGCGGATATCTCATCTGCCAGCCAAAAACCCTTCGCCTTATATTGCAATAAATCCCTCATCAAATGAAGATTAAGATAACGAGTGACTTGTGCGCCAGCCAAGACTATCGCAGTAATTCGTTCGTCTACCATTTCTAACGGTCCATGACGAAATTGCCCAGCATTGGCAGCTAAGGCGGGGAATTTCGCTGCTTCTTGCATCATTAAAGATCCCATCCAGGCGCTCGCCAATGAAGCCCCCCGCCCAATCAACACCAGATGCTCAGGCAATCCAACTTTTGTTTTCAATTCGTCTACCCGTTCATCTAATGGTTGCAGATAGCTTTCTAATGCATCTGCCGCCTTCAGAAAGATATTGATTTTATTTTGTATATCTTCTCCCTTCAAGAAAAGAGCGGCAAGCAGATTGACGGCTAGTGAATTAATATAGGTTCTCGTTGAAACAGTTTTTTCAACTTCAGCGTGGATCGGGAGGAGATAGTCAGCGCTTTGCGCCAAGGGGCTGGATAAATCATTGACCGTTGCGAGGACAAAAGCGGGCAGAAGCTTTTCTTTGTCTAATACAGACTTTAGTTCTGCCGTTCGACCCGATTGGGATACTACCCAGAGGAGAGTTTTTTTGGTAACCAGCTCGGCTGAAAAGTGGGTTAGCTCAGCTAGATCAACGTACAGAAGCGGAATCCCAATTGAAACTAAATTTATCCAAGCTGGATAGAGTGAGTAATACGATGCGCCCATGCCGGTCAAGATGAAACGATCGAACGCCGATTGTTGAATTTGCTGCTTTAAACCCTCTAATCCCAATGGGTCAAAATTCCATAATGCGTTCCGCAGGTTGGAGGGTTGGCTTAAGATCTCTGCTTTATAAGAGGTAAGTGGCATAATCTGCTCCCTTGAAAATGTTTTGGCTCCGATGAGCCATTTTCATCAAGCATGAAGGTTTCTCAGTCGCTGCACTCGTTCGAAACGACACAATTCTTGTCATTTCAACGAACCCGTCTCGGTCATTTCGACGAACCCCCTCTCAGTCATTTCGACGACCGCAGT
>DYKV01000126.1:1723-6719 GCA_020722415.1 Anaerolinea sp.
CTTATCGTGGCAAGCATAAAGATTTCTCAGTCGCTACGCTCCTTCGAAATGACATAACCCGTTGTCATTTCGACGAACCCCTCTCTATCATTTCGCCGAACGCAGTGAGGAGAAATCTTATCCCAGCAAGCAGGTAGGTTTCTCAACCGCTGCACTCCCTTGAAAATGTTCTGGCTCCGATGAGCCATTTTCATCCGCCGATGGTGAACTTTAGCTAATCAACAACTCCTTGGTACATGTGAATCTGGTTCGTCAAGATTTAACCGCGCCAGCTGTCAATCCACTGACAATATAGCGCTGGAAAATCAACGCCAATAATACCGGAGGCAGCACTGCTAACATTCCCCCGGCCATCATAGCACTGATATCCACCACATACCGTCCCGAAAACTCTGCAATTGCAACCGGAACGGTTTTTGCCGCTAGCGTGTTCGTGAAGATTAATGCATAAAAGAATTCATCCCAAGCAGTCAAGAAAACGAATAAGGCAGTTGAAACTATGCCAGGCGTTGATATCGGTACGATGATGCGGTAGATAATTTGCAGCCAGCTGGCGCCATCGATCCGAGCTGCATCTTCTAGTTCATACGGGATAGATTCAAAAAAAGTTGCCATTAACCAGATTGCAAACGGTAAGGCAAAACTTAAATAGGTGGCAATCAGGATATACGGGGTGTTTAACAATTTCAAGCGCGCCGCTACAATGTAAAGCGGAATGACCAAAGATACTTCCGGGATCATCCGCGTGCCTAATAAACCGATCAATAAGGGCTGCCGAAAAGGAAAGCGCATGCGCACCAATGCATACGCAGCTATTCCGCCGAATACCAAGCTAATAATCGTGACGGTGCTGGCAATGAAAAGGGAATTGCGTAAAGTGATCTTGAAAGCGCTGGCGACCTCAGAGGTTGCGGTTCCAGGCGTTAAAATATCTACATAATTCTTTAAGGTTGGGTTTTGCGGTATCCAATGGATCGGTACATTTAATAATTCCGCCCGAGTTGAGATACTGGAGATTAACAGCCATAAGATCGGAGCATAGATAAACGCCAGCACCGGAATGGTCACCAAAAATAACCCGAAATTACGCCGGGCTGAGCGGGACAATCCCATTAATATACCTCCGGACGATAGAGAAAACGGATATAGAAATAAGCAAGCCCCAAAGTAAACAAGGAAATTATAAATGAGAGCGCCGATCCATTGCCAATATGACCATAACTAAACGTTTCTAAATAAGTCAAAAAAGATATGGTGACTGTGCCAAAAGCTGGACCACCACTAGTGATAACGTAGATGATATCAAAAACGCGAAATGCCTCTACGCTGCGGATCACCAACGCCACTAAGATAGCCGGGCGGAGTAAAGGCAAACGGATACGGATGAATCTTTGCCAAGCGGTGGCGCCGTCTACAGCAGCTGCTTCCTCTAATTCCTCTGGGATAGTCGCCAGAGCCGCTTGGAGAATCAAAGCAACAAACGGAATCGTATGCCAAATATCTGCCAAAATAACCAAATTCATTGCCCTTTGAGGGCTAATTAACCAAGGCACATAGCGTTTAATAAAGCCTAGCTGAAACAACAGACCATTCAAGGCGCCATAGTCTGCGTTGTAGATCCAACGCCACATAAAACCATTCACAATCGTCGGCACCGCCCAAGGAATTATCAGACTGGTGCGTAAAAACTTCCATCCCGGTGGATGGGAGTTGATCAATTGTGCGATTCCCAATCCCAACAGGATTTCCAGTCCCACGGAAACAAAGGTGAAATATAAAGTGCGTTTAATGGTTGCCCAAAAGACAGGGTCACTAATGAATGATAGATAATGGGTAAACCCAACAAACTTAGTCGGTATAATTTGCCCTGGCGAAGTTTCGAAAAAACTCAAGATAAAAGTGGTTAGAATGGGTTGTAAAGTAATTCCGAGAATCAAAATTAAACTCGGAAGAATTAATAACCAAGCCGTTCGAATATCTTGTTGGTGGAGGGTTTTTCTCTGCTGCATTTACCTATCAAAGTACCACAGGTCTAGGGTTGCCTCAATTGGCTATTCGAAAATTACACTCGTCAAATATTCTCATCTATCGAAAATATTTTCCAATGATGAGTTCTTCATTGCTTTTTGGGGCAACCCCGATAAAAAACAATCTTACTTTTGGCTTAACTCAAGCCATTTTGCAGCCGCTTCGTCGAGCGCCTCTTGAGGCGTTTTTTGCTTCGTTAAAGCCAATTGAATCGCCAATTGGAGTGCTTTCGATCCTTCTGGATAGAAAGCCGCTCGTGGTCGAACATTGGCGTAGGGGAATTGGGCACTAAAGGCGGAAGCCATTACTGCGGCAGCTGGTCCGGCACTCTCCAGTTTCTTGAGATTGTCGCCCTCGAATAGAGTCTGCCACATGGGCAGCATGTGGGCAGAATAGCGCAATTGAACATCTTCGCTGGTGAGATATTCAATAAATTTCCAACCCGCTTCCAAATTGGGAGATTTGGCTGCTACCGAGAATCCCATTGAACCATTAATGCTCGAGCTGATTATTCCCATTTCTGCACCTTTCTTAAAAACGGGAATTAACGCCACGCCTACCTGACCGGTAACTTGGGACTCTTCTTTATTGAAATTAGCCAGGTCGAACATATAGTTCCAGTTCAAAGCAAAAGCTGCCTTACCCTGTGAGAAAACGTTGCGCACATCTTCTTCGAGGTAGGAAACCGATGCAGGATTAGTATATCCATCTTCGATGGTTTGCAACATCCAAGTCAAAGTTTGTACCCCAGCTTCATTATTAAAAGCCGGTTTTCCGTCTTTGTCCAAGAATGTTCCCCCATTTCCATATAATAAGGTAACCCAATCGCATATTACCGCTTCGGCTTGTGCCCAAGACCAGACAATTGGATATTCCACTAACCCTTTTTCCTTTATGACTTTTGCCTGAGCGATTAATTCCTCCCATGTTTTCGGCGGCTCATTGAAGCCAGCCTGTTGTAAGATTTGCTTGTTGTAGAAAAAGTATTTTTGATCTAGTAACCATGGTAAGCCGTATATTTTGCCATCCACCGAGACAACATCCCAAGCAGATTTAAAGACATCTGACTTCATTTTGTCTGTAATCCTATCCGAGACATCAGCTAGGTAGCCGGCTTTGACAAATTCGGCATACCAGGGATCGTCCACTTCAAATACATCATAAGATGGAGGGGTTGAAGCCATGGCAGTGACAATCTTATCGTGCATCGCATCATAGGCGGCAAACTCAAGCTCCACCTTAATATCCGGGTTTTTCTGCATAAATTCATCAGCGATGGCTTTCATTTCTTCTGGGGTCATCGCCGCTTGATCCATCCCAAATACACGGATTGTAACCGGACCGCTCGTTTGGGGTTTGGGCTGACAACCCACCAGGCTGACTAATAAGGTCAGCATGGTCACGACAAATATCCACTTCATCTCTCTTTTCATTTTCTTTATCTCCTGTTTATAAAAAATATGGGAAAGATATTTTGGTTTTAGCTATTTTTTGCCATGCACCTCCTTCCTGCATTCACCTAGGATAATTTACGCACGATATATGTATCTGAGGTTTGATATAACAAGCTGGCTACCGCACCCAGTGCAGCACCACGCAATCCCAATTTCGATGCTTTTAATAAAGGAATATTGGGGATTTTTCCGCGAATACGTTGGGTTATGCGCGGTAATAAGATATCGGCAGATTTTGAAACGCCGCCACCCAGAATGATCATTTGAGGGTCATAGACAGCGATAACATTGATAATGACAATCGAAAGATAATCTACAGTGGTCTCCACAATATCAAGAGACCACTCCTCACCCAGCCGAAACGCCTCAAAAACATCCACCGCCGATAAATTAATCAATTGATCCGGAGGTAATTTTCCCTTGAGTTTCTGCCGAGCCCGCTCCGCAATCCCAAACCCAGCGGTAAGCGATTCCATCGCCCCAAAACCAGGGTAATCCTTTTCTAGATATTCTTGTCCTGGCATCATATAACCGATTTCGCCGGCAGCTTGGTGAGCTCCGCGATAAAGAGCGCCGTCTAATACAACGCCTGCCCCCAACCCGGTGCCGATATTGATTAAGATAAAATGGTCAACCTGTTGTCCTTCCCCAAACCATAATTCCCCCAAAGCTGCCAGGTTAACGTCATTATCCACCACAACGGGTAAATGAAAATCCTGCCGTAAACGTTCGGCGAGATCGAAATGATCCCAATCAAGACTAGGGGCATTATGGACAACCCCATCGGGAGAGGTAATCCCTGGCGCACCAACTCCAATACCGCGGATAAGTTGATCAGGACGATGGTCAACCCGCTGCAATAAATCGTGGATTAACTTAATCAAGAGCTGATAACTATCTTCCCCGCGGGTGCCATGTTGATAAACAAAATCCTCCAATAATATATTGCCACCCAGGTCAGCTACGGCGCCATAAAATTTTGTCCCACCCAAATCAATGCCGATAGTTAGGTTCTCGGATTTATTTAATTCAACTAATTCACGCCGCCGCCCGCCACTCCATTCTTTCTCGCCGGTGCGTTGTACCAAATTTTCAGCAATCAACTCATCGAGAATGCGCATTACGGTTGGCACACTCACTTGAAGCCTTCGGGCGATTTCGGTGCGGGAAATGGCTCCTTCACGGCGGATTAACTCTAATATCGCCGTGCGATTAATTCCCCGCATCTCTAACGATGTAATTGTTCGGACATGATTATTCATGATTGACTTCTTGAATTTTCGGTGAATATCGGTTGGGATTTAAATAATTATATCATGTATTAATCAATATTATAAAGTAAGTAATATAAAAAGTCAACGATGTTCTCGAAAAAGATGGGAATTTTAAAAAAATTAATAAGTGATTTGAAAAGCCGCAGTTTTGACCTTGAATGCACCATGCTATGCAAATCACCTAAACTCTCCCAACTAATCTTGGCGGTGGCGTTGTTATCTGTTTGATCAATCTCCATT
>DYKV01000127.1 GCA_020722415.1 Anaerolinea sp.
ACAAACCGTCTTTGATTGCTCTGGTTGTCTTTTATCTTCTGCCGTCCCCAGCAGCCAGGCTATGCGTTAGATATAAAAACGATCTCTGTCTACCTCTTCTCTGAGAATTCTCAATTCCTCATCCGTTGGAGGGGGGTTTTCTTCAATATTTTCAGCCAACAACAATTCAAAACCGGTATTTTCTAATACCATCTCGATCGTAATGCCAGGTTGGGTTGCTAGCAACATCATCCGTTTTGTTTCTGAATGAAATCCCATCACCCCTAAATTCGTAACTACCCGATACGGCCCGGTACCAGGTGGCAAACCTGCTCTCTCACGGGCTCCTTTCCCATCTAAATAACCCGGGGTAGTGATGAAATCCACCTTCTCTACAAAACGGCGTCGGTCATGACGCATGATGGCGATCGTCCGCCAGCAATGCGATCCGACATCATTCGCACCACCGCTGCCTGGCAAACGGACTTTGGGATGATAATAATCTCCAATTACGGTGCTATTTAAATTACCATACTTATCAATTTGCGCTCCCCCCAAAAATCCAAATTCCACAAAACCACGTTGGGCGGTCTCTACTATGTCACAAATACCCGATGCAGCTACCGCACGGTGAAATGTGTTTTCCTCGCCTACAGCTATTGGGATGTGCTCGAGGATAGCTCCTGTTCCCCCAAACTCAAATATAGGGACTAAATTAGGCGCATGCATCCGCTGCGCCAAGGCGGCAGCTAACAATGGAATACCCGTGCCAATAAAGGCGGTCGTAGAATCAGGCATTAGCCGAGCGGCGGTGCAGATCAGCAGCTCGGTCGGGTTATAAGGAAGGCTGGTATTGGTTTCCATCTCACATCTCCCTCTTTGCGTACTGCAAGGCAGTTAATCGCTCCCTGCCAATTAAATCGAGATACGATTGATGATCGGCGACATTGTAGACATACTGGTGAAGATATTGTTGGGCACTATCTTCATGTTCAGCAGCGTTTACCCATTCGCGGATTTTTTCCTCATCTCTGCGGTAAAGGTAGCACATCTCTCCTGGATGCGATCCAAAAGGCGCTTCTACAACTGCATCTACTAAATAATACGGTATTATCGTTCGATCGGGATGTTGGCGGATCACATCTTCATCTACAATTTCTTCAGTACTAATTATCAACCGTTTTGAGGCGCGCGCCATCTCTGCTGAAAACCCGCTAATCCCATCTATCTGCGCATTTCCATAACGATCTGCACGATGGACATGAATTAACCCTACGTCAAGTATTAAAGCTGGGAGAAGAGCAATGGGTTTACCAGTGAATGGACATTCTACAACCTTAGCGGCGGAATATTGCAGAGTGTCACTCCCCAAACTTGAGCGCACCGGGATAAAAGGCACTCCCATTGCTGCCGCTTTAAAGCGCCAAGCAATGCTCGCATTACTCCAATCTGCAAAAGATTCTATTCTCCCACCCTCGATCTCGCGTCGTAAACTATTGGAAACCCCATATACTTCTAATCCAATATAAGTTATATCCACGGCTGAGACGGTATGGGCAGCAAGTAACATATCTAATTCCATGACCCCTTGCCCTGCTAAGCGTAAGTTGCGTTTTTTCTGGCGGATGATTTCACGCACTAAAGACATCGGGCAGCGGACCGTGCCATATAGTTCTGTGCCTATATAATCCCCATCATGGACGAAACGGCTCACCGCTTCCGCTTCACTCATGCGCTTGTCCACCAAAGCTTTGGTTTTATTCCGATTCCATTCTCGAAAGGCATCAATGTCAGGTGGTTGGATGAGTGTTCCAATCCCAGAATAAATTACATTCATTGCGCCCTCCTTTGGCGATTAATCAAAACGATTTAATTTTGAAGATGGTAAAATTGACTTTGCAACCTCCTTGGGCTGGATTCTAAACAATGCTAACCATACCCTCTAACTGATTTAAGCATTTTTTGTAAAGCCAATCCCTCCCACAACGTTTGGATAACTCCAAAAATAAGCCTTTACCAATTGGAATTAGATTATTTTATAAAGCGCCCGACTCACAACACTATAGGATTGGTGATGATTGAGTTGTCAGGTAAATAAGATTTATCTAGTGCTATATTTCCATTCACCTGTCCTCCTGAGATAAACCAGAATTTCAGGTTACTGCGTGGATAAAATCAGCGAATAAACCATACGCAGTGGTATCTGGACTTGGGTCTTGTTCAAAAACTGTCAATAAACCTAATATATCCGTTTCAAACTGAACGACACTTGAGGTCCCATTAACATTATACAACGGAGAATCCATCGGCACCTTTTGCGGAGCTACCCGGGCAATAACACTATTCCCTTCCCTCCAGGCGCTACAAACCAATTTCCAACGCATTCCTTGCAGCTTTGCCTGTTCGACCGCCTGCAAATCGATTTTCCGAATTCCCTCACGTTCAACATCTTGCGGTTTAAGAGGATATTCCATCAATACTGATGCCAATGCTGCCAACTTGATCGCTGCATCCCAGCCGTCAATATCACCACTAGGATCGGTTTCGGCGATACCAATGCTTTGGGCGTAACGGACTGCATCCTCAAAACTCTCTCCATTTTCCATCCGAGTTAAAATCAAATTTGTCGTTGAATTTAAAATACCATGAATGCGGAGCAGTTGCGCAGCTGGAAGCGTTTCTCGATATAGTGAGAAAATTGGAGCTCCATCCATTACGGTGGACTCAAAATAAAACTTCTTTCCTTTGGCTTTCGCCAATTCAGATAACTCAAAATATGCATGCACTACTGGACCTTTATTGGCGGTGATCGCGTGCATTCCCAAATTTAAAGCTGTCCTCAGATGATTAATTGCCGGCTGACCAGTTTCATAGTTTACCGGTGAATTCTCGAATAAAACATCTGCTTGACTTATTTTTAGGAATTCTTCAATGTCATCAATTGCAGTGTTAGATAATATATTTAATGATCCTTTTTCCTGCATAATCCTAAACACTTGATTTAAATCTAAACCCTGATCAGATACAGCTACCCCATGATGGGCAGTAGCAATTCCATTGACCTGAAAAGCAATTCCATAGCGGGCAAGCAGTTCGGCTTCCTTGCGTAACAACAAGCGCGCTAATGCCTGACCCACATTTCCAAATCCAATAAAGGCTAATCTCACTTTTGACATTATTCACTCCATCATTATTTAAACTAACGGCCAAGGATAAGACCGTCGCTCTTTTGGTGGGAAAGGGAAAATTGGATTATTGATGAGATTTCCAGCCCTTGCCTCCAGCGCCTCTATTTCAGCGAGGGACAAATAATTGACCAATTCTTCCTTCAGACCCGTCAACGAACTCAGCTCGATCCTAAAACGTTGGATATCCTTTACTAACTCGGGTGGGATTGGTTGTCCAGCGAAATCCCAGATGACTGTACGGAGTTTCTCCTCCACATGAAAGCAAATGCCATGATCAATGCAGCGAATATTTCCATCCATATCTACTAAAACATGACTGCCCTTTCGGTCTGCATTGTTGATTAATAGATCAAAAGCCGCTACCAGACGCAGCCGTTGCCGCTCCTCATCAGAAAAGTTGAAATAATGGTGGTCTGGGTTATGCTCTATATATAATTGTACCATACCGGTTCCAAAAGGGGCATTATTGCGGAGTATGGTAGGGGGAACTAAATCCCACCCCATAGCCTGGCTGACAAGGAACGCAGCCACTTCACGTTTAGCTAATGTGTGCGCTGGGAAATCCCACAAGGGCCGCTCTCCCCGGATCGGTTTATAAACTACCGGGAACTTTTCCCCTCCCCAGGTTGCGGTAAGGAAAAAAGTGGAATTCGACCCCAAAATAAATTCTCCCTCTATCGTCAAATCTGCCTCTCGGAGCACCTTTAAAATTGGGATGTCCACAAGAAAACCTCGGAATCAATCATGCCGGTGACCATTCTTCTTGGGGCAGATATGTCCTTCTGGTTCCATTGGTTCTCCACATTGCGGGCAAATTGGCCGGCCATGGGCAGCTACCTCTAAACCCCACTCGCACATCGCTCGCATCTGATCCCGTGTGCACCAAAACCGCACTACGCTTGCCGAATTTTGGTCTGCACCTTCGGGAAGTAATTCTCGAGCAACCAATACGACTAGGTCATTTTCTGAATCATAGCCTAGACCTAACTCCCCCACTCGGAACAACGGATCGAGCGGGGGTTTGATATGCATCTGTGCTTCATTAAACCCGGATTTTGTTTCAGGTAAATTGGGGAATTTCTTATAAATTTCTTCTAAAAACTGTTCGAAGCCTATTGCTAAACTCTGCAATTGAATTTTTTCAATTATTAATGTAACGGTACGTTCATCCTGCCAGCCTTGTAAGTAGAAAATCCGCTTTCCAGGTTGACCGATTGCATCGGTGGTGATATGTGTCACCGGCCGTAAATCTAATTCAGTTGAAGTCATGTAATTCTCCCAATAATCATCAAAATAAACTCATCCGGAACCATTTCGAGGAATATCATTCCCAAGGACAATTTTAGTATACCAGATTAGCTAAGCTAATTTATGGAGAGAAACAATTTTCGCAATCGCGATTTATACCACATGTTTTATCAGAGACTGCATTAATGACGGATCGTAATTCAACGTTAGCAAACGCGCACTTTGTTGATCAAGAAATAACACGGTAATCGAGGCTAGCCCGATTGTCAATCTTTGATAAGTATCCAGGGGCATACCTAGAAAATGAGCTACCGCAAGTTTAATCGGGTCAGCATGGGAAACACAGGCTACCCAATCTTTGCTTGCATAATCGCTGGAGATCTGACGAAGGCTCTGTGAGATGCGATATTGGGCTTCGATCAAGGTTTCTCCATTAGGAAAGCGCATCCAAGCTGGGTTAAATTGCAGCCCCTTCCACATCTTGGAACGGGATAATTCTTTTAGCGTTCGTCCTTGCCAATCGCCATAGTCTATTTCGATCAATCCATTATGAGGTATTACTGGGAGGTTATTTTTCTCGGCTAATGGTCGAGCAGTTTCCAAAGCGCGCTCTAATGGGCTGCTAAAGACTGCCCTAAGCGGAATTCCTAAAAGGGTCTCAGCAACCGCCCTAGCTTGTTCTTTGCCGGATGAGTTGAGATGAACTTCTGATAAACGCCCCGCAAGGCGTTTTCTACCCGAAAAATCATTCTCAGCATGCCGAATCAGGACCACAAAAGCCATTTCTCATTCTCGAAAACCAGATAGTTGATGTTTACGTTTAATTTCTTGAATGGTGTCATGGCTCAATTCAGGCACTTCTTGGGTTTGGGTGATTTGAAGCGCCTCCCGTTGAGCCTTCCGCCAGCGAGCCAAGCGTTCCATGATTTGAGCCTCATAACCCTGATTGGATCCCCGATAAAAATAGGTGCCTAATAATTGTTTGGGTAAGTATTGTTGGGGAAGAAAATGATCTTCGGCTTCGTGAGGATATTGGTAACCGACGCTATGTCCCAGTGCCTGGCGGTCACGCGAATCATCCTGTAAATGCTGTGGTACTGCGGTAATCCCTTCCTGTTCAATCAGTTGAAAGGCTTTGAAATAGGCGGATGCACTATTAGATTTTGGGGCAGTCGCCAAATAAAGCGTCGCTTCTACTAAGGGATAGATGCCCTCTGGTAAACCAATATAATCAAACGCTTGGGCAGCGCTGGTAGCTACAACTAAACCGATAGGATCAGCCAGCCCTATATCCTCCCCAGCCAAAACAATCAATCGGCGTAAAATAAAGCGCGGGTCTTCTCCAGCATATAACATTTTCGCCAGCCAGTAGAGGGCTGCATCTGGGTCAGAACCACGCACCGATTTGATAAACGCTGAGATGGTGTCATAGTGGGCATCCCCATCTTTATCATATAAAACAGCCCGGCGTTGGATAGATTCTTGCGCAATCGCTAGGTTAATTCTAGTTACCCCATTTTCATCCGGAGGAGTGCTTTCTACAGCCAGCTCGAGTGCATTGAGCGCATTGCGGGCATCCCCTCCAGCCACCCGAATAAAATGTTCCAAGGCATCTTCTTCAAGCACAATTTTGTAGGCGCCATATCCTCTCTCTAAATCGGTTAAAGCGCGCTCGATGATTGTTTGGATATGAACATCGTCGAGTGGCTTTAACTGAAAAACTCGCGAACGAGAAACCAATGCGCCAATTACCTCAAAATACGGGTTTTCGGTCGTCGCTCCAATCAGGGTAATCGTTCCATTTTCGACATGAGGAAGCAGAGCGTCTTGTTGAGCCTTATTCCAGCGATGTACTTCATCCACAAAGAGAATAGTCTTTTTTTGATAGAGACGCCGTCGTTCTATGGCTTGGTCAATCACCTCACGGAGCTCGTTCTTGCCAGCCAGAACAGCAGAGAGCGTCTCAAAATGTGATTTGGTCTGGTTGGCAATCACCATGGCTAAAGTGGTTTTCCCGCTGCCTGGCGGGCCCCATAAAATGATAGAAGAAAATAACCGGTCCGACTCAATAGCCCGGCGGAGAAGCTTTCCTGGCCCGAGAATATCCTCTTGACCAACAAACTCATCCAATGTACGCGGGCGCATGCGAGCAGCCAGAGGAGCTTCATTTTTCATCCGGTCATACATAGCATGCGTAAAAAGGTCCACATCCTCATTATAATCCGCAGTCAAAGCTTTTAGCAGAATGACTGGTGAATAAAGCTGCCAAGTT
>DYKV01000637.1:0-933 GCA_020722415.1 Anaerolinea sp.
TTTCTTTAAAAGATAGTTGATTTTTTTTACTTGCAATGCATCATATGTGTGTCGCTAGGAGACTAGACATGAAGAAAACAGCATTGATACTTGGCATTTTTGCAGCAATTGGAATCAGTCCGGCTCATTCGGAGATTGAAATCTCGGATCCGGACGGTAATCCGGCCGTGGCTAATGCCACGTCTAATGGAAATAGTCTATCTATCGCCATTGGTTCTGATGCTTATACAACCGGTGAAGATAACATTGCAATTGGTGTTGACGCAGAATCACATAACTCTGGCATTTCTGTCGGTAAAGGATCCCATGCTGGTGGTAACTCGATATCCATCGGCAAAAACTCGAACGCGATGTTTTTTGGTGTTGCAATCGGGGAAAACGCTCAATCAACAGATGGAAATATTTCAATTGGCAACAGTGCGAGCGCGCCAGCGATGGCTGGCGACAGCATTGCTATTGGAGACCACGCGGTTGCCGAGGGTTCCCAAACCGTTGCGGTCGGAGGACACAGTTTAGTCGATTACTATGGCGTGGCGATCGGCGCTAGCGCGACTACTAAAGGAAGCTATGCTGTCGCGCTCGGCGCCGAATCCGTCGCAAATAGTGATAGTGTCGCGCTCGGCTTCGGATCCGTCGCAGATAGTAATAGTGTCGCGCTCGGCTTCGGATCCGTCGCAGATATTAATACAGTATCAGTGGGAAACGATAGTTTTAAACGCCGAATCATTAACGTAGATGCCGGTGTGCTTGATACTGACGCGGTAAACCTCAAGCAACTAAACGACGCAATAGCAAGTGTGCAATCTGGAACGATTGATCAAGTTGCTCGTGACATGGCTGCAAATGCTCAATCAACTGCTGATACAGCACGTTTGGAAGCTGCAAATGCTCAATCAACTGCTGATACAGCACGTTTGGAAGCTGCAAATGCTC
>DYKV01000638.1 GCA_020722415.1 Anaerolinea sp.
GTAACGCGGCATTCATGCCGCAACCAAACGGCGACATCAATGTCTACAACATTTGGGCGTTCGATGCAAATGTTGCCCGGTAATACTATAATTACCGATCCCTTTTAATACGGAAAGGAGAGCGGATAAATTAGGCTGCCAGTTGTTGCGATTAATTCATTTTATTAAATCTAAAAACGCCTGTAAAATATCTTGATGGGTAATGATACCGACCAGTTGATTGCCTTCGAGTACGGGTAATGCGCTGATCTGGTTATCGAGCATTAACTGCACTGCGGTTGATAAAGTATCTGCTGGGGAGATGGTTTTTAGGTCTTTTGTCATTACTTGATAAATGGTCATCTTCGATAATTTATCGGTGATTTTCACGAGATCCAAGTTTAAACCCATAGGAGGTTCTGCCCTACGTAAATCCTCGAGGGTGACAAATCCGACCAGTTTCCCTTTGTCCACAACTGGAAGGCGGTTAACTTTGTTCTCAATCATCAACCAATATGCTTCGGGGATGGTTTTATCGCTTGTGATGGTTATTACATTGGTGGTCATATAATCCTTTACCTGTTTGATTTCCATAGCCTTTACTCCATTTGGTTCGATTTTTGTAAATTGGGATATGTGTTTGTGGTCTTCATGGTGTTTATAAATCAACTATTAGATTTGTTTATCTACTATCAATATGGTTGGCGGGTTCTTATTGGTTAATTTACAGAAAATCGGACTTTTTCTGGTGTGAGCCAAAGATTATCTGCAAATGAAAATCCATAGAGCATATTTTGGGCGTATTTACAGGCTTCTTCCAACAACCTCGTTCTGACCTGAGGGGGCAGCATTTCTAGTTCACATAATAAATATCCATGCATGCATAAGTAATCACTAACTAATATGCGCTCAAGTGGACTGCAAGACGGGAAGCGATGATATTCGAGCCAATTGTAAGCCATCCTAACCTCCTGTTGGTAATTAAACCCTTTGATCGGTCTCTATTGATTAGATGCAAATGTACAAAATATGTGACAAAATAGTTAGATTTCACACTATATTTCTCCTGTGTTTCCCCCATGCTT
>DYKV01000639.1 GCA_020722415.1 Anaerolinea sp.
ATTTGCGCGTTCAAGACAAATGTTGCGCGGTAAAACTATAGAAATTGGCGAAAGCCAACCCACTGGGCAGCCCAAAGGGCTTCTGTTTACTGAGGCAGAGCTCCCAGCTTACTGAGCTTTAGGAATGGATGTATTCGGGGGGAAATCTCTGCCTTAATTCAGGGAAGTTGGCTAAAGCCAACTCGCTCAGCAGCCCAAGGGTTTCTGGGTACTGAGGCGAGGTTTCCAGCCCGCCAGTCTTGGCAGAAAGGAGCCGCCTGAACAGTCACAACTCGAATTAACTAATGGATGGACCAAATTTGATGCGCGCTGGATGGGTTTTGCAAAATCCATCCAAACGATTGTAAGCCGGATTGAAAATCGCTGAAATATTAATCCGCCATTCCCCTCTAAATTTAAATAGGGATTATAATGAAAATAGTTATCGTTCCTATCAGTTCAGAACGATGAAAAATTCTTTTCAATACAAGGAGGAATGTATGGCAAAGCTAGAGGATGTTGAGGGCATCGGTCCTAAATATGCTGAGAAACTGCGTGCAATTGGTATTTCGAATACGGATCAGTTTCTTGAGACAGCGTCCACACCAAAGGGACGTAAAGAATTAGCCGAGAAAGCTGACATTAGTGAAAAACTTATCCTGGAATGGGCAAATCATCTTGATCTCTTTCGCATCAAAGGTGTTGCCTCGGAATATGCAGATTTACTCGAGGAGGCTGGGGTTGACACCGTGGTTGAACTCGCCCAACGCAACGCAGCGAATTTATACCAAAAGCTCATCGAAGTGAATGAGGCAAAGAAGTTGGTGCGCAAGATGCCCGTTCAATCCCAGGTAGAGGATTGGATTGAGCAAGCAAAAAAGCTTCCGCGTATGCTCCAATATTAAATTGCTTAGATCTTTAACCTAAATTAAAATCCTATGTAAATCCCATTAAACGCAGGCTTCCAGCCTGCGTAATGTGCCGATTAAGCTCAGCTTCAATTGCCTGATTAGCTAAAAATTGCCAGTGAAAAACTCATCCGGCATCGAAGAAAAAATTGGATTTTTTCACCTGACAAAATTGT
>DYKV01000640.1 GCA_020722415.1 Anaerolinea sp.
GTAGTTTACCAACTGGCCACCCCCATATCTAGGGGTAGGGAGCGGAAAACAGGTACTTACCTATCGATTGTCTCTTACAAGGACATTAGAAGGCCTCTTTTTCGATTGGTATCTCTCATTTTTCAAAATTCGCCAGAGCTCAGTAGGAGACTATCTTGAACGAACAAATCACAACAACTACCATCACCAAGGATAAAGGTTCTATATTTTTGTTAGTGTTACTACTACTACTAATTAGTCAGGTTGTTCTTCAAGGAACAATGCTCTGGCGCTTAATGGTGCTAGAACGCCAATTATCCACCTTAATAATATCAGGGATTCCGCAAAGTAATGGAAATGGCACTATTGGATCAGCCAATGATAGTAGCCTCATCAAAGAAGTATCTATGGGTCCAAATCCGCCTTTAGGAGACCCCAGTGCGCCTGTTGTGATAATTGAATTTTCTGATTTCAACTGTCCGTATTGCAAGCAGTCAGCACAAATACTAAAAGAACTAATAACCAACAATCCTGGCAAAATCCAATTGTATTATCGCCATGCTATACCTATCGCCAAAACCGACTCATTCCGGGCCGCATTAGCTGCAGAATGTGCTGGTAAACAAGGTTACTTCTGGGAAATGCATGACGCCTTATTTGATTCGGCACCGGATTTTTCAGAAAGCCGACTCTTGAATATAGCAAAAACATTGAGGCTGAAAGAATCAGATTTTGTTGCCTGCCTATCAGCTGAAGAATTCAAAGACCGTATTCAAGAGGACTTCAGAGAAGCCCAAAAACTCGGCGTGCAAGGCACGCCCACCTTCTTCATCAATGGACGTATGATTGTGGGCTCTCAAACCTTAGAACAATGGCAAGCCCTATTGAACTTGCCTTGAGAACAGTCCGTTGCGAGATAACGCTCGATTTCTCATCCCGTTTGTAAGGAGGAATTATGACACGAATAAGAGGGCTCGCTCAACCAGTTCTTGCCAGTTTAGTTGTGGCATCGCTGGTGTTAACGCTTGTTTCAGCGATTGCAGTGCCTCCGGCTTTTGCAGGAGCAGGAGACTACTGCATTA
>DYKV01000641.1 GCA_020722415.1 Anaerolinea sp.
CGACACCGCACCTGCGGTGGGTGCAGGTGTGTCCTTCGGGAGGCACACGTGTACAAGGATTTAACTTCTAAGTTTCTAGATTGTATCCCGTCACTGCGCTCCGCAAACCCCTTTCAAGGGGCAGCGGAAAATAGGTATTTATTGAGATGCGCGTATTTATTCTTTGCAACACTGATGTAACCTTTCTCTCTCCTCAGACGCCGCTTGAGGGTTGTTAGGCTCAATGGCCCAATCAATAAAAATCGTTTGGCAACGAAGAAAAAGCCACCTTAATTTCCTGTTTGAGGGACATAATCGGCTAAGAGCCACTCCCAGCCAGAGAACCCCCAAAATCATCGCAATCGGAAATTCGAATTGCACTACCTTGTCCATGATATGGAAATGAGCTGCTGCCTCTTCAAGCCCTATCCATAGAATGGCATAAGGACTGAGGAGAAACGCACACAAGGGAATGGCAATTAGAATTCCGACGCCGCGCAACAATAGCCACTTATGTGAGAGAAACAGGTTGGTCCGCAACTGCATCAAATGAGTATCTATCCATTGAGATGGAAACCAAAGCCACCTTAAACCAACCACTAGGGTGATGACAACAGACAAGACAAAAACGCCCCGCGGAATGGGCAATACCTCAGGCGGCAGGAAACCAATCCCCTTACCAAGAGTTAACACAAACGGTAAGTCGAGTGTGCCTGTTACGAGGATGAGAGCGAAGAGAAAACCATAGCCAACAAAATATCTCTTTACCATGACAAAACTCGCTTGAAACATACACTTGAGACTGTTTGTTACTGCCGTTGCGGTAGGGAGGGCAGTTACCCGCCCTCCCCCCGCGCAAATCCCGGCGAGCGGAACTACCGTACCGGGCTCTTCACCTGTGCCTGTGGCAAGGTTGCAAGCAAGAATACTCGCTTCCGTATGATAGCCTATTTGGCTGCCAGTTGCTTGTTTTCCACAGTGAGGTTGGCACAAGATATACTCTAAACGGCTAAGATTTTAACATCTTTAGTTTCGCCAAAATAGATTGAGCACTGAAAATCTGGTAAGATAAGTTTGT
>DYKV01000128.1 GCA_020722415.1 Anaerolinea sp.
TATTCACGAGATTAACGAACTAGATGGCTGAAAATTTACCGCACAACAATTATCACAGTGGTTTTGTCGCTGTAATCGGAAGACCCAATGTTGGCAAATCAACCCTGATTAATATGCTGCTCAAGCAGAAGATTGCTGCTGTCTCGCCCCGCCCACAAACTACCCGTCGTCAGCAATTAGGCATCCTGACTACCGAAAAGGCGCAGATTGTCTTCATGGATACCCCAGGGTTCCATTCCCCTAGGCATAAATTAGGCGAGAAAATGGTCGCATCTGCACTCGCTGCCATCGAAGATGCAGATGTCCTTCTGCTCATTCTGGATTGCAGCCAGCCATTGAACGACGAAGATGAACTGCTAATTCAACGGATTAAACCATTCGTTCTGGAGAACCAAAAATCATTGGTAATTGCCTTAAACAAGATTGATCGCGTTCAAGCCGAGGATTTAAAATCGGTGACAGACCAGATCAAAGATCTTTTCCCTCAGGCAAAAATCATCCCTATCTCCAGCATACGAGGGGATAATCTAGACTTACTAATGGAGCAGCTTGTTGAAATCCTTCCCATTAGTGAACCGCTATATCCCGAAGAGCAATTGACTGATCTAAGCGAGCGGGAGATTGCGGCAGATTTAATCCGTGAAGCCGCTCTTCTAATTCTGCGCGATGAAGTGCCTCATAGTATAGCTGTTCGCGTTGATCAGTATCAAGAAAAAGGCGAAGGCGCAGCAGTAATATTTGCAACCATCATCGTTGAGCGGGAATCCCATAAAGGTATCGTCATTGGCGCTAATGGAAATATGATAAAAAGGATTGGCATCCAAGCTCGCCAAGAAATTGAAGCAATGAGCGGACGTAAAGTGTATCTCAACCTCAAAGTAAAGGTTCAAAAAAACTGGCGCAAAGACGAAAATTTGTTGAAGTGGCTAGGCTACTAATTTTTCACAAGGGCTTCCGTTCCAAAGCGGGTCATCACCACTGCCCCAAATCCTAACAAACCAAACAAAAAGGGGACAGTCCATCCAATGCAGGGGATCAAAGCCGAGATTGCGTTTATAATAAACACCAGGATAAAAGTCCCTACTGCCGCAGTGATCGGTAAAGACCAGTCTTGATGAAGCAGGAGAGTGATCTTTTTTCCCAATACAGCGCCTACCCCAATAATTCCCATAAACCAACCAGCACTAACAATTATAGCTGCCACAAACGCAAGTGGAATAAAAATCAAAGTGATGATCAAGAACAGTATCACCGTTATCGAAATGATCCAGGTTAAAAATCCGAGTCCAATAGCGATGGCTGTCTCTGCACTTACCGCGTCAGCTATTCTCTCCAATGCGTGCGGGAAAAGCAGTCCAATCAAAACCGCCAATGCTGACCAAGCGAAAACCTTGAAAAGAAATGCAAACCAGCGTCCAATACCCATACTAAGCCAATTAAACCGGGATTGATAAAAGGGAGATGGATTAATATTTGAGAAGGGTTTCAGGTGAACCACTTCCCCAACCTGGGCTCCAGCCTCACTTTGCAACGTGGCATTCAATAACATCACCCGTCCTTTGACAATTGCGCTAGAGGTCAAGTCAATCCGGCTACCGATTCCAACAATATCCCCTTGCACTGTTCCAGAACTTTCCAAGCTGCTTCCGATCAATGCTAGATTACGCTGCACCAATCCGTTTTCTTCCAAAATTGCATGACCACCTATCATAACTAGGTCACCCGCCAATGTCTCACCACTCCGCAAAACATATTCTCCCCCAATTACTACCTTGCCCTCCTTCATCCCAGCTGCTAAGCTGAGGAGGGATAAAATCAACCCCGCCATGAGGATAATCATAATCTGCCATCTTTTATTCCCTTCCATTTTTATCACTCCCTATCAAGTGTAACCTTCGCATTAAGATCAACCACAAGAGCATACTTCCCCAAACTGTAAATCCTATTCCAATCCCCAATGCAGACGGAATAAGAACCCCCAATGGCTGAAAAATCATCAATAAGAAGGAAAGCCATCTTTGTATCGTTTCAACGAGAGACGATACACGGTAGAAAAATGACCACATTTCCAGCAATGGTGAGGTAGTGAAAATACTTATTAAGAAAGGAATGCCAAAAATTAGCGCTCCGCCAGAAGTTAATAGAAATGCCCAATAGGCGTGTTTTTGTTGTTCCATAACTTTGTATTGTTTGAGACGGGATTGCCAACGCTGCCCAAAGTCTTCATCTGGCGCCATCCAATCTTGCTCTTCCATATAGAGAGACACTTCATTCCAAGCTGCTTCTAGCGATTGGCAACGTTGACAGTTTTGCTTGTGTTTATCCAGCAAATCTTTTTGTGCGCTATTCAAATCATCCTGTGAAAATAACCATTCCTCAAATAACCGGTGTCTCATAGCGCTTCCTTCCTACCTCTATCCTGGTTGAGGGGTTTTGCTCAAGCCAGCGGATAGCCATTTCTTTTCTTGCCCGGTGTAAGCGGCTTTTGACTGAGCTGAGCGACAAATGCAGTGTTTCGCTAATCTCTTCGTATGTCATGTCATACCAATAATAAAAAATAATTGCCGCTCGATCTAGTTCTGAGAGTTGGAGAAGAATTTTTTGAACCTTTTGCTGTTCATCTTTTTGAACGACCTTTCGTTCTGGATTTGGCAAGGGATCGGAAATATCTCCTAACCCTAAGTCTTCTATAGAAACAAGGTGAACCCGATTTTTCCTTAATTGATCAATGCAGTGATGGGCTGCGATTGATAGTAACCAAGTCGCAAAAGCTCGATTCCGATCGTATTTCTGCAAATGATGATAAGCTCGTAGGAAGGTTTCCTGTGCAGCGTCTTCCGCATCTTCCCGATTGCCCAGCATACGATAGCATAAATTATATACAGGCTTTTGATATAACTCAATTAAATGCATAAATCCATCAGCATCACCATGCAATGCTTGCTCCAACCAATATACTTCATCGGCAGGATTTTTTTCTTCTACTCTTGCCATTGGTTAATCCTATATACTTATACGCTCATCGTTGGCTTAAGTTTCAAAAGATGCTAATCAAAACGCTTGAATCCCTCCCCTAAAGCTTCGTGAGCCTGGCCGATCACCATAAACGCATTTGGGTCTATCTCCCGCACAATCGCCTTGATCTGAGAAATTTCCGAGCGTGACAAAACACAATAGAGAACGCTTGTTACTGTCCCGCTATACCCACCGACTGCCGGCATGATTGTCACCCCGCGCTCTAAGTCATTTAATATTCTCAGCCGGATTTGCTCTGGTTTGCCGGTGATTATCATAACCGTGCGGACAACATTTGAACCCTCTAGAGTGGCTTCAGCTGCCAATCCACTAATGTAAAGGCTGATAATTGCATAGAGTGCGTTCTCCCAGCTAAAAGAAAGACCAGCCAGCAGCATAATTCCTGCGTCGGTTAATAAATAGCTCTGAGAGATCGAAATCCCTCGCCAATGATTTAAAATCCGCCCCAGTATATCACTACCTCCGCTGGTCCCTTTTCCACGATAGACCAATCCATAACCTATTCCACAAATGACACCCCCATACAGGGCATTTAGGGTAAGGTCAGAGGTTAGTCCATTTGAGGGCAGAATCCAAGCTAGTCCATCAACTAGCAGCGAAAAAACAATCACAGCAAAGATCGTTCGGAGAGCAAATCGGAAACCGCCCAAATACCGCCATCCGAGAATAAACAATGGTGTGTTTCCTATGATTACCATCACACCAATCGGGAATTTGGTAAAGTAATTAATAATTTGGGCGAATCCCGCCACACCTCCACTCGCCAGATGCGCGGGGATGAGGAATAAACGCATTCCCAAAGCTTGCAGAAAAACTCCCCCAAATATGATGAGAAAATCGGTGTATTCTTCCCATTTAAGGCGATACTTCTTCAATCTTAATCCTTTTGTTCATCCCGAAGGTGATGATTAGCCAGCAATTCGATAACCCCAATAACCGCTGAGTTATCCAGCTCGTGCATCCCTAGATCTAACATCGCCTGATAAAGCTGCGTGTGGACTGCAGCGCTGGGTAGTGGGATACCATACTCACGGGCGGTTTCCATCACAATGGCTAGATCTTTTGCTTGCATAGACGCTTTAAAGCCGGGCAAGCGATTACCGGCAAATAATCTCTGCGGCTTGACATCTAAGGTCCAACACTGCGCTGCGCCACCCTTAATTGCTTCGATCACCTTTTGAGCATCCGCCCCGGCTTTCTCAGCAAAAATTAGCAGCTCACCCATGGCAACCATCTGAGCCGCCACCATGATTTGATTGGCTGCTTTAGCAATTTGGCCAGCCCCGGCATCGCCAATACGCGTTATCGTTTTACCCATCGCTTGAAATACAGGCATCACCTTTTCTAGCGCTTCCTGAGGTCCGCCAACCATAATCGCCAAAGTCGCATTGCGCGCCCCTATATCCCCACCACTGACCGGCGCGTCCAACGCCATCACACCATGCGCGGCGAGTACCTGGGCGATTTGGCGCGCCATGGCTGGCTTAATAGTGGAGTTGTCCACATAAATTAAACCCGGATGAGCACCATCAATAATCCCATCTTTACCCAAAACAACACTCTCCACATCGGGTGTGTCGGGTAAATTTGTGATAACCACATCAACTTGTTCTGCTACTTCGCGGGGTGAAAACGCCTCCTTTGCACCTTCTTGCACTAACTCCTTAACAGAAGCGCGACTGCGATTGTGAACCACTAACGGAAAACCAGCCCGCAGAATGTTGCGAGCGATAGATTTCCCCATCAAGCCTAATCCAATATAGCCAACATGCATTTTTTCCATTGAGCCTCCAGAATAATTAATATTTTCTAAACCTGTTTTACCACAATCTATGAATAACTATAGGTCTTTCCATGGCAACCTTAAAATTCATTATTCTCACGCTGAGAAAAGGATCAAACAATCAAGTATGTTTGCTGCAAGCAGTGAGTATATAACAATGCGTTTATCGGTGTTATCTATTTATCAATGCTGATACCGGCGGCGAATATTTGGGACTAAATATTCCGTGAAAGAACGTTCCAAATTGTATTCTGGATTCCAGCCCCAATCTTTCCGCGCATCGTTATCATTCATATCCTCTGGCCAGCTATCCACAATTCCCTGTCGTTTTAGATCCGGTTCAAAGGTAATTTGGGCTTTCGGAAAAGCCTTGATCACCATTTCTCGAAATTCAGCCGCGCTCAGACTAAATGAAGTAACATTATATACTCTCCGCGTTAATTGCTCCCGCTTGGCAGAGGCTAGTCCGATTAGCGCTTTAATCGCATCTGGCATTGCCATAAAAGGAATGCGGGTGTCCGGACGGACAAAACAGGCATACGGTTGGTCTTTGGCGGCAGCATGAAGCATTTCAGGACCAAAATCCGATGTTCCTCCGCTCGGCACAGTATACGCGCTAACCAACCCCGGAAATCGCACCGAACGAAAATCCAGCGTTACCGGTCGCTCTATAGCCAGCTGCCGATAATATTCACTGTAATAAATTCCCAGCATTTCACAATAGAGCTTATTACATCCATACATTGTGCGCGGATAATTCCACTCCCATTCCCTTACTTTAGAAAATTGTCGCTTAGTCTGTAAATCAGGTAATCCATAAACCGCAACTGATGAAGGAAAGATGAACAGCACAGGTTCCCCACGCCAATCGGATTGTTCTCCGGCGACCTGCAATAACCCCAGTGTTCCTTCAACATTAACCCGATGCGCTGCCTCTGGAGTAAATTCAGCTCGGGTGGATAATAATGCTGCTAAATGATAAATTGTCTCTATTTCATATTCACTAATCAATCGCTCCAATAAGGCGCGATCACAAATATCCCCGACCACTTGGATGACCTTCGAGCGCAGCCGCTCATCAACTGGCCGAATATCTAGAGCGAGGACATTCTCAACCTTTTGGAATAATAGTTGTTCGATCAATGCCGTGCCTATCTCTCCTGCCGCTCCGGTAACCAGAATGATTTTTTTACGCATCCGAATCTCCTTCCCATATTTTTCCTATTAATTTCCACCAGAATGGTTATAATCTACATGTAAGGATATTAAAGCATTTATATTGTACAACATCAGGATTATTTAGTGAGTTTGTGAATCATTCCAATTCGATTAGGAACGGAGAGTATATCATGCCAGTAGATATTGTCATCGGAACACAATGGGGGGACGAAGGAAAAGGAAGAGTAGTAGATTTACTATCCCGGCAAGCAGATTATGTTGCCCGTTACAATGGCGGCGATAACGCCGGTCATACTGTTACAGTAGGAGAGAAAGTATTTAAACTGCACTTAATCCCCTCTGGGATCATTCATCCTCAAACTGTCGCTTTGATCGGCAATGGAGTAGTCATAAATCCGGCGGTGCTTCTATCTGAAATTGAAATGCTGCGCACCAATGGGGTTGAAATAAATCCGCAGCGGCTAATCATCTCCCATGCAGCTCACATCATTACCCCAGGCCATTTAGCGCTCGATCGCGCCCAGGAAGCGGCCCTTGGAAACACCAAAATAGGCACTACATTACGAGGAATTGG
>DYKV01000129.1 GCA_020722415.1 Anaerolinea sp.
GAAATTATGTCCAAATCATTCTTACGCTTGTCAAAAAAGATAAATGACAAAGTTGTCCGCCAGAGATTATAAACAAGCATGGTTGACAGTGTGGAACACATTGGCAGACCGCCTAGAATGGATGCCAGAGTATCCATTTGACCATGCAATTATTAATCCGTTTACCGGCAAACCTGGGCGGCATCGGTTTGACTGGGCGCTGCCCGTATACATGATCGCCGTTGAGATAGACGGTGGTCAATGGTTGCCTCACGGGGGGCGACATGGAAGCGACATTGATCGTCAAAAACTAGACATCGCAACCGCGCTGGGGTGGAGAGTGTTTCGTTTCAGTGTCCAGATGTTAAACGAACATCCTGGCGTATGTGTCTCATTGGTAAAGCAGGCAATACAATTGCCGCCCTGCCCATTGCAAGGGTAGGGCGGCGCGGCCGCTGCCGGTGACGCTTGGCCTGGCGTTCTTCCCGTCCGAACGGGGAGGGTTTGCTCGTGCAAACCGCACCGACAAGGGTTATTATACTATACGTTTCATTCGTTCCCAATCTGTGCGCCAATGTAAAAGATAAGGGTAACCATCCATAACGATAACCGCTCCGGGTTTATGCGCCCGTCTGGTTGTGTGCCGCTGGGCAGCATAAGGCAATCTGGTTTCATCTACACAATGACCGGCGTGGATGGCGTAAAATTCCCCGCTAATATCCCACGAAAAATCAAGCAAGTGCGAATGTCCCATGATGACGTGCGAGTGGTATTTGGCAGCCAGTTGTTGTGCTGTTCCTTCTGATGCGCCTTTGGGGTGCTCGATTTGGTATCTCCCGCATTGTGTGTCAAGGTATGAATAGTAATAGGGTGCAATGCGCATTTTGGGGTTTTTTGCATCAAGCAGTCGCAACAATTCGTCCGGGTTGATTGTGACTTCCAGCGCACGCAATAATCGCCCCTCGTGATTTCCTAATACAAAGTCTATGTGGTCGAATTGTGCGATAATCCTCTTTAGTCCTGCGCGTGCCACATCCAATTCAGTTGACAAGCCGTCTTGTTCCTTCCTGTCCCCAATATTGCCAAGAAGTTCAAAGAATTTTCCCTGTTGTTTCGCTGAAAGCGTTTGGGCAAAAGCAGTTAATTTTTGTTCCGCTTCTGCCGTGATTCCCCCAGTATTCGACGTGGTCCAATTGGGCTCCCAGCCCGATAAACTGTCAAAGTGAATCACATCCCCCGCAAGAATACATTGCCTTATCCCCCATGCTTCGGCAAGTTCCATACATCTGTTCACAAATTCTGCGTTATGGTACGGGAATTCCAGGTCAGAGAGTATCAGCGCGTCGCCCTCTAGTGTCAGCGGAGTATCGTACTTGGGGTAGGGTGACGGCTGAACATAAATTTTTCCTATGTTGCATTGCAAACGACGCAGTTGCCTTTCTACAGAGTCTGCACTGCGCCCGCGTGGACTCCCCCATTTTTGACAAAACTCATGCACCGGCATCCACGAAGGTTTCTTTTGGAAGTCTGCCACGAGTGTTACTGTTTCACTATCTGTCCACTTGCTCATTTCTTTTTGCCTCCTATACAAACACAAAAACCCCGGCCAAGCCTTTACAAGCTTGTGGGGTATATTCATGGTATTTAATTGTCATAATCGGCAAGTTATTGTAACGGAATCTTTTTATTCCATTCTCCGGCTCGTTTCATGGCGGCGTCCTCAACAGCAATGCCGAGGATAAGCGAGACGATAACAGGCTGAAGCAACCCGATGACCGTCAGAATATCCTTGCCTGCTTCGGGAGTAACATACTTTCCTACGAAGTAGGTAATGAGGGAGATTGCGATGTCTGACACCATAAGCCAAAACTTGCGAGATTTGAAAATCATGTTTTTTTCTCCTTTCGTTGATTTTTTGATTATTGGAAAATAATTTGAAGTATTTGGGTAAGCAGTGTTAAAACCAGTCCGACTACAACTGTATTAATCGCCGCTTGTCTTCGTTCGTCTGCCTTTGTTCGCTTTATTTCTGCTTCCTGTAACATAGCAATTTGTCCATCTATTCTAACCAAAGCCAATGCATGTTGTTCAACCCTTTCTCTGGCGGTGTCTGCCATGTCATTGTATTTTTTTTGCTCCGCGATAAAAGTAATAAGCATATCGTGTAATTCTCGTATAAGTTCTGTGTTTGTCGCCATTTTTTTCTCCTATGGGATGAATCTAACAAGAAACACAATAATCATAAGTGCAATTAATATATCCGCAAAAATTATCAAGACTTTGGTTTTCATCTCTTTATCTCCTGTCCGCAGCAAGAGCATATTTCCGGTGGTGTTTTTTGGGAAAATACCCAAACTTTCAAATCTTCTACAGAACCATTGAATACATTTAGATCAAGGCCGAATGAGTTGACACCGAATTCTTTTCCGCGATTGTTCATGCCTTTATCGGTATATTGCCAGAATCGCCAATCGCGTCGCATGTTTCCCGCGCCGCGAATGGTAAAGTAGTTAGGCGTTCCTTCTGGATTTGGTTTGTACCAATAATGTGGAACCCATAAGTCATAATTTAGTAATTCTGAATGAATGGGTTTTAGCCAGTCTATCCATGTACCTGGACCAACATATATTAACCCCGGAATATTAGTGTGTTTTCCCATGTATTCAAGAGCCAGTGGGAGACTTTCAATAAACCCAGGATAAGGCTGATTTAGTGGTGACAGTCCATTGACCATTGGACCAGAATAGTTATAACGCTTTTCCACATCCAGCGCCCAAAAATGATACCCTTCTAGTTGCGAAAGGAACACATCCATTTGTTGTTTCCAGTTCCACTGTCCCCGGAAGTAATGATACCCGCCTCGAATAGGAACTACCTGGATGTCCTTTTTTAGCGTTGAGTAACTTGGGTCACGATAGATGCCTTCGGTCAATTTTTGAATAACAAAATCCACAGGAAGAGGGGGATTCTCCTGATGATGATAAAATCCTTGCCAGTGGCTGATGTCTATTCCATGTGCGCGGTTCATTTGATTTTATCCTCCTGCAATGCCCAACGAACAAGAGCGGCAAATTCTTTTTTTGTAAATCCCAATGTATCAATTTTTTTTAGCGCCGTCAAGGTTGAGTTTGTTTCCTCTTCATCCTTTAATTGCTTGGTGGATTTTTTTGTCGCGTCATGCCTTTTAACAATACTGGACACAGCCTTTTCTAAATCATCGGGGCATTGAATGACAAAATCACCCAGAAAACGAATATTTGTTGCTTGTTCTCCATCTACATTTTGGAAAGTTGCGCCTGGTATAGCCATAATCTCTTCTACCAGTAAGTCACGGTTATACGTTTTTTGTACTCGAATTTCTCTCATATATCACCTGTAAATGAATATTCCCATATCACTACCGTTGATGATAAGAGCCCCCCCTGATTCTTGTATGGCCATAATTCTAATGTAAGCGGTAGTTGGCTGAAAGGCTTGGGGAGCAATGAAGGGAGTAACTGTCGCGTCTGATGCATCTGCTCCCAACATTGAGTAAATGTAACTTGTGTGAACAAGTGTGCCTGACGCATCATGTTGTTCTACCTTAACCGCTCGTCTGCCCGTGCTGTTTTGGCACCATTTAAGCCAGCCAAAGACCATAAAGAATCGTTTGTAGAAATTGGTTTTAAGTAATATTTTGCTTCTGTCGGATGAATCCAATACAAGATATTTGGAGTTCACTCCGAGTAATGTGCCGTCCCAAACCAGGGCAGTTTCTGTATCGTTGGGAATAGTTTGGTCAGTTACAAAATAGAAGTACGCTCCCCCACCTGGCATAATATCGAAATCCCCACTGTCGGCGTGAAGGTTTAACACATTCAATTGTCCATCTTCCCCAATCCATCCCCTTGTAATTGCATCATGGGCTTCCATAGCATTGAGTCTCAAACGAATTTTCTGTAATTCGGCTGGGGATAAATTAGATATTCCTTTGATTACTATATCTCCAAGTGGCATAGTTTTATCCTTTGAAAATCACTTACAGAAAATCCCAGGGGTTTTTCACAATGATTTTTACATACCACTCTTGCACAAAACCATCCACCGTTGCGGTGATGCGTAAAAGGTATTCGTCTGCTACCGTAATAGCAATCGTCTGCGTGGTGATGGTCGTTCCGTTTACCGACGCGGAACCAGAGAGATAGGTGGACGAAACGTCAGACGTTCCCTTATACAGCGTACAAGCAGGAGAAGATACCAAGATAGCCCCTGGAGGGGTAATCACAAAAGCGAAAGTGGAAGATGTGCCACAGACAAAATCGCCCTCCAATGGGAATAATGCGTTGTCAGTCATCGCGCTCCTCGTATGTTAGTTGGGTATCACGCGGCCTAAAGGTCAACGTTGTATCTCTTTGATTATACGTCAAATGAGTATCCCTGGGTTTGTAATTGAGGATTATCGGTATACGATGAAAGCCGATAATCATTGTCGCCAAATTTGCTAATATTTTTGATAGCGTTCCACTGATAACTACGCTTCCGTTTGCTGTTACAGTGAGCGTTCCTAATACGTATCCGGCAAATGTAACACGTGTATCACCGCTGGCGGTAATGCGCGTATCACCACCAACAGTAGTTCTAGTGTTTCTGGTAAGAACGTATCCTGTCGTCATGCGTTCCCGTCGGTCAAAGTAAAGGCGGTAATAGCAATTGTTTGTCCGGTAACAATGCCGATGGCGTCAAGAGTCATATCTCCGTCTCCGCCTGTTGCGGTGATTGTCCCTTGTATATGACAAGTTACTCCATCTGCAGCATAAATGCGGAAATGCCCGGCATCGCCGCTGGCGTCCGCTTCGACGTCAGACCATGTCCCAGACAAAGTCTTTGAACCGTTGGCTGCGGCGGCCATCCAGTCAGACGGTAATATTATGGTAGCAAGAACCGTTCCGCTGTCCGCCGCTGCGCAAGACGCAGGAATGGCCCCCGTTCTAATCTTTAGAATAGGCGAAGCGCCAATGGCCGTTTCTATTGCATCTAGTCTAGCGTTCCTTACTGTGGTTGATAATTGAATGCTCATTTTTTCCTCATGCAGGCTTTAACGCAATTGCTGTCATAGACGCACACGGGTCCGTTCCAGACAGAATCAGAGTGCGTGTCATACTGTCAGTGGTGCCGATGTTTTCCTTTGATGAAGCATAATCCAAAGAAGATGTAATCTTTGTCTGTGGCGGCGAAGCGGACATGCCAGTAGAACAGTTCGAGTCGTGTCCTGCAATCCCCCCCTCTAAACTCATACCGTACGCCTCGGTGGTTAAATTAATGGTCTTTGTCCCCTGCGTTGTTGCTGAACCGGTGCTGATTACTGGCATAGATTGATTCACCCCAGAAAGAAGTACGACTGTCATATAGGCTGCTACGTAAGAAGCTGAACCTGTGACACTCGAATTGCCTGCTCCTGGATTGACAAGTGTATAAATTGCCGACCCTGTATAAAGATCGGTCGTCGATACCTGTCTCGTCAATGTCTTCCCGTTCCACGTGAGAGATGTTGGCATTACAGGGGAACTATAATAAATTTCAACTAAAGCAACAAGCAACGAATTGGTTGGGTTCGTGGCGATATTTACTGCCAAATCTAGAGTGCTTCCACACCATGTTCCTTCGTTTACAATCCCTTTTGGACGAACCAACCATTCAAGCATTTCATGAACATAATTCGCCTGCCAGGGCGTCTTTCCTGTATAAAGAAATGGCATTTTATACCTCCTCGTAACTAATCAACGCCGAGCCGGTTTTACTCGCCGCCCCGTGTGCCACTTGGCATTTTTCCCCAGCCGTCAACACAATTTGCGCCTCCGAGAAATACGAACTACTTGGTGGCAATGTTCGGGTGTTGAGTTGTTTTACTGCTGCTCCGCTTGTGATAAATTGCCATGAGCAAGTTTGCGTATCTACATCCGTGTTGACCAGCGCAAGCCCAAGCACGGTGTATGTTTTCCCGGTTGTAACTATCACCAAGTCAGTGAAACTTGTCCCGCTGAAATTTACCACAGCCATTGCCCCTTTGCTTATGTCTACATAGGCCGCCGTCGCCCTTCCAGTAACTGTTGCCGTCACTTTCGCCTGGATACTCATTGTGCTGTCCAAATAGAATGGGAATTCTAGGACAAATTTCTCTCCTGGGGCCAATGTAAATTTGAAAATAAAATAATCAACGGATGACTTTACTATCTTGAACCAGAAATCGGTCGTGGCCGACGCGTCCTCGTTGGTCATTGAGATTTCCTTGACCTTTCGTACTCCGCTGGCTGGCGCTGCCACTAAATCTGCATAACTGGTTCCCAGGTTCAAATAAGTGCTAGATTTTGCCAACTCGTTGCCCCCGTACAATGTATCAAAAAAGGTTTTTAGTGTGGCCTTTATGTTTGCCCAGGTAATTTTTTTACTCGCGGGAGAGGTGGTTTCCTCAATTTCCATTACTGCTGTATCGGTCGGCGTAATAAGTTCTACCAGATTATTGATTGTAACATTCGTCATTAGTACATCTCCCTTACAAGAGCATCGCTGTCGTCTTGTGTTTGTAATAGTTCTCCCGGTATTCTTTT
>DYKV01000130.1 GCA_020722415.1 Anaerolinea sp.
AGCCCTGAATCGCGGAGATGGCGAACCGAAATAGGCTCGTGCTGGAGCGAGGCATTTTCTATCCGAATCTCCCCACCGGTTACGGCTGCCATAACGATATAGGTGATCATTTCGTCCGTTCCAGCCATTATCTGATGCTCGGCTCCGTGAAGCCTCGCCTCCCCATCCACCTCAACGACACGGTTCCCGGATCTGATGGTGGCCCCCATCTTGGTCAGGAACGCGAAAAGATCCTGATTTTCAGGACGTGTGTTGGCATTCTTGATTATTGTGGTCCCCTTGGCTGCAAGCGCCCCGAAAACGACATTCTGGGTGCCTGTCGTTGTCGGCAGATACATGGCTATGTCGGCGCCATAAAGTCCGTTTTCGTTTCGGGCATGGATGGCATCCTCTTCACACACCACATCGGCCCCCAGATCCCTAAGGCCCTGGATGTGCAAATCAAACTTTCTCTGTCCGATCTTGCAGCCACCTGGAGCCGCAACCTCACTTCGTCCAAGCTTGGCCAGCAGGGCCCCCAAGAAAACGAGGGATGAGCGTATCCGAGAGCAAAGGGCGGCTGGCGGCTGCTGATGCACACCCCTCCCGTTGATGACCACCCGGTCCTTCTCGACAATAACATTTGCGCCGATGGATTCGATTATCTCCAGCGTTGTCTGGACATCCTTCAAGGCAGTCGGGACATTGGTCAGCACCACATCCTCATCGGCGAGAATAGAGGCCACAAGGATCGGGAGCGCCGCATTTTTTGCGCCGCTGAGCCTTATGCTCCCCTGGAGGGGACGCCCACCGTGCACCAAGAATTTATCCATGGATCCTCCTTTTAACAATTCAAACCCGGCCTTCAGGCCGCCATGGGACCGTCAGCCTTCTTTTGATCCTCATATACATTCAACATCAAACCCGGAACCATCAAAAACCAGTAAAGATGCTCCTCGATCGGGTGCGTGTGGAACATCATTGAGACCATGAAGGAAATGGTCCCGGCCTGAATACCCCTCAACAGGTGCACATAATGGCCGTAACGATCATCGGAGCGCCAGGCCTTTTTGAGGCGGTGTATGTCGCTAAAGTGGAAATAAAAGGCAAGGAGGTAAGCCAAGATACCCAAAATACCTGTTTCGGCTGCCGTGAGCAGATACTGGTTGTGGGCGTCTCCGCGGGCCTTGAAATCGTGTTCAAGGCCCAGCTTTACGCAATACTCTTTGGCCAAGTACTGAAAATTCTGCTGGCCAACCCCGGTAATGGGGTGGTCTTTAAGGATATGTATCCCAGCGATCCAGATCGATATCCTGTCGGCCCCCCTATCCTCTCCTTCTACAGTGCTCTCGATCCGATCTTCGTATCCTTCAGTTGAAAAAACAGCCTCTTTCATTAAGGGGAAGAACGACAAGGCTATCAGCGCGGTAACAACCTTGAGACGGATGGAGATAACGACCCAGAATACCGTGAGGCCTACTATCAAACCCAAAAGGGCAGCCCTGGATTGGGTAAAGATAACATCTGCGGACAACACGCCGACTATGGCCAAGGGAAGCAAACGATATTTTTTCTTTATTATGAATACCAACGAGAGAAAGATCGGAACAAACTGCGCAAATAATGCTCCAACCGAATTGGATTCATTGTAATTTCCTCCTGCTATCTTTTCCAGTCGGACATTGCCGCGAAAATGTTGCTCAAACCCCCATAAACCTATAAAAACAACCCCCACAAGATTGGCTATAATAAACCACTTAATTTTGTCTTCTGAAGTCAGAAGTTTTGTCATCAACAAACAAAAAATAGCTATTTTAAAAAAAATAAATGCATATTCCCAGCTTAAAGACACATTAACTGCTGCAAAAGGCGAAAAGAACATCTGCAATAATGCCAAGGCAAGAAGGGCGTAAAGAACTTTTGAATGATCTTGTATTACAGGAAGCCTGGATTTTTGCAGAAAATAGGCCAGTAGACCACACAGTGAAACAACCAGAAAGAGATGGAAAGAGGCCAGGTCGCCGTATGAAAGACGTTCAGGCCGGATGTAGGTCATTCCTGCAAAAAGCACTAAACCGAAATAGGGCCTTTTGAAGGCATAAATTATCCCACCCACTACCATGGTCAGAATAAAAAATGCCCTCAGCCCCACGAGCGCTTACTCCATGAAGGGTGATCAAGAATGTCCATCACCTGACGGGGCAAAATTCCAGGGACCCTATAGACTATCCGGCCTGATCTTTTCCACGGGAAAAGAGGACCTTGACAGGATCTCCGCCAACAAAACAGGAAGGTGGAACAGGCCCCTTAATGACGGTGTTAAGCGATACCTTGCTGAATTCGCCTATCTCGCTTCCCATGCCTACAAACACATTGGAAAACAATCCCACGCCGGTACCAATTTTAATAGGCTTTGACCAATAAACGTTAGGGGTCATGCCTTTCAGGCTCAGACTGTGGACATGGTCAATGATTTTGCAGTCTGGCCCAATAGACACCTCGTCTCCTATTTCAATAAGCTTTCGACATCGTACAAGACAACGGACCCCGAGGACGGCAGACCGGCCAATTGAAAGGTTCCCGCCGCTAGTCACATATATATCGGTAAAATCACGCAAAAAAACATCGTCAGCTATCCTTATTTGTGCACCTTTGTCAGCCCTGATCTTAACCCCTTTCCCGAATTTGACGCCTCGTCCTATCTGAATGTCTCCGGGCTCCAGTCCAATGATCCTCCATTTGTGAATTTCAGCCATGAAAGTGTGTATCTCGATCCTTCTCGCAAGTTCATCGAGTTTTTTTCCCGATTTGCCCAGCATAAGGCCAAAAATTTTTATAGCCCGAAGTACTTGGGTCTTTATAAGAGCCCTCAAAAAAAATCTCCTTTTTTATTGTCTCTGCTGCTCCCAGGAGATGATCTTTCTGCCCATGCAGAAATCGAAAAGACCGGCATATAGCCCGTACGCGGTTGCAAAGGCCTGGCGACCCCCGTGGCTCAAAGCGAGAAGACCAGTGGTCGCAATGCATAAGATAATCGCCAGAAGCCCCAGCATATAATTTAGCTGCATGACACAAGACACAATGAAAATGCCCATCAAGGGGGAGAGAAAAAGACAATAGTAGCGCACGGCTTTGTTGATGATCAAAAAAAGGCGGGCCGGCCAAGTAAGCTTGTTAAGAATGCCCATCGCACGCCTGAGTGCCCACAAAGTTCGAACGGTCACCCTTCGCCTCGATGCAAATTGCGCCCCTATTTTGCGACGCTCCAACTCGACCGCCATAGCCTCCGAACAAAAGACAACCTTATACCCCTTGGACAAGATGGCCAAGGACTCCTCAAAATCGGAAAGAAAATCGGGTGGCAACGGGGAGTAAAGATCGGCGCGTACAGCATAGAATCCACCATCAAAACCTATGACGGCTCCGAAATAACTTTCAAATATTTTTATCTTTTTTTCGAATTCCCAGTAATCACCCTCGAGGTTTCTGCCGCCGGCAGGATCCGCAATAAAAACGTTGCCTATTACTCCGCCAACGTCAGGAGCAAAGCAGTTTACCATCGGATCAATGCTTTTATTATCCAAAAATACATTACAATCAGTAAAGATAACTATCGCACTGCGAGGAATTTCACATAATGCAGTATTTTGAGCTTCCGCCTTCCCACGTGATCTGTTATCAAGCAAAATAATATTTTCTGACTCAAATGACTTTACAATTTCAACAGATCTATCCGTAGAATTATCATTGACAAAAATAAATTTCAAATATGGATAATCAAGCGAAAGAAGATTCTTTATCTTGTCATCAAGCAACTTTTCTTCATTATAAAAACACGTGACAATATAAATTTGAGGCTTAGCAACATCCGAAGATGATCGCCTTTTATTATTAAATGTAGTAAAAATAACAGATAAATAAAACATGGACAGGACAATATACGGAGAAAACAATATCATTATTATTATATAAAATAACATCATAAAACTAATTCATCAAGGACGTATAGTTTTTCTTAAAATAGGAATGCTTAAAGAAGTAAATAAAAAGACCATACAAATGAGAAATGATAAATCTAGGGTTGGATACAGAACGAGAACGTTCATGGGCATCATGAAAAGCAACAGCATCTGGGAGATAATACACAGTATAACCCGCCTTGGATGTCCTGAAGCAATAATCTATATCCTCAGGTGCATAAAAAAAACTTTCATCAAAAAAACCAACATGATTCAACAAATCTTTTTTCATGATCCATAAAGCGGAAATAACACAATCTACAGGACCCTCAGGAGGCTGCGCCTCGCTCGCTTCAAATTTTCTGAGGAAAATTACCCTCAAAAGTTTCTGGGTGAATGTTGGGAAAGTATCAGACGATTTTTGATAACGCCCATCAGGATAAAGGAGTCTGGGAGCCACGATGCCTATTTCGGGATGCCGCTCCAGGGTAGAAACCAAGCGCTTGAGACAACCTGCCGTCGTGTATGCATCTGAATCCATCAAGCATATAAACCTGCCTGATACCCTTTTCAGGGCGATATTTCTTGAAACTGTAGTCCCAAAGTTTTTTGGCAGATAAATAGGTGTCAGCTTACCTTTATAGGTAGCTGACAGCTCTTCGAGGACGTCCTTGGTGTTGTCGCGGGAGCCATTGTCAACCACAAAGATCTCATAATCCAGCGAAGAACCAGAGGCGTCCAAGACCAGCGATTCGATACAACGGCGTATATATTTCCCCGAATTCCATGTAAGTATGACCGCAGAAAGATCTATACTGGAATCCATAGTAATAATGTTCTGCTTGTTAGCATGCTCGTTAATTTATGTTGTAGAGCTTTTCCTTGATCGGATAGCCTTCGTTAAAGTGATATGTATCCTCTGACAGCAGAACCGATTGGATTGGCCAAGCATAGGGGGAGTCTTTTCCATATGTTTTCAACCAGCCTACGACATGCCGAAGTGTTTTTTGCCGCTTCATTTCCAGACCTGCTGAAATGCTCCGCACAACGATATATTTGCCAATAAAGGGATTTGGGCTGTCCACCCCACTGCATTTTGAACTTGTAGGTACCTCCACCTGGCGTTGAACGGCCAAAATCGAATTCCTGGAAACCGTTATCGGCGGCCCAAGCCAGAAATCTCCAATAAAGCATCATAGTTGGAGAATACTTATTGGAAGCCCGACGAGAGGAGGCCCAGGGGATACAGGCTTTGCCGCCCACGGTCATGATGATTCCAGATGCGCAAGGTTCGCCAGAAGGAAGATAAACAGTACCTATCCTGGCAGAGTCAGGACTGCTGGCAAGAAGGGCGTCAAACCATTTACGAGAATGCACAGGAGAACCCAGATCCCTCATATTCTCGGCGAACACATGATAAAATTCATCCAGCATCTCGATGCCGCCTAACCTGAATGTAAGCCCTTCCTTTTCAGGGCGGCGAACCTGACTTCTCAGTTTCGATTTCATCGACTGCCAAAGATCATCAGAAACTGGAGGAAGTGGCAACACAACTCTTACCTTATTCGAAATGATTTCTTGCGTCCAACCGCTTTCTGCGTCAGAGATTACTTCATCCACCGGACGGCGTAACTCGACTTTTGATACCCCAAGCTCCTTAGCCAAAACTTTGCACTGGACAGTCAGGATTTCCTTGACAAAGCGGGGGCCCAAGGGGCCTGCGTAGTCACAGTAAGGAAGCGATACAAGCGATCCCTTTGTAAAAGGAATTTTGAAGTATACAAGAGGCAAAACCCCGAGACATTTACCGCTTCCCACGTCTTCGGCGAGCAAGTAATACCCCTTGTGGCCATAAGCTTTTTCAACAGCATTTTTCCATCCAAATAGATGATAAGGGCCCGCTTCGGAATCACAACTGACATAATCATTCCATGCGGCCTCATCTTTTTCGTTCGTAATACGTACACGTATCCTGCTTTTATCCATCATAAAATGCCCGGAAGTCATAACACTACAACACAACTTATATATTTTTTGATCTTGTCTAATAATGCATGGCCTACATAATACTGCGCTGATTCCATGGACCGACGTCCGGGAGGTTTGTTCCATGCGGCAAATAGCCACCGTCCATAAGAGCCGCGCTCCACAAACATTCCCGGCATAGGCTTATTCTGAAAAATCAGACGGTTATATGCATATCTCACTGATTCATGAGGATGGCAAAAACTGGGAAAGTACAGGATGAAGATCCCGCATGAACTCCTTCTGGATTGCAATGGCATCTTCTATGTTATCGGCAGGCCCCGAGATCCTTACCAGAGCCCCATCGGATCTCCGTTTCGTAATAGTGTCATATATCATGAAAAAACGGTCCACATATTCATTTGCTATGATCCTGCCCCTGGACTGGTACCAATAAAATACGAGTTGTCTGGTATCACCCTTGCCAAGGATGAATTCGTTTACGGTCCCTGATAATCCAAGCCCCAAATTCACAGTCCGAACGGAGAAGGTTGTCCATCCGCTTCCCGGATAACAGTGACGCGGTGAATGGATCATGGCACCTTCCT
>DYKV01000642.1 GCA_020722415.1 Anaerolinea sp.
GTCTTCTGCTTGAGATCGGTTGGTAAAGTGCGGAAGTTATTTTTACACGACTACTAATACTGAGGGATAGGTTAGCGACATTGTTAAGTCGTACCATATACGAGTTCTATTTCGAACCACTATTCCTCCGAAAGAATACTTGTCCCTACCAATCTGTTGGAAACAAACCTGCCATTGGTTACGGGGACAGCTTTTCCGTCCAACGGTTGCATAACCAGCGGGGCGGGTGGCTCCAGGCCATCCTTGAACCATAGCCAAAGCTGGCAAAACCGGCTGCGTTCCACCGGGGCGATCAGCCCCGTCTGTGTTAATGCGGGGTTGGGCGGTTTTAATTTTACATCTTTCTCACATTTGCTGCCCAGGGACCTTTGTTACCCAGTCTAATCACAAATTCAACTCTATCACCTTCTTTCAGATAGGAAACACCTTGTAAGTTTTTCTTACTAACATAGACATCTTTGGAGCCGCTATTTGGAGTAATGAACCCGTAACCATCTTTTGTGTTATACCATTTGACAATGCCCTTTACCCTAGATTCTATTTGCTTAGGTTTACTGGAAGGAATCGGTAGTGGGGGCAAACCTTTCTTTTGTCTTTCATCGTTGATCTGTCTTATTTCCGTTCTTTTCATTAAACTATCGTACCATTGCCTTCCCTTTACCCCACATCTATCTCGAATAGTATCACGCAATAAGGCCGTTTGTTGATTTAGACGAGTTACTTCATTACTTATACGATCACGGTCAGCTTTTACTCTATTCTTATCGGGTATTAGGATTTCATCTCTTAGTTTATGTAGTGCTTGAATTTCTTTTTCAAGCTGCGATGATTCAAAAGGATTCCATGTACTTTTCTTTCTTTGCTCCAAACCTTTTCTTTGTTGCGCCGCGCCTACTATTGCTCTCCCCATTGCATCCAGAGTTTTTCGGGCATCGCCAAGTAATCCATGTGTCATATCTGCGACTTTTCGAGATGCTTGGTATAAAGTAAATAATTTTTGGAATGAGTGTTCAGACTGCGCTTGCCGAAGTTCTTGTTCTATAAT
>DYKV01000643.1 GCA_020722415.1 Anaerolinea sp.
TAACGGCCTGCGCTTCAGCCGCCGCGAGCGAGCGCAGCGAGCGAAGCGGTCGGCTGGAAGCGCTGGTTAGCCCGCTCTCCTTAATTGGGAGTGCCTTTATTTTAGCGAATAATCCACTCTGATGGCAATGAGTCTTCAAGCGGATAAACAACTCCTGGGGTGGACACAAGGACATTTTTCCCAGCAGGGACATAAAACAACCCAATTGGCCAATTGGGTAACCAATTTCCTGTTGAATCTCTGTTTACTTTGACCACTTGCGCTCCAACAATTGGCTGTTGCAATGGGTCTGTGCCAATAAGTGCTGGGCCCGCTATAGACCAATTACTGTTTGGATAGTCATAACAGGTGATTATGCCTTGATTGCAAAACTCACGTAATTTTCCAAGAGTTATTTCAACACGCTCGCTAGATGTTTCGTCTAAAACCTGTTTCAGAATGTTGAGGGAAAGCAGTTTGGTTGTTGGGACTGATTGAATTAATGTTGGCTGACTTATAGGTTGATTGCCAGGTGGTGCTTGTGTAGTATTTGGGGAAGTTGGCAAAGGAGATGGAATAGATACGGCCAAACCACATCCCAAATCTCGGCCCGAAATCTGTTCCACTGAAACAGGGATACGGACTTCATATGTTCCGCTTTGGTCATTCACCTGAACGTTGCCAGCCCGCACGTCATCAGACCACCGCAGTACAAACTCCATACTCGTCCCAGGCGGCGCGACCAAACGCTGACTTTTAGACGCATTTCGGTATTCGCTGTATTTTGCAGAAAGATTACCCTGCACGAAAGACTGATAGCCTGCGGAAACCCCTGCTCCAAATTCAACAGTAGTTGCAAATTGCCGTGATGCTGTTTGTTCGCTATCTCCCTTGCCACCACAGTTGTTGATCCGAATTATCTCATCGTACACCACCGTGTTCTTGCTGAGCTCAGCAAGTTGAACTTCTGGATCGGATGCGCATCCGCTTAACCATAGTAACGTTAACAACACGATTGCACAGCAAAGGACGTACTTGTTCATTGCATTCACTTCAGCGGGCTAAC
>DYKV01000644.1 GCA_020722415.1 Anaerolinea sp.
AGAAACCGAGCAAATAAAATACCACGCCTGTGAGACTTGAATGTCTGTAAACGTTGATAATTGGCAATTGCTCGAACTGGAGCGCACGCTGACCAAGGAACTCGGCGAAGGCGATTTGGAAGTGACGCCCGAAAACTTGAAGAAGGTCTTTGCCCATACCGCCGATAGTTTTCTCGGTTTGGTGCGCTAGGTGTTGGACATGCAGTACCTGCCCGATTACAAGGATTTGGTGGCACGGCAATTTGAAACCTATATGACCCAGCACAATTACAATGCCGACCAGATTCGCTTTTTGCGCGCCGTGCAAAGTGTGTTCTTGCAGAAGCGCCATCTCGAAACCGCTGACTTGTTCGATGCGCCTGCTATCGTTGGATTTGGTCAGGATGCCGTAGAGCGATGGTTTACTGAACGCGAAATGAAAGAGATCGTGATGTTCACCAATAAATTGGCAATATAATTGGTGAAAATAGAGCTGTCTGATTAGGAGCAAGTTGTGAAAACACACGAACATGCTTTAATAAGTCTGGGTTATGCTACTGGCGTTGCGTTTCTTGCTGGCAATGGATTGAATAACCCTTGGTTATACATTGCAGCTGTAGCGGGCGGTGAGATAATTGATTTTGTCGATCACCCACTTTATCACTTGGTTTACAATCGGAACGAGCCTCATGTAGCAAAAGCGCGGGAAATTAGAAAAAAACAAGGATTAAGAGAAGCGATTAAGTTTCTAAATGAAGTTGAGGATGATAGAAAATTTAAAGGCTTACTTCTTCACAATGTGTATTCCCTCACCATTGTTGCCTTATTAGGATTGTTACTGAGTCTGTTGTTGACAGCACCTATTTACTTGTTTGCGTTTTTAGGTGCTTTCTTGCTCCATCAGATTACTGATGTGTTTGGCGATTTTCTTATACTAGGACATTTTGACAACTGGTTGTGGGTACTATCTAATAATAACCTGCAAAAGTTAGGGAATCTAAAATTACGTCTCTGATTACCTTACACATTTGAATATAGCGTGACAGGAAGCGTCACAGGTTTCA
>DYKV01000131.1 GCA_020722415.1 Anaerolinea sp.
CTACCACTAGCTGAAAACCTTGACAATTGTCTTGTTCGTTTAAGGTTTTTCACTAGCTACGCATAATTTAAAAACGCTGGCAATTTTATAATACTCGGTGTGAATGAAGAATCCTATTGCTGAACTGAAAAAAGATAAAATATTTAACGCCAAATCGCCAAGGCGCAAAGAAATTAAAAAGTGGCTCAAGAAAATTGAGAAAAAAACTGGATGAAGCAGACAAAAAATCTAACCTTACTTTGTTGAAATATGGAATCAAACGAGTGATAAATACAGATACGCCTTTGCGCAGGCTTTGCGGGCTTTATGGTAAAAAGATAAAACCACTAAGGGCACAGAGAATCCACAAAGGGCACGGAGGAAAGTTTCATGACAGAAACCGTTAAGGGCTTTGCGGTAGAAAAAGATAAAACCAACAAGAGCACAAAGATTCCACAAAAGCCACGGAGGAAAGTTTCATGACCGAAGCCGCTAAGCGCTGAAGAGATAGCCAATGCCACTGGATTGCCTTTATATCGAGGATGCAGTATTTTGAGGGAATCAGTTACGGGAGGTTTCTAAAAAGAGGAAAATGGGAGTTTTCAATATACCGAGAAGGGAAAAACGCAAATTAGCTAAACCGTAACGCGGCATTAATGCCGCAACCAAACGGCGACATCAATGTCTACAACATTTGCGCGTTCGATGCAAATATTGCACGGTAATACTATAAAAATCTCCGACATTCTAGAAGCAGACATCATCTACAAAATGACGTTCGTATTTTTCGACTATTTTTAACAAAACGCTAATATCCTTCATATCGTTTTCTTACAATCAAGACTTAATATTCACTCTAGAATTTTGAGATAAAAATTTTAGTCTGAAGGAGGTAGCGTATGTTTCAAATTATCCGGCGTGACCCTTTCCGCGATTTAATGAATATTCGCAGCATGATGGATCGTATTTTTGATAGCGCTTTTTCTACCTGGGATTTCGAAGAACCCTTTGTTGGTGAGTTACCCCTCGACGTGGTAGAAAAAGATGATGAATACGTCGTCAAGGCTTCACTGCCTGGCATGAATCCCGAAGATCTCGAAATCACATATAGCGGTAACACCTTGACCATAAAGGGTGAAATTAAATCCGAGGAAGAGGAAAAGAAAGGCACATATCATCTTCGCGAACGACGCTATGGCAGCTTCGCTCGCAGCATTACCCTGCCTAGCACCGTAAAGGCGGATAAAATCGAAGCCAGCTATGAAGCCGGTGTGCTAAAGTTAACTTTGCCTAAGGCAGAGGAAGCCAAACCGAAACGGATTGCAATTAAAAGTGGCCAAAAATTGATTGAAGGCAAAGTTGCCGACATCAAACAGAAAAACTAATCCATAAACTTTCCTTTACAGGTAATCCACCCCGAAGTTAACAATCTCTTCGGGGTGGACCTTTCTAAGTCCCTGTTGTTGGTGAGATGGATAAAATTATTCGTTGACTCGCGCTTCAATTGCTTTTTATACCCTAAGCAATTGCCACAGACGGATTGTGCTTTGTCAAATGGTTAATTAGTTTATAATGGGAAAACGCAGGTCAGGCTGAAGGTTATTAGATGTATAAAAATTCCAGCGCAAATTTTCCATCAACCATTCAGCCCAGCAATTCTCCTTGAAATCATCCTGAAGATTTTCGCACAACCCATCCTTTGCGCCTCGAATTTGGAACGCTCACTTATTAATCAAGATTGGAACTCAGCAATTCTCTATTTGATTGGAAAGTATCCTGAGGGCTTTAGCGTAATCTATCCTATGCGCATCGAATTTGAGACGTTTAATTGTTAATTCAAATTGTAACTGACCTGAAAATCAATTTTCATGCTTGGGGGTGAACCAAGTTCATGATGACTATTTTGACAATGTCACATTAAACAATTGTTCTATAAAACTCTATGCTTTCTGTCACTGCGAGCGAAGCGAAGCAGTCTTTTGGTTTGCGAGGGGATTGCTTCGTCGCAAAGAACGCTCCTCGCAATGACAACTATACGAAAATGTGACATTGTCAAACTATTTAAGCTGGCTATTTTCCGCCAAACTCGGCGGGCTAAAGCCCTGCCTCAGGTCATGGAAGCCCTTCGGGCTGCAATATGAGTCGGCTTTACCCGACTGCCTTGGACTAAGGTAGGAATTTATCCCGATGAATATAACCAGCAAACAAGCTAGCTGAACGGTTATTTCACATTGAGGATCGCTGGCATCTTTTTGAAATTCATGGCAGCTTTCCATCTTTGCGTTAAAATCAAGATTTTTTCAGTGAGTTCATTTATTGGTTAATTCCTGCCAAATTCGGCGGATTGGAAGCCCTGCCACAGTACAAAAAAGCACTTCGGGCTGTCCAACCGATCGGCTTTAGCCGACTGCCCTGGACTAAGGTGGGGATTTTTCCCGCCGAATACAACCAAAATACAATCTAGATCGACAGTACATCATATTGAGAATTACTGATTGGAACTGTTCTGGCTGGCTCTTTTCTGCTTAAATCAGCCGGTTGAAAGCCCTGGTCTCAGTTCAAAAAAGCCCTTCAGGCTAACCAGCGAGCAGCCTTTTCCTGACTTCCCCGAACTAAGGCGGGGATTTGTCCCACCGAATATAGCCAGCAAACAATAGGATTGAACTGGTGATTTATGTTGAGAAGTGCTGCAATCAACGCTATCATGTTGACCGTTTGTTCAATTTATGGCATAATCTCGCTTATCTACTGGACGAAAAGCCAGGATGGAAACGAGTACATCCATGGTAGCTGTCAGCGAGCCTGGGGTGGTGTGAGCCAGGCCGGAACCATTGATGGAAAATCATTCCGGAGCTGCAACCTGAAGTGTAATCTTTTTTCCTAGTAGGGGCGCCGGGAACGTCTACCGTTATCAGAGACGAATGGTTTGAACAGTTTCTTTGACTGTTCTGATCATGAACAAGCTGTCTGCCTTTGCAGAAAGCAGGGTGGTACCGCGGGAGATGTCATCAGCGCGCTCTCGTCCCTGAAGGGATGAGGGCGTTTGAATTTTTTATCAATATTATTGTAGATTGTCTTGTGGAGGTTGTATGGGATTTCAGGAAGTACCTTCAAAAGTTGATTTTCCGAGCCAGGAAAAAGAAATCTTAAAATTTTGGGAAGAAATCCGGGCATTTGAGAAATTGCGCCAGCTTCATCAAGGTCAACCCCATTGGTCGTTCATTGATGGACCAATTACGGCAAACAACCCTATGGGTGTTCATCATGGTTGGGGGCGCACTTATAAGGACTTGTTCCAACGATTTTGGACGATGCGCGGGCGTGAGCTGCGTTATCAAAACGGCTTTGATTGCCAAGGTCTATGGGTGGAAGTGGAAGTCGAGAAAGAGATGGGCTTCAAAAGCAAAAAGGACATCGAAGCTTTTGGATTAGACCGTTTTGTGCGCAATTGTAAGGCACGCGTGTTGAAATACGCCGCCGTACAGACCGAACAATCGATTCGCCTTGGTTATTGGATGGATTGGAATGATGTCAATCAGTTACGCTGGTTAGCGGAACAACTTATGGAGGATCCCCAAAAAGTGATCACTGTTGAAGGACCAAATGGTGCGGTGACAGACACGGTTGAGCAAATAATTGGTCGTTTGGGGATGCCCGAATTGGGCGGAAGTTATTTTACTTTTTCCAACGAAAATAATTACATGATCTGGGCTTTTCTAAAGAAGTGCTGGGAAAAAGGTTGGCTCTATCGCGGCGCTGATGTTATGCCTTGGTGCCCGCGTTGTGCCACCGCTATCAGCCAACATGAAATTGTCACCGATGGGTATGCAGAACTTACCCATCGCGCGGTTACCTTACGTTTTCCCTTGCGGGAAACGACCAGCTCCACCGATCCATTGCATTACACCCCGCGTCGTGACCCGCAGACAGGATTGCCTGAATTCCTTTTAGTTTGGACGACTACTCCCTGGACTCTCACCAGTAATGTCGCCGCCGCGGTAGGGCCCGATTTAACTTATGTAAAAGTGCGACAAGGGGAGCAAATACTATACCTTTCCAAAGGTACATTGCATATGCTGCGGGGCGATTATCAAGTGCTGGATGAGCTTCCTGGAACTTTAATGGATGGTTGGACATATAGCGGTCCTTTTGATGATCTCCCGGCTGCCCAGGAAACTGGTGGTCACACCCACTTAAAAAAGTTAATTAAAGGTATCCCAGTCAGCGCTGCTCAAGCCCACCGGGTTATTTTATGGGATGAGGTTGGCGAAGCTGAAGGAACCGGCATCGTCCATATCGCCCCAGGTTGTGGCGCCGAAGACTTCCAACTCGGAAAACAATATGGTTTACCTCTCATCGCACCACTTGACGAAGAAGGCTATATCGTAGAAGGGTTTGGTTGGCTTTCTGGAAAACACGTTTCCGCTGTAGCAACCCCCATTTTCGAGGAATTGGAACGAAAGGGACTGCTCTATAAAGTGGAGCCTTATACCCATCGTTATCCAACCTGTTGGCGTTGTAAAGAGGAATTAGTCTTTCGCTTAGTGGATGAATGGTTCATCAGCATGGGTGAAGTTTATGATAAACCCCGCGAAGAATTAACCAAGGAAGAAAAAGAACGCAGTCTCCGCTATCAGATCATGGATATTGTCGATCAAATCCGTTGGATCCCAGAATTCGGTTATTCACGGGAAATGGACTGGTTGCGCAATATGCATGATTGGATGATCAGTAAAAAACGTTATTGGGGGCTGGCATTACCGATCTGGGTATGCGCTGATTGTGGTCACCACGAAGTCATTGGAAGCGAGTTTGAATTACAAGAAAGAGCGGTTGCGGGTTTAGATGTGTTCAATAACCATACCCCTCATCGTCCCTATATTGATGCGATTAAATTGCGCTGTCCTAAATGTGGCGGAGAGATGAGCCGAATTCCCGACGTAGGCAACCCCTGGTTGGATGCCGGCATTGTCTCATTTAGTACCTTACGCTATCGTTCTGATCCGGCTTACTGGCGTTCATGGTATCCGGCGCACTGGATCAGCGAATCATTCCCTGGGCAGTTTCGCAACTGGTTTTATAGTTTGTTAGCGATGGCAACGGTGGTGGCAGGGGAGCCGCCTTTCCTGCAAAACTTTGGCTATGGCACTTTGTTGGCAGAAGATGGCCGACCAATGCATAAAAGTTGGGGCAATTCGATCGAATTCAATGAAGCTGCAGATAAGATGGGTGTGGACGTGATGCGTTGGCTTTATTGTAATCACAAGCCAGAAAATGACTTGCTTTTCGGCTATCATCGCGGCGACGAAGCTCGACGTCGTTTCCTTATTCCGCTTTGGAATGTCTATACTTTCTTGGCTACTTATGCCCGTTTGGATGATTGGCAGCCTACCTTTGATTTTGATCCCGCCTTTCCAGAGGGTCCAACTCCCCAAAGCGACAATCTTCTGGATCGTTGGATACTCTCCCGTTTGAATCAAGTCGCCGCCGTTGTAACCAGTGCATTGGAAAACTCCGATAGCTTGACCGCAACCATCGCCTTTGAAGCGCTTTTAGATGATTTGACCAATTGGTATGTGCGCCGTTCCCGACGGCGATTTTGGAAATCAGAGCATGATAGCGATAAAAATAATGCCTACGCCACTCTTTATCATGTCATGGTAAAACTAATTCGTTTATTAGCCCCATTCATACCATTTGTGACCGAGACCATCTATCAAAACCTAGTGCGCAGCGTGCGTCCCACAGCGTATGAAAGTGTCCATCACACCACTTGGCCGCTCAGTGATGAACGTATCCTCGATGCGAGCTTAGAAGATCAAATGGCATTGGCGCGGCAAGTTGCCAGTCTAGGATTAAGCGCTCGGAATTCTGCAGGCATTAAAGTGCGTCAACCGTTGCAAAAGGTATTGGTGTATGCTGGGAAAACCCAGGCGATGCTGCCTGATCTAGTGGAAATTGTCAAAGATGAACTAAACGTCAAAGCTTTTGAATTCGTCGAAGAAGCCCGTCAGTTGGTGACCTACCAAATTTTACCGGATAACAAATTACTTGGTCCCCGATTCGGCGCGCAATTCCCCAAAGTCCGCGCAGCTTTAGCCGCGTTGGACCCAGCTCAGGTTGCCGCCCAGGTTCAAGCCGGCCTGCCGGTTTCGATTGAATTAGATGGGAAGACAACGGATTTGCAGCCGGAGGAGATTCTGGTGCAAACTAAACCCGCCACAGGTTTGACAGTGGCATTTGATAAACTCGCAACTGTCGCTCTTGACATTACTGTCACCCCGGAATTGCGAGCCGAAGGATTAGCCCGCGAGCTGGTGCGCCGCATCCAAGCTTTGCGTAAGGATGCTGGTTTTAATATCGAAGATCGGATAATAACTTATTATCAAACAGATGAGGAATTACAGAAGATCTTCCAGAATTGGGCGGATTATATTCAGACGGAGACCTTGAGCACAGCCTTGCTTAACAC
>DYKV01000012.1:0-4581 GCA_020722415.1 Anaerolinea sp.
TAAAAAAATGGTAAAAAGGATTTACATATTTGTAAGGTCTGGAAATTTAGGCTTCCATCCAATTTCATCATAATCTTATATTATTCTTTAACAAAACCTTGACATGTCATTATAAATGGATATAATAGATTATATATGTCATAATTTACCGAGGAAATAAAATGGAAAATTCATCATTACCGAAAACAGAGTTGTTGGTTTCTCCCCAACCGTTTCTGATCTTGAACGGCGCAATTCAACCGGCCGGAACTATACAACAAGCTGTGCAAAATATCTTAACCGAAATCGGGGAAGACCCGCAACGAGATGGGTTGCGCAGGACACCCGAAAGAGTGGCAAGGATGTATAATGAATTAATGATGGGATATTCGATGGATATCGAAACCATTATTAATGGGGCTTTATTCGATGTTGAGTATGAAGATATGGTATTGGTGCGCGATATTGAATTCTATAGTCTATGTGAGCATCACATGCTGCCATTTTTTGGTAAAGCTCATGTTGCCTATATTCCCAATGGTAAAGTGTTGGGCTTGAGTAAAATCCCGCGCATTGTTGATCTGTTTGCCAGACGATTGCAGGTTCAGGAAAGGATAACAACCCAAATTGCCGATGTGCTAGAAAAACTACTTCATCCCAAAGGGATAGCGGTAGTGCTAGAAGGCGCTCACATGTGTGCGATGATGCGCGGAGTAAAAAAATCGGAAGTCGTGATGACAACCAGCGCGATGCGGGGAATTTTTAAAATGGATCACAATCTGCGTCAAGATTTCTATGCTCAATTGGCGCTTCCTCATATTGAGAGGTGAAATTGAAAGAATTGCCCTTACTTGGAAAGAGAATATTGATTACCGGCGCCAGCCGGCGGATCGGCAAAGCCTTGGCAGTTGCATCTGCTCAGGCTGGCGCCGATATTGTAATTCATTATTCTACATCCCTCGCTGATGCAGTGGCTGTGGCGGATGAAATTAAATCGTTAGGGAGGAAGGCATTCTTAATTCAGGGTAATTTACAAGATACTGCTAGCCTACCTCGATTATTAGAAGATGCTTATCAGTCCTTGGGCGGTTTGGATGCATTGGTCAATAATGCAGCTATTTTTGAAAACCTGGACTGGCGGACGACAACCGTTGAAGCTTGGAATCGCCATCTAACGGTGAATTTGACTGCCCCTTTTTTTCTTTCGCAAACTTTTTACCAGTTGCTGCCCAGTGAAAAGCAGGGAAGGATTGTCAATATCCTCGATTGGCGTGCCTTGCGACCGAAAGGTGACCATTTCCCTTATACAATAAGTAAAGCTGCCTTAGCGGCATTGACGAAATCCTTGGCAGTATCCTTTGCTCCGCGGGTCACTGTTAATGGGATAGCCTTAGGGGCGGTATTGCCGCCCAGTGATGGAGCTGAAACTGCAACTCTATTAGAAGATATTCCGGCGCAAAGATGGGCGATGTTGGATGAAGTGACCGAGGCGTTAATATTTTTATTAAGCGGGCCGGCTTACATAACCGGGGAAATAATTCATTTGGATGGCGGCCGTCATTTAATTTGAAGTTTGGCGGAATAGGGTGAAATGGATAAGATATTTATTAAAGATCTCGTAGCTCGAGGGATCATCGGTGTACAGGAATGGGAAAGGGAAAAACCACAAGAAATTGTGCTGAATTTCACTCTTTTTACCTCGCTGAAAAAAGTTGGTGTGAGCGATTGTATTGACGACACTGTCAATTATCGCACCATAGCTAAACTTGCCCTGGCTCATGCCGAGACAGCCGCCCGGAAAACGGTTGAGGCACTGGCGCAAGACCTTGCCCGGATTTGCCTCAATCAACCAGGAGTAGACAAAGTGATCGTGCGGGTAGAAAAGCCAGGAGCAATTCGTTTTTCAAAATCTGTTGGAGTTGAGATCGAACGCTCTAGAGAGGATCTTGAGTGAACACAGAAGGTCATCAATTGTTTATTTTATTGGGTTCGAATATATTACCTGAGGTTAATATACCTTTAGCGGTTCAAAAACTTAATCAAGTACTTCACCCGCTGGCAATCTCTTCCACCTGGGAAAGCCCTGCGGTCGGTTCCAACGGTCCCAACTTTTTAAATGCGATTGGCTTATATACAACCGATCTCGACCAAGAGACGCTTAAAAAACAAATATTGCGCCCGCTTGAGGAGCAATTAGGGAGGGTTCGTCAAAAGGATAAGTACGCACCACGGACTATTGATTTAGATATTATCATCTGGGATGGAGTAGTGTTGGATTCCAATTTATGGCGCTATGCTTATATATCCTTGCCTTTCGCTGAAATTGTGGAATTGTTAAATCCTGAAATGAATGCCGAAGAAATATTAGAAGGATTGCGGGGAAGACAAGATCTACTGCAAGCGAAACGGCGGGAGGATGTCCTGCGGGCAAGGATTGCCGCAGAACATCTTCCCCAAAAGGGTTTTGGTTATCTACCTTCTGCGATATCTTTGAGCACTAAATTGATGAAATCCACAACCGGCATTGCTCCCCGGTTCTCTCCCGAGCGCATCCGCAAGGCTACCTGATTATTGTCAATTTCTTTATCTCCAACCACCAGCATGTAGGGGATTTTTTGGTTTTGGGCGTCGCGGATTTTTGCGTTCATGCGTTCACTGCGATCGTCTACTTCAACGCGCAATCCCTGATCTTTCAGCATTTCAGCGACCGTGTTAGCGTAAGCGATATGCCGATCGGCAATAGGGATTATAACTGCTTGAACGGGAGCTAACCAGACTGGAAATGCACCACTATAATGTTCAATCAACACACCCATAAAGCGTTCCATTGACCCAAGCAAAGCCCGGTGAATCATGTATGGACGGTAAGCTTTGCCATCTTCCCCGATATAGGTGAGGTCAAAACGTTCCGGTAAGTTGAAATCAAATTGAATGGTACTAAGCTGCCATTCGCGACCTAGCGCGTCAATCATTTTTAAATCGATCTTTGGTCCATAAAATGCTGCCCCGCCGGGATCAACATCATAGGCTAAACCGGCTCGGTCTAGGGCAGCTTGTAAGGCAGTGGTGGCATCTTCCCACTTTTGGGATTCACCGGCTGATTTATCTGGATCACGAGTGGCTAGGTAGGCGTGGAAATCCTTCATCCCAAATTTTTGAAGGATATGTAAGCAGAATTTTAAGACCCGGTCAATTTCATCGGGCATTTGGTCAGGACGACAAAAGAGGTGTGCGTCATCTTGGGTAAAACCGCGCACGCGCATCAAGCCATGTAAAACGCCGCTGCGTTCGAACCGATAGACTGTTCCCCATTCAGCCATTCGGATCGGCAGATCACGATAACTGTGAATCTGGCTTTTATAAATCATGATGTGAAAGGGACAATTCATCGGTTTGAGGTAATATTCTTCTCCCTCAATATCAATAGGGGAGTACATATTGTCTTTATACCAAGCCAGATGACCGCTAATTTGCCACAATTCGCTTTTACCGATATGAGGTGTATACACTAAATCATACCCGTTCGCGAGATGTTCTTTCTTACAATAATCTTCAGCAAGATGGCGAACCAGCGCTCCTTTGGGATGCCAAAGGATTAATCCACCACCGACTTCCGGGTTTGAGCTGAATAAACCAAGCTCTTTCCCTAGTCGGCGATGATCGCGTTTCTTGGCTTCCTCTATACGCCATAAATATTGTTGTAGGTCTTCCGTTGTTTCCCAAGCCGTGCCATAGATTCGTTGCAGCATCGGTCTTTTTTCGTCACCGCGCCAGTATGCGCCGGCGATACTAATTAACTTTATTGCTTCCGGATTGATCTGAGACGTATTTTCAACATGAGGCCCACGGCACAAATCCACGAAGGTATCGTGGGTATAAATTGAAATCTCTGGTTTCTCTGTTAGTGGATTGCCGTATTCATCCATTCCGCCTTTTTCTAATCCGTCTATGAGTTCAAGTTTATACGGTTGATCCTTAAAAATTTGGCGGGCTTCTTCAGCGCTGATGACTTTTTTGATAAAAGGATGGTGTTCTCGAATGATTTCTCGCATCCTGTTTTCGATAGCTTCGAGATCTTGTGGAGTAAGGTTTCTGGGTAAATCAAAATCGTAATAGAAGCCATCTTCAATAGCTGGGCCGATCGAATATTTTGCACTAGGGAACATTTCCAATACTGCTTGAGCCATAACATGTGCCGCCGAGTGGCGGATTTTATAGAGCAGGCTATCTTCATAGCGTGACTCTTTCTTCTCAACCATGCCAACCTCCATAAGAATAAAAATATAAAACAAAAAGCTCCCGCCCTGGGGCGAGAGCTAAAACTCACACGGTTCCACCCAGATTAAGCTGTGAAACAGCTTTTCTCTTTGGACTGATAACGGAGTCAACCGTTCACCATACACTGGAATAGAAATCCATTTCAGGCTTAGGCTCGCGGGGGGTTTTCGGCGGGTCGCTCAGGATGGTTTCTCAGCTTCGTTACCAATCTCTCTGTCTGAGAATAACCCGGCTACTCTTCCCGGTCAACGCCTTGTTGAATGGGCGGAACAGGGCTCGAACCTGCGACCTCTGCGATGTCAACGCAGTGCTCTAACCAACTGA
>DYKV01000012.1:4681-34870 GCA_020722415.1 Anaerolinea sp.
ACAGGGCTCGAACCTGCGACCTCTGCGATGTCAACGCAGTGCTCTAACCAACTGAGCTATCCGCCCGAAACAATTAGATTATAACCGCGAGCAGCGAAGTCTTCAAGGGAAATCTGATATTTTATTCCGTTCTTGTTTTTGAAGGTTCATTCGACTAGGAATTGAGAAATTAGGTGGGCAACCAATTGTGGCTGCTCTAATGGGAGCATATGTCCAGCTTGGGGTATTTCGATATATTGTGATTGGGGTATAGATTGGGAAAGCCATTTTCCTAAGCGGGGCGGTGTCATTTTATCTTCCGATCCTACCATGATCAACGTTGGGCAGGCTATCTGCGATACTTCTGCTCTTAAATCAAAAGTATCACACGCTAATAAATCATTATATAGCACCGAAGGGCGGGTGGCAGCCAATCGTTGTGCAGTTTGGTGAACCAGAGCTTGGGGCGCATCTGCTGAGAACGACCATCTCAACATTAATTCAATTGCTTTTGGAAGGGTAGATGGGTGAGCGACCTGTTCAAGGAGTTGGGGGTTTACCGCTAAACGAGCTGCACTACTGATCAAGATGAGGCGCTGGACGATTTTCGATGCCCGCAAGGCAATTTGCATAGCAATGGCGCCCCCCATCGAGTGTCCACAAATGTGGACTTTCTTTAATTGCATCCGTTCGATCCAGTTTATCAAGAAGGAACTGTAATCAGATATTGTCTGATATGCGTGGCCTTCAGAATTTCCATGAGCGGGTAAATCTATTGCATAGATTGAGTGAGACAAAAAGCGGCGAATTTGGGGTGGCCAGGCGAGATGATTTCCCCCAGCGCCATGGATAAGGAGTAAAGGTACGTGGCTTTGTCCTTTTTCAGAATGAAAATAATATAACGAATAGAGAATGGGCATTTCAACTCGCTTGATGTACTTTTTTTAGTTGATCAGCGGCTTCCTCGGATAGAGGTATAAATACTCGAATGCGGCTTCCGTGGGATGGTTTGGAATCGATTTGGATTGTTCCATTTAATAATTCTGTTCGTTCAACCATGTTAATCATACCCATACTACTACGTTGTTCATATCCATTTTTAATTTCACTAGGATCAAACCCAACTCCATCGTCTTCTATTTCCAGGGTTATTAATTCATCCCTAACGAACCCTAAGCGCACCCATATATTCTCGGCTTGGGCATGCTTGCGGGCGTTGTTTACCGCTTCTTCGGTGATAGAAAAAATGACGCTTTGTTTTCCCAACTCAAGTTCTGGCAACACCCGCTCATCTGCTTGGATTATCACTTTTTGATTATAAGTCTCCAGCATTTTTTGCGCCATGGCATCCAAAGCTGCGATCAATCCATCCGACTCGAGAATTAATGGTCGTAATGTAAAAAGCATGTGACGGATTTCTTTGGTTGTGCGGCGGGCTAATTCTTCAATTTTGAATAGCTCCGTTTCCGCTGCTTTTGGGTCGCGTTCCAATAAACGGCGGGCGAAGTTCGCCCGCATGGCAAGCGCTGAAACGGATTGGGTAGGTCCATCATGCAAATCCCGCGCCAGTTTTTTTCGCGCATCCTCTTCGATTTGTTGGAGACGTTCTTTTTCAGCCTCAAGTTGGTGATACAATCGAGCGTTTTCCATAGCTACCATGGTTTGATTGGTGATTATTTGTAAAATCTCACAGCGTTCCGGATTGAAAAAATCAGTATCGGGGTGGGCAAAAAGGACAACTCCATAGACTTCCAATCCTCGAGTCAAAGGGATACAAAAGAGCGATTGGCAGGCATGCATTGCTACGATGCGTTGTAACTCGGGATCCTTGGCAGGGTTGTCTGCCTTTATCGGTTTTCCGCTTTCAATTGCCTCATTTATAATTCCTTGTAACCCTTCTAACTGAACCCGTTTATCGGCTGGTGTAAAGTGGCGGGCAGAAATAATTTGTAAACGCGGCATTTCTTTTTGGTTGTGTTGATAGATAAAAACAGCCGAAACTAGTTTGTTCTCGGACTGATCAGCGGTGAATAATGCCTGAGAACTCATATCCAGCGCTTTATCCACGACCATTTGATAATTTAAAGTGGAACTCAATGTAGAGATAATCTGATAAAGCGCTTTTCGCCGTTCAGCTTCAATTCCTTGCTCAGCCGGTTTTATCGTTGTCGCTTGGGTTTCGATTTTGATTTTTGGATGCGAGAAACGAGTTGATAAATAATAAATACCGACGCATGCCAAAAGATCAATACCACACCAAATCCCTGATTGGAGGATAGCGTTGATTAGATCCGCTTGTAGAAAGGAATAGAGGGCAAACCAGATTAAATTCACCGATTGGGCGATCAAGAGCCCATTAGTTGTAAAATAAAAGCCAGCTGATATCAAGGGGAGCAGGGTTACCGATAACGAGAGCGGATGGTAGGTACGGAGGACGGAAAGGACAAAAGCGGGGGTGAGGACATCTATTCCAACTTGAAACCAATGCAAGGTTTTATTGGGTTTACCAAATTGCATCCATGAGAAGAAAATGGTGCTGCCAATGCCATTGAGGAACAAAAATAGTTCGGCTTGCAAAACTGGAGCATAGATGAGGGCTAGAAACAGCAAAATGAGCCAATGCAATTGGAGATATAAATAATCTTTGCTGGAAAAAGAGGAGTATTGTTTGGTCATTGCTGGTGACTTGATTCAATCACATTGTGGCTCATCTTTACCTAACAAAGTAGTAAGGAAGGGCAGAGCGGCCTGAATCGCCCGCGCGCGATGACTTATCCGATTTTTCTGTTCTAGGCTTAATTCTGCCATGGTAAGATTTAACTGCGGGATAAAGAAAATCGGATCATAACCAAAACCATTGCTCCCTCGTTCTTCAGCGATAATTTCCCCATCACAAACCCCTTCAAAAGACTGAAACTCACCATTGGGAAAGCAAACCGCTACCACGCAAACAAAACGGGCTAGCCAAGGTTGAGGATAATTCCTCAATAAACTCAATAAATAGGCACGGCGGTCTGCATCAGTGGCATGAGGTTTTGAAGAGAAGCGTGCCGAGTGAATGCCAGGTTTGCCATCCAATAGGGCGACTTCTAGACCCGAGTCGTCCGCTAAGGTAATATAACCGCTGGATGCTGCATAGGCTTGCCCTTTTTTTAGCGCATTATCAAGATACGAGTTCCCATCTTCAATTATGTTTAGCGGTTTAGATAAATCATTCACGGTTAGAAGCCGAGTTGGAAGATGGACAAGAAGAGATTGAAACTCGCGAATTTTGCCTTGATTAGAAGTAGCAACAAGCAAAGAATGATGAGCCATAGAAAATCCAAAAATTTTTACAAGATTAATATTATATTACAAAAGATATAGTAATAGTTGACTTTTCTTAAAGAATATGCTAAAATTATTATAACTTTTAGCACAACGAGAAAATTGTGTCATCCAATAATTTATTGCGGATAAATGTCGGTTATATCATTAATCTTCCCGTTGGCGAGAGCCGCGACTTTCAATTTGACATCCCTAAGATTCACCTTGATCCTGATCTGGAATTAACCGCGCTACACGGAGGAGCGCATATCACCCGGACTGCACAAGGGCTCTTGACCCATGTTATCATGGACGCAACGACGCCATCTGTCTGTGTTCGTTGTTTAAGCGATTTTGATTTGCACCTTCATATTGATTTTACCGAACTTTATGCTTTTTCAGTAAATTCCTTGAGCGAAGAAGGGATGCTCTTGCCTGAAAATGCCCAACTCGATTTATCCTCAATTGTGCGGGAATACATGTTGCTGGAAATTCCGATTAGTCCGCTCTGTAAACCGGATTGTAAGGGGCTTTGCCCAATTTGCGGTGAAAACCAAAACGAGGTTACCTGTCATCATGACGATGGAGAAATTGACCCAAGGCTAGCAGTCTTGAGGTCAATTTTGAATCGTTGATCATCAAATTTTTATCCGTTAAGCACGTCTGTTCTTCATCCTTAGGAGGGACGCGCATGGCTCTATCAAGCCTTAAATTATTATCAGAGAGTTACGGATTAGGTGTGGAAATTGCAGAAATATCCGAAGCTCAGCTCAATGACGATTCAAGCCATCTCCGGGAAAACTTGCTGGATGATCCGCTCGATTTATATCTGAAAGAAATGTCCTCCGTTCCGTTGCTCAGTCACGAAGAGGAAATTGAACTGGCAAAACGGGTCGAAGCCGGACGGGCAGCGCAGCAATCCATTGCCAACCCAAAATCACGTTTAAGCAAAAAGAAGCTACAAAAGCTGCAACAACAAGTCCGTGATGGAATGGCAGCCCGCGAACACTTGATCCGGGCTAATACACGCTTGGTTATCTCCATTGCGCGTCGTTATATCGGCTGCGGGGTTCTTTTCAGCGACTTAATCCAGGAAGGAAATCTTGGATTAATTCGAGCGGTGGAGAAATTTGAATATGAGCGCGGCTTTCGGTTTTCCACTTATGCTACCTGGTGGATCCGCCAAGCGGTGATGCGGGCGATTGCTATGCAAAGCCGCACAATCCGATTGCCGGTTTATCTTGGTGACCGGGTACGTAAAATCCAGCAAATCGCTCATAACCTTGAGCAGGATTTGGGAAGGCCGCCGACCATAGAAGAAATTGCTTATGAGAGCGAGGAAACACCCGGGCGGGTTATTTGGTTTTTACAGCTCTCTCAAACCCCCTTGTCTCTAGAGAATCCGTATGGTGAAGATGAGGAAGCTGAATTTGGCGCTTTTATTGAAGATGAACTAGCAGAAAAACCCTATGATGCGGTGCAGCATCATATGCTCCAAGAGCAAATTGAATCGGCTTTATCTACGCTAACACCGCGTGAAGCTAGGGTTATTCGCCTGCGTTATGGTCTTGACCGGCAGCATCAATTAACTCTCGAAGAAGTCGGGGAGAAGTTCGGGTTGACGCGCGAACGAATTCGTCAGATCGAGTTACAAGCATTGCGCCGTCTACGTCATCCTAGCCGAGCAAGGATATTGCGCGAGTATTTATAAAAGCTGATTATCTCCTAACTAAAAAAATTAAGATAAAATGGAAGCTGTCCGATTCAGACAGCTTTATTTTATTAGATGACTTTCTCGGAGGAATAAATGGCGGAATATATTTTGGTTGCGGTTGCTTGGCCTTATGCAAATTCAGAGATACATGTTGGGAATCTTACTGGTTCTTATTTACCAGCTGATATTTTCACCCGTTACCACCGCCTGAAAGGAAACCAGGTGATTATGGTCTCCGGGTCAGACTCACATGGTACGCCCGTTACAGTAAGGGCAGACGCAGAAGGAACCACACCCTATGCTGTCTATCAAAAATATCATCATAGCTTCATCGAGTTGTTTCAAAAAGCTGGTTTAGCGTATGATTTATTTACCAGCACCCATACCGATAACCATTTTCGGGTTTCCCAAGCGATATTTTTAGCATTACAGAAAAATGGTTATCTCTATACTCAAAAAGAAAAACAGTGGTTTTCTAAATCTCAAAATCGTTTTTTGCCGGATCGTTATGTAGAAGGCACTTGTTATATTTGCGGGTATGAGAATGCTCGCGGTGATCAGTGCGACGGTTGTGGGAATTTGTTGGATGCAACCCAATTGATCAACCCACGCTCGAAAATTGATGGGAGTGTACCAGAACTTAAAGAAACCGAACACTTTTACTTGGATTTAGGGAAACTGCAACCGCAAATCGTGGCATTTTTGGAGGCGCGTCAATCCTATTGGCGGCCCAATGTGCTCCGTCAATCTCTTGGTCAAATCCAAGCTGAAAAATTGCACGGGCGTCCGATAACGCGCGATTTAGATTGGGGAATACCTGTTCCAATTGAAGGCTGGGAAGGAAAATGCTTGTATGTCTGGTTTGAAGCGGTAATCGGCTATTTATCAGCAGCAATAGAATGGTCGCAATTAAATGGTGATCCAGATGCCTGGCAGATGTGGTGGTTCAACCCCAATGCTAAAGGTTATTATTTTATCGGAAAAGATAACATCCCCTTTCATGCGGTGATTTGGCCAGGTCAATTAATTGGTGCGGGGGAATGGTTTGGAAAACTATTCGCCGGAATTGATAACAAATTGCTCACCCTGCCTTATGATGTACCAGCCAATGAATTCATGAATCTAGAAGGAAAAAAGATCTCGGGCAGCCGAAATTGGGCAGTTTGGGGGCACGATTTTCTTTCTCGTTATGATCCAGATCCGTTGCGTTATTATCTAACTGCCAATATGCCGGAAAATCGCGATAGTGACTGGGATTGGCAAGATTTTCTCCAGCGTAATAATAATGAATTGGTTGCTACTTGGGGAAATCTCGCCAATAGAGTGCTCTCATTTGCATTTCGAAACTGGGCTGGAAGAGTGCCTCAACCAAATGAACTACGACCGCTCGATCATCAGATCCTTGCCAAGGTGGAAGATGGGTTCCGCAGTGTTGGGGAGAATATTGAGGCGGTACATCTGAGAACTGCTCTTCAAGAAGGCATGGCTTTGGCGAGTGAAGTCAATAGATACTTAGATGAGACAGCCCCATGGTTTGAAATTAAAAAGGATAAAGAAGCAGCGGCGACATCTATTTATACGGCGCTACGAGCGATTGATTCTATCAAAACCCTTTTAGCACCATTTTTACCGTTTAGCGCGGAAACTCTCCATAAGTATCTAGGCTATAACAACCCTCTGTTTGGCGAACAGACAACCCAGGCAGTTGCCGATCGCCTTGGTGAACATCGGGTGTTGCGTTATGACTCACATAGTGCAAGCGGAAAGTGGTCGCCAAGTCGGTTAATGCCGGGTCAGTTATTGAAAGAGCCAGCGCCGCTCTTTCGCAAACTCGATGAAAAAATAGTGGAGGAGGAGCGCAGCCGATTAGGGGGATGAAAGATTGGGGGATGGGCGCTAGGTAGGTGTAAGGATTAACCGACTCTATGCTGTTCTCGGGGAGGACGACAATACCAGCGACCGTCGTTCTTATAAAGTAATTCGTACACCTGATTTTGGATATCCATCACCAATGCATGCCAACCACTTTCATCTTGCCATTGGCGGCCATGGGAGAGAACCCGCACTTCATTTTCCCGCCAATAGATGGAGTGTATTTGAGGATTTCCTGAAGAATTGAGGGAAAAATTCACCGCTACAGGTTGATAACTGAAGCTTGGTTTGGTTTCAGGAAGTTGGTTAACCTGCGCTAGAAGAGTTTGCAATAGTAACCAGAGTGCCATTTCTGCAGATTGATTTTTTATCGCTAAGCGATCTCCAAAAAAATGAAATACCCGCGCAGTAAGCTTATCGGCTGTTGCTGTTCCGATCCATACCGTACCAACCGGTTTTTGGGGAGTGCCCCCACTTGGTCCAGCGATTCCACTTACGGCAATGGAAACATCGCTGCGGAAAAGTGTTTTTACCCCAATTGCCATTTCGCGAACGGTTTGCTCGCTTACTGCACCAAATGCTAACAAGGTCTCATTTTGAACGCCAAGGATGCGGTGTTTTATCTCATTTGTATAGGAATTTATCCCTCCTAGATAATAATCGGATGATCCGGGTATATTGGTGACGCGATGGCTGATCAATCCGCCAGTGCATGACTCGGCTAATGAGAGAGTCCAGTGCAGTGTTCGCAGCAACGGTGCTATTTCGAATTCTAAGAGAGGTAGGTTCATTTTTATTCCTATATAATTTTACCCTTTATATTGGTAAAATTTATAAAACAAAAGATGCCTTGAAAGTGAATAGGTAAATGAAAATTTCGCCAAAGATAGATTCATTACTAGCAAATTTACCAACCAGGCCCGGTTGTTATATCATGAAAGATGCGACGAACAGAGTGATTTATGTGGGAAAGGCAGTAAATTTGCGCAACCGGGTGCGTTCCTATTTTCATGGGATAAATCAACTTAATTCTCGCACCCAACGACTGGTTGCTAAAATAGCGGATATTGAATGGATTGTGGTTGATTCGGAATTAGAAGCTTTGATTCTAGAGATGAATCTCATCAAACGATATCGCCCACATTATAACATCCGTTTGAAAGACGACAAGCGTTACCCATACATTAAGGTACACTGGGCAGATGATTTTCCAAAAGTGAGTGTAACCCGTCAAATGACGCAAGATGGTTCCCGTTATTATGGACCCTACACGAGTGTTTGGGCGGTGCATCAGACGTTGGACCTCCTGCGGCGAATTTTCCCTTATTTGACTTGCGATCGGACGATCACCGGTAAAGATGAACGGGCTTGCTTATATTATGATATTAAGCTTTGCAGCGCTCCTTGTATTGGAGCAATAGATAAAAAATCCTATCGCCAAATGATTGATGATTTGGGTCAATTCCTCCAAGGTCGCAGCGAACCAATTGTCTCCCGTTTACAAACCGAGATGGTTGAGGCTGCTGATCATCTGCAGTTTGAGAGAGCTGCGGCGATTCGCGATCAAATAAAAGCGATCGAAACGGTGGTTGAACATCAAAAAGTTGTTTCAAGTGATTATATCGATTCTGATGTCATCGCTATGGCTCGTTCTGATGGAGAAGCTTGTGTACAAATCTTTTTTATCCGCGCTGGCAAATTGATCGGTCGGGAGTATTTTATACTGGAAGGCACAGAAGAAACCCCCGATGCCAGTGTTTTAGCGGAATTTATCAAACAATTTTATGATCAAGCAGCCACCATACCGGAGCAAGTGCTGTTACCCCATGAAGTAGAAGAAGCGCAAATCATCCAACAATGGTTAAAGCGCAAAAAACCAGAACAAAAAGTTGAAATCAGCGTCCCAAGAAGTGGCAGCCAAAAAGAGCTGGTGGCTTTGGCAGCGGAGAATGCAGCTCAAACCCTGGCGGTTCTCAAAGCCCAATGGGAAAGCGATAGCCATCGTCAAGAGGAAGCATTGGCGGAACTTCAAGCTGCGATGGATTTTTCTCAACCAATCAACCGCATTGAGTGTTATGATATTTCCAATATTCAAGGAACTGCTGCGATTGGTAGTATGGTTGTATTTGAGCATGGCATCGCCCGCAAAAGCCTTTATCGGCGCTTCAACATCCGTACAGTGAAAGGACCAGATGATTTTGCCAGTATTGAAGAAGTGCTCACCCGCCGCTTCTCTCGCTGGCAAGCAGCTCAAGATGAGGCTCAAAATCTCCAGAAGAAGCCAGATGCGGCTTTTGCAGTATTGCCAGATTTGTTAATTGTGGATGGCGGAAAAGGGCAATTGAGTAGAGCGGTTTTGGTCCTCGAACGTTTTGGGTTATCCGAGCGCATCCAATTAGCCGGTTTAGCCAAGCAGAATGAAGAATTATTTTTACCGGAGAGAGAACAGAGTTTGATATTACCCCGTCATTCGCAAGCTTTATATCTTGTCCAAAGGATACGGGACGAAGCTCATCGTTTTGCTATCAGTGGTCATCGCAATCTGCGCACGAAACAGGGCTTAGCTTCCCGTTTAGATGCAGTAAGTGGGATCGGTCCGAAGCGACGAAAACAATTATTATCCAAATTTGGAACCATCGAAGCTATTCAAAAAGCTTCTGTTGAAGAACTAATGAATGTGCCTGGGATAACTAAGAAATTAGCCGAGCAAATTAAGCAGCAACTTGATTAAAAGGAGTAGACAAAATGGCAAAGAGGAACCCTTCGAAGAGTGAAGTACGCCGATTGCGTACCCAACAAATTATTTTCAGCATTATTGCTCTAATGATTATCGTAGTGATGGTGATTGGATTAATTGCCCGCTAATGGGTTTTAGTGAACTAATTCCAAAATTGCCCGGTTGAAATCCTGAATAGAGAAGGGTTTTTGCAGCCAATGGACATTTCCTTTTTCGAGAATTGCTCGATTTTCCTCTGTCATCGGATGACCGGTAACCATCAACATTTGAATGGAAGGATTAATGTTTTGCATCAATTGAAAGAGCTCCAATCCACCCATCTTTGGCATAACGATATCGCTAACGATCAAATTAATCCTTTGGGTAGTGTTATTGATAATCTCTACTGCACTTTTTCCATCACTAGCCGTTAATACGGTATATTGTTGGGCTTCTAGAAGGGTTTTCAACGCCGCCCGAGTTGCTTCATCATCTTCCACAACCAATACCATTTTCCCGGCGCCATCTGCCAATTGGGCGGGTTGATCTTCAACTACTGCATTGTTTACTGGAGAGAGGGCTGGTAAATAAATTGTAAAGGTGGTTCCATGTCCTAATTTGCTTTCCACGTCAATATAACCACCGTGTTGTTTAACGATACCATAAACCTGTGCCAAACCCAAACCAGTGCCCAAACCAATTGGTTTGGTGGTGAAAAACGGTTCAAAAATATGGGGAAGGTGTTCAGGCGCTATGCCTTCACCCGTATCTTTTATGGATAAACACACCCATTCACCGGGCTGGATATACTCTGAAGGACGAGGATCGTTCGGTTTAAGACTTAGGCGATCGAGACTTAGGGTGATAGCACCACCATTTGGCATGGAATCGCGGGAGTTTAGGGCTAAGTTCATTAAGACTTGTTGCATGCGGGTAGGATCAGCATTTACTAGATATGGAGTGGGTTTATAATACAATTCAATGCCGATTGTCTCTGGCATTACCCTCCGTAACATTTTCTCGAATTCTTTAATAAATGGCAATAAGTCTAAATTGCTTTGCTCCATAATGGACCGACGGCTGAAATCCAGAATTTGGCGGATTAAACTGGCGGCTCGTTGAACTTGTTGTTGGATTATAGCCAAGCGGTCCTGGCTGGATTGACTCAAAGTGGGATCGTTTTTCAATAAATCCGCATATACTAAGATAGCCGCCATGATATTGTTAAAATCATGGGCGATTCCAGCTGCTAGCTGCCCAACTGTAGCGAGTCGTTCTTGCATTTGTATGCGCATTTGAGTTTCCCGTTCTCGGGTTACTTCGCGAATGATCAACATCCATTGGGGTGGTGCTTCACCAACTGGACGAGCTTGCAGTTCAAAAATCCGGCGGGGGATGCCTTCGACGATTAAATCTCTTGGACTAGGAGAATTATGTTGGGATAACAGGTCATGGATTTGATAACCGCCCAATCTTTTCAAGACCTCTCCTTCGACTACCGCATGCAGATCAGCGAGGATTTGAGATGCAAGCGGGTTCATTGCCAGAATGTGATAATCATTGTCGAGCAAGAAAATTCCGCTCGGTAAATTTTCAATGATATCTCCCAGCCTTTTATTCTCGGCTTTTCGTATTCCTTCCAATCGTTGCATGGCAATAGCCGCCTGATTTGCGAAGGTTTGGAGAAGACGGTATTGTTCCTCACTAAAATCGTCTTGATCTTCGTCACCCATACCCAATAAACCAACCAATTTTTCATTGAAAACAATGGAGACATGCGGAATACTTTGGAATTGGGTTATGGTTTCTCCGGTTGGTGGGGTTTCATCGAGATTTATTTGAATGGAGGAAAAATGATATTTATCACCAACTTGTTGGCGAATCTCATTTTGGCAATGTTCTTTTAACTGGGTTGTTAAAGTAAGAGAAAATGGCCGAGTTGTATCGGCATACAAAATCGACTTGCCATTGTTTAACAGGCAACCGATTGTAAAATCGCACTTTACGGCTTTGCGTAAATGGCGTAAGAGAATTTGAATTAGCTCATCATCGGATAGGGTGTATCCAATTTCTTGGCTTAATTCAAACAATTCTAACAACTCAGCGGTTCTTTCAGAGACAGCTTTTTCCAACTCGATTGCGTGATTACGGATGTCTTCATATAAACGTGCGTTGTCTAGTGCAATTGCGATGTGGTCGGCTAATATACGCAGAAAATCAAAATCGTTTTGGGTTATTTGGCCGGCTCGGTTAGTTTCAATATTGATTACACCAACTACATTGTCTTGATGAAAAATTGGAACGACTAGCTCGGAAACCGTATCGGGGATATCGGGAATATAAGATGGTTCCTGAGTGACGTCGAGGGCTAGAATGGGTTGTTTGGTACAAAAAGCCTTGCCAATCAATCCACGGTTAAGGGGAAGGTGGTCATATTGCGGATCACCCCCATGGATAGCTCTTAATTCAAGATTTTCTTGGTTAAGCAAGTAAATTTCCACCGTGGGGTAACCAAAGTTTTGCACTAACTCATCCACCAGCGTCTTCAATAAATCTTGTAAATCTAAACGCTTGATGAATGATTGGGAAAATGTTTGTAATAAGAGAACTTGCCGCAAACGGTATTGAGCTTCCTGATATCTTTCGGCGTTGCTCAATGCAAGGCCAACTTCTTGGCAGATTGCTTGGATTAGGTTTAAATCATCGGCATTGAAGGCGTTTTTTTCGGGATGAAGTACAATCATCACCCCATATAAAATGTCTTCAAAAAGAATTGGTGCACCGATCGCTGATTGAGCACCCTCGTCGATCTCAGGGATAAATATCCAGCGTGGATCGGCAGATACATCTGCTAAAACTGCACCTTGGCGATGTTGTGCAATCCAGCCGGCTAATCCTTGCCCCAAACGCCAATGAAAATTTTGGTTAATATTTTTCGTTCTGCCCTGTTTGTGCCCAGTACTAGTGCTCAATATAAGCGTCTCATCTTGAGGCTGGTAGCGCAAGGCTAATCCAAAATGCCCCCCTAAGGCTTGGGTTATCAGTGTAACTGCTCGGTCCAAGATTTCATCAGGTTCTAAACTAGCGGTCAACTCATGACTGATCGCATACAACACGCTTAAATTGCGCTTCTCGTTATTTACCTGTTGATATAGGCGAGCGTTCTGGATGGCAATCGCAGCTTGATCGGCTAAGAAGCCAAGCAACCGTTGTTCATTTTCGGGGATGATCCTCGGTTCAGGAAAAGATACATTCATCACACCCACGACCCGCTCTCCGATTTTGAGCGGAATGCCAATGATCGAACCATTCCAATTGCTGGTCATGCCTTGATACAAAGGATGCCTGCGCATATCTTCCACGGCAATTATTTTTCCGGTTTTGGCAACGGTGGAGGTCAGTCCCTTTTGACGAGGCATAGCGAAAGGTTTATCGTGTTGTCCATCACTCCATAGAGCAGCGGCAAATTGAAATTGGTTTTCTTGCTGCGGGTGATATAAAAATATGTGCCCATTGCGGACATTGGGCAGTAAGACAAATACGCTTTGCAAGATGGCATCGAGGACTTTTTCCAACTCGATGTTCATAGTCAGGCTAAGACTTACTTTCCGCAATGCCTCCAAATCATTGACGCGGTTTTCATTTTCGTGAAACAAGCTTACGTTTTCGATGATCATGGCAGCTTGATTGGCAAAGGCGCTAACCCACTGCCCATGGATGGTTCGGTACGAATTTGGCTGGTAAGAATCTAAGGTGATGTAACCAATTACTTCATCGCGGCTGATTAGAGGAACGCCCATCCAGCCATGTACATTTTGTGTGTTGAGCCAGCCGTGAAAGCGTTCATCCTTGGCTGCATCCGCCAGGATGATTGGCTCTTTCTGCTGTTTGATTTCAGCAAACAATTGATCATCTATGGGAAAACGAACCTGTGTTTGGGTGGGGTTAATATTCAAGCCGCGTTGAGCAACTAATATTAATGCGTCCTCTTCAGCTAGGATTATTGAAGCGCTATCATACGGAACTACATCCGCTAAAAGGCGCAGAATGCTGTCGAGGATAAAGTTCAAATCTAGAGAAGAAGTCAGAGTAGCCGCTGCCGATGCCAACTTTTCAGCCAATATCCTTTGCTGATGCTCTGTTTCCAGTATTGCAATATTATGGAGCAAGTCAGCGGTTTGGTAAGCAATGAGGTCTATCCACTCAGCTATTTCACTTTGGAAGTAATCTAACCCTTGGCTGTCCCAGAATTGGAGAACTCCCATTAGTTGGCCATTCCAAAGCATAGGTACGCTTAAAATGGCTTTCCTCGCCAATTCCTCTTTTATCTCTTTTGGTTTGTCCGACCATTCACGAATATCGGGTATATATAAAGTTGTTTGAGATTGCGCTGTTTTAAGGGCAACAATTTCTCCGATTTCAATCAATGACTTTTGCTGATTGGTTGAAAGGGAGGCAACCCAAGTAGAGGATTGGATCGAATTATCTTGGGAAAATGTATAAATGCAGCCGGTCTCGAATTTGATGGTCTCAATGGCTAAACGAAGGATTTTTTCTAATACTTGTGGAAGGGCGGCTTTGTTTCCATTTTCTACATTGAATTGGGTTAATTGGCTGAATTGTCGCAAAAGCTGGCGCGTTTTTGTGTTGCTATTTACTTCCTGGTTATCGTGGATTGATTCTGTCACCTTAGTACCGCCTCCTGCGGAAGGGTTGGGATGATCGTCTACCAGTAAATTAATTTTTGCCATATTTCGGCTAAATACAAAGCATGGGATAGATTGGAAGATCCATGCATTCTTTCCCTGCAAAGAAATATTATAGAGTAAAGTTGGTGAAAGATTCCTTACAGATTTATTAGGTGAGGTGCAATCCTTATGCCAATAAAAAGGCTACAAAAGGGTGCACCCTTTTGTAGCCTTTTTTGAATGTTCGTTTATTTTAGAACAAACCTACTACGCGACCGGTCTCTAAATCCAAGTCAACATCATAGAAAACGGGGCGGGTGGGTAACCCGGGCATAGTGCGCATTTCGCCTAGCAATGGGTAAAGGAAGCCAGCTCCAACGGATGCACGAACATCGCGGATTGGGATTTTGTATCCTTTAGGTACTCCTTTCAGTTTTGGATCATGGCTGAGGCTCAGGTGGGTTTTCGCCATGCATAAAGGCAATTTATCGAATCCCAAGCGAGTATATAGTTCGATCTTTTTCTCCGCTTCTGGCAAATATTCCACGCCATCGGCACCATAGATTTCTTTGCAGATTATTTCGATTTTATCTTTGATGGGGAGATCCAAGGGGTAGAGGAATTTGAAATTGCTCGGTTTTTCAGCAGCCTTTACCACGGCTTCGGCGAGTGCTATTGCGCCTTCACCTCCGTTCATCCAGTGGGTGCAAACTACTGAATCTTCAGCTCCAGCTTCTAAGGCTGCTTCGCGCACGAGCTCAACTTCTTTCTGGGTATCGGTTGCAAATGAATTAACGGCAACCACACAAGGGATTCCGAACTTAAGCACATTGCGGATGTGGTGTTGTAAATTGCCTAATCCGGCTTTGAGCAGCTCAAGGTTTTCTTCTGTATATGTAGGATGGAGAGGTTTCCCTGCAACCACTGCGGGTCCACCGCCGTGCATTTTCAGGGCGCGTACCGTCGCAACCAAAACAACTACATTCGGGATCAAGCCTGAATAGCGGCACTTTATGTCGAAGAATTTCTCCATTCCGACATCGGCACCAAATCCAGATTCAGTGACAACGTAATCGGCCAATTTGAGGGCGATGCGATCGGCAATGATGGAACTATTGCCATGGGCAATATTGGCAAATGGACCAGCATGGACGAAGACCGGGGTTCCTTCAAGGCTTTGCATCAAAGTGGGTTTGATGGCATCTTTCATTAAGACTGTCATTGCCCCAGCGACACCAAGGTCTTCGGCGGTGATTGGATCGCCTTTTTTCGAAGTGCCGATGACTATTCTCCCTAGGCGTTCCCGCATGTCGGCTAAATCGGTGGTCAAAGCTAAGATTGCCATGATTTCACTGGCAACCGTTATGTCAAAACCGGTGCGGCGAGTCATCCCTTTTTCTTCGGGACCTAAACCAATCATGATTTCCCGTAAAAAGCGGTCATTGGTATCAATAACTCTGCGGAAGGTAATGCTATCCGGATCGATGTCCAGACGGGCAAATTTAATTCTCTCTTCTAGGGTGAGCTCATTGGGATCGGTTTTATGGATACCTAACTTTTTTAATCTTTTTAACATGGAAGGAGAGAAGCGACGATTGCCTTGTTTATCGGGTGGGCAAAGAGCATTAAAGAGTTGTTCATCAGTTTGGAAGGATTCATGAAACATACGGGCATCAATCGCGGCTGCGAGGAGGTTGTTAGCCGCTGTGATAGCGTGGATGTCGCCGGTAAGATGCAGGTTGAAATCTTCCATAGGAACGACTTGACTATATCCACCGCCGGCTGCGCCGCCTTTGATTCCAAATGTTGGTCCTTGGCTGGGTTGCCGAATGCAAGTGAAAACGCTTTTCTTTAAATGGGCTCCGAGTGCTTGACTCAAGCCCATTGTGGTGGTCGTTTTTCCCTCACCTAATGGAGTCGGTGTAATGGCAGTAACATCAACATAAATACCATTGGGTACGTCTCTTAGTCTGTCGAGAACTTCCAATTTTACTTTGGCTTTATAATTTCCATAGAGTTCAAGCTCTTCGGGTAATAAACCGCACTCAGCAGCTACTTGGGTAATTGGTTTTAAATCAGCTGCTTGAGCAATTTCGATATCAGATGGGACAGGAAACTTTCGCTGTAATTTGCGGTATTCGAATGGTTGGCGGGCTAGCTCTTTTCTTAATGCGCTCATTTGTACTCCCTTTCATATATTGGTGTTTAGATATAGTTTCTCTGGTCATATTTTCATTGGGTTTCTCGATATTGACAAGGGATACCTATCCTAACTTGCAGGTGCAAAGCGTCTTAATATCATCATCTTTTTGCAATAATGAGCAAAATATTTCAATTTATAAACATTATAACCATTAAAATAACAAATACTATTAAATAGCTTGAGCGGCTAATCCAATTGCCCCACATACACCAGCTCGATCTCCTAACATCGGTTCTACTAGTATTCTGCTAATTTCTCTTTCTCCGATAGCGCCATAGTCATTGATTAGTTTTGTGGTTTCTCGTCGAATTCTATTAAGCAAACCCGCGTGCCGCATGACTCCTCCTCCAAGGATGATTCGTTGTGGGCTAAACGAGAGAATGAGATTGGTGGTAGCATACGCTAAGTATTGCGCTTCTAATGTCCAAGCGGGATGATTATCGGGTATGTTTTCAGGTTTGGTGAGCCAGCGTAATTCCATTGCGTGACCACTGGCTAATCCTTCCAGACAATCACCGTGGAAAGGACAAGCGCCGATGAAGGGATCGTTTATAGGGTCATGAGGTACGCGGATATGACCCATCTCGGGATGATTGCTTCCATGAAATATCTTGCCTGATAATATTGCACCTACTCCAATACCAGTGCCGACTGTTATGTAGAGAATGGTATGTAATCCTTTTCCGGCACCAGCCAACCATTCTCCCAAAGCTGCGCCATTGACATCTGTGTCGAGAATGATCGGGATATCCAAGGCTTTTTGAAGCGGGGTGATAACATCGAAACCGCTCCAACCGCTTTTGGGTGTCGAGAGGATATAACCGTAGGTTTGCGATTGAGGATTTAAATCTATTGGTCCAAAAGAAGCAATTCCTAGTGCCGAAATTCTTCCATAGACGCTTTGTTGGCTTTTAAAGAATTGAAGGATGTTAGTAAAAGTTTCCGAGGGCGAGGAGGTGGGAAAAATTATCTCTTTGAGGATATTTGCTGGGGGGGAACCTATTGCACAAACGGTTTCACTGCCGCCAATTTCAATACCGCCAAAGATGGGTTGATTCATTTTGACACTTCTTTCAGTAAATAAAACCTACCGCGCTGAAATCCTCGATTAAGATAATATTGTCTGGTTCCGATGGCAGAAATGACAGCCATTCGCTTATAACCATGTTGAGCAGCAATTTTTTCTGCCCATTTTAATAGGCGAGTGCCCAGACCGATATGTTGAGCTGCACCTGGCAAATCCTTACCGACTTCGAGAGATTGACCATAGACGTGCACTTCCCGGATCATGGCGGTTCCTTCTATCTCATCAATCCCAACCTTTGGCGCATTGCTGGAAGGCAAGGATAAACGTAAAAAGCCCACTAAACGATCCTCTCTCGTGTTGTAACTAAGAAAGTGTTCTTCTGCATGAGCGGTTTGATAGATTATTTCCTCGCTGACCAATTGGGTGTAATCAATGCTATTTTTCCCGATTTCGCGGCAACGGATACAAGAGCAATGGGTACCTCGTTTTTGGAGCTCTCGGTGTACATCCTGCCGTAAACTAGTCACTTTGTTTCCCTCAATCACATAAGTAGATGGGATGTCGCGAACGATCCGGTTGACTCGGCAATAACGAGGGATGGTTGGTTTAATATCGGCAATCAGGTCAATTAATTCTCTGGTTGAATACGGTTGATAGCCTCCCATTTGCCAAATTTTATACAATTCCGTATGTTCCAGCAACTGAGTGGGGTAAATCTTTATCTCATCGGGGCAAAAGCCTTCCCACATTCTTTGAAAATCAACTCGATCGGATTGAGGTGTGGCACCGAGTAGGTTGGGCATCCAATGGAGGACGATTTTGAATCCAGCTGCCCGCAATTGAGAAACAGCTTGCAGAGTTTGGGCAACTGTGTGGCCACGCCGATTGAGTTTTAAAATCTCATCATCAAAACTTTGTGCCCCCATTTGCACCTTGGTTACACCCAAATACCTTAGCCAGGCAATTTCCGCCGGAGTGATTTCATCCGGTCGAGTTTCGATCACCAATCCGACATTCCGATGGGTGGCTTTTTCGTTGATTTTGAAAGCTTGTTCCAGGTTGGCGCTTTCCTCTTCATTCATTGCATCAAAACAGCGTTTGATAAACCATTCCTGATAGTCGCGCCGATAAACGCTCCAAGTACCACCCAGAATGAGCAGTTCAATTTTGTCCGTAGGATGACCCACAGAAGACAACGCTTCAATCCGGGAAGTGACCTGGTCAAATGGATCGAAGTTATTTTCGACTGCCCGCCGAGCCCCCGGCTCATCGGCGATGTAGCTTTTTGGCATATTTGGTTCTGTAGGGCAAAAAACGCACTTCGCTGGACAGGGATAGGGCTTGGTAAGGACGGTAATGGTTGTGACACCGGATAGGGTGCGGATTGGTTTTAAGCGGATGCGGGCTAATAGATCCGGATCATCTTTCCAGACACCGTTGTTGATCATCTGGCGATAAGCAGCAACCAAGACGTTTTTTCCCAGGTATCCACCATCGGGCAGAGGATTCTGTCGCAATGCATCAGTTACATCAATGCCTTGCTTGACTTTTTCCAATATTTTGAAGGCGAGGGAAATTTTTTGAGGAGAAAATTGTCGAGCTGCTTGCCAAACTTCTTTATCCATTTATAATGACCTTGTGGAACAAAAAACCATTAAATTATTGCTTGAACTTAATCAACAATTTTACCAGACCTTTGCGCTTCCGTTTTCATCAACCCGCATGAAAATTCAACCGGGAATACGGCAATTGATTCCGTCACTAACCTCCCATCATTCTATATTGGATCTAGGTTGTGGAAATGGAGAACTAGCGCTGGAGTTATATCGTAATGGATTTAGGGGTAAATACATCGGCTTGGATTTCAGCACTAAGTTATTAGAGATTGCCCAAGCCCGATTGAAAAATTCTCCTTATTTTGCTTATTTCTCGCCTTGTTTTTACCATGCAGATATTACCCGATCTGATTGGCTTAAGTTAATAAAAGATAATAATTTTGAGGTTGTGGTAGCCTTTGCTGTCTTACATCATATTCCTGGTAAGGAATATCGTTTACGCTTCTTCCAATCCATCCATAAAATCCTAGCAAGAAATTCTACCCAGACTCAGCCCGGAAAGTTTATCTTCTCGGTTTGGCAATTTCTGAATAGCGAACGGCAGCGAAAGCGAATTCATGAATGGGAAGAGGTGGGATTATCTTCGCAAGAAGTAGAGGAAAATGATTATTTGCTAGATTGGAAAGAAGGGGGATTTGGATTACGTTATGCGCATCATTTCACTATCGAGGAATTAGCGTTATTTGCCCAACAAAGTGGATTTATCATTAGAAATTCTTTTTCTTCGGATGGAAGAGAAGGGAATCTGGCGCTATATCAAATTTGGGAGACCACCTAAAAACGATTTTAAAAATAGAACTGAAATAAATGGTTTGGGAGAGTATAATTTGTGTATCTATCTTATGATAGAAAGCAGAGTACCCATTGTTAAATTCATTGTGGGGAAAAACTGCTCTTCGAATTTGAAACCGATAAAGAAATTCAATAAATGCGTGTTTTGGTAATCTCCGATATTCATGCCAATTTAACTGCGCTAGAGAGTGTGCTTTCTGATGCAGGTGAATTTGATGCGGTCTGGTGTTTGGGGGATATAGTAGGATATGGGCCAGATCCTAATGAATGCATCGAACGTATTCGTCAATTACCTAATTTGACCTGTGTTGTGGGCAATCATGATGCAGCGGTGTTGGAGCTAATTGAAACCGAAGCGTTTAATCATGAAGCGAAAAAGGTGATTTATTGGACGCAATCTGCATTGACCGATGCCAGTTTTCGTTTTCTACGCCAATTACCGCCGAGGGTGATAATTGATCAAATTACATTAGTCCATGGAAGTCCCCGCCAACCAATCTGGGAATATCTTTTGGATTCCCAAACTGCTGGAGAAAACTTTCAATATTTTGAGACTGATTTTTGCCTGGTTGGGCATACCCATTTACCATCAATATTCTTTTTAGCAGAAGGGGAGAGTCAGCCCACAGCAAGTTTGATTTCTGCTGGTCAATCATTTCAGCTAATCCCGCGAACGATATTGAACCCCGGATCAGTCGGTCAACCGCGCGATCGCGATGCGCGTGCTTCGTATGCTATATTCGATACCAGTACAATGCGTTGGGAAAATCATCGAATTTCCTACGATATTCAAAGCGTACAAGAACGAATGCGGATGGCTGGTTTACCTCACCGCCATATTCAACGGCTGGCTGGCGGTTGGTAAGGCAGCTGGAACAAAACGGGTTCTGCCTCGTCTATAAAGTAGAAAAGGAGATGAAAAGATGAAATCGAAAATTCGAGGCGAAAATATTTCTCTTGTTTTTGGGTTGTTATTGATCACGATAATCCTTTTAACTTCTTGTGCAGCCAAGCCGGCAGCCCCGATGGAAAAAAATGTTCTTGAAGGCGCTGATCAAGCTCGGCTGAATCAACCTCCAACTGGCGGTGCTGCAGTACAACTACATGCGCCTGAGATTCAAAATAATTACACCTCCACTCAAGCTACAAGTGGTGATCGAATGGTCATCAAGAATGCAAATCTAGCCCTCATCGTAAAGGATCCGGTTGAATCGATGGATAAGATTACCCAGATTGCTGAGCGAATGGGCGGATATGTTGTCTCAGCGAACCTTACCCAAACCAAGTCACAAAGCGGTAAATCTCTGCCGCATGCCACGATTACAATTCGTGTCCCTGCTGAAAAGTTAAACGATGCCCTTAAAGAAATCAAAGCATTATCAAGCCAGTTGCCGCGAACCGAAAATATTGAAAGCCAAGATATCACCAGCGAATATACCGACCTTGAGTCACGATTACGCAATTTGAAGAATACCGAAGATCAGTTGCGCAAAATAATGGATCAGGCTTACTCGACCGAAGATGTATTGAGTGTATATAACCAATTAAGCCAGGTTCGCGAACAGATTGAGGTTATTGAAGGGCAAATGAAGTATTATCGGGAGTCAGCCGCTCTTTCTGCGATAAGCACCGAATTAATCGCCGAAGAAGCTGTTGAACCATTAAGTATTGCCGGATGGAAACCAGTAGGCGTTGCCCGGGATGCTTTGCAAGCGTTAATTAATGCAATGAAATTCATTGTGAATTTGGCAATCTGGTTGGTGATCTTCGTCCTGCCGATATTAATCGTTCTCTATGTTGTATTTGTCCTGCCATTAACTGGATTTTTCCGCTTGCTGCGGAAACGGCGAAAATTGCAAAAAACGGAGCATTCAATCACCTCACCACCTTCAGAAAATCAACCTCGCGGCGAATAATGAAATTAGAATAATGGGTGCCGTTTAGTCAGAAAAGCCCAGAGAGAAGACATAACCCCCGTAAAGTTGAAATTTTACGGGGGTTTTTCTCATTAGGCAGCGATTAACCATGAGCAGTGTAGCGCGATTTTACTACCCTCACGCGGAGTCTTGTTCGCCAATTGCCACAACAATGGCTGCAGCTTGGTGGAGACTATGGCTTAAGCTGATTGACCAGGTGGATAAATTTTGTTGTTGGCTTCTTCGAAGAGCGCGACGGTGAAGGACTAAATAAGGTTGACGATTGATACCCGAAAGAATCTCAATATCTAACCATCCAACTTCTCCAATCCCACAGCCCAAAGCTTTGGAAACCGCTTCTTTCGCAGCGAAACGGGTCGCCAGGGATTCGGGCTTATTTTGAGAGTCGTGGATCTCTTGTTGAGTGAAGATACGGCGGAGGAAACGGTCTCCGTAGCGCGACAGCGCAGCTGCTACTCGCTCTATCTCGATAAGGTCAATTCCAGTTCGGATAATCATTTTCTGATGATTTTACGTAAGACTTCCGGCAAAAACGATCGCAAGACAGTCTGGATCCAAATAATGATGGGCTGTTTCTTGAATTTGCTCAACTGTGATGGAACGCACGAGGTCCTCATATTGGCGGTAATAGTCCAATCCCAGCTCAAACCGTTCCAAATTGCTAATTGCGTAAGCAACACCAAGATTAGATTCGAGCGAAATGGGTAACCGGCCGATAAAATTGGCTTGACTATCTTCCAACTCTTCTTGGGTTACTTTTTCAGTTACAAACCGACGGATTTCTTTAACGATTAAGTCAATTGTCTTCTGGGTATTCTGCGGCGCAACACCAGCGGCGACTACCCAGCTCCCTGGACCAATACCAGCGTTCAGACTGGAATAAGCATAGTAAGCTAATCCCTCCTTTTCTCGAACGATATCTCCAATTCGCCCCATCATACCAAATTGGCCGAGTATGCTGTTTCCTAATGATGCAGCCATGTAATCAGGAGATTTTCGATGCGGTCCGACTGATCCAATGATTAAATCCACTTGTGATTTGCCGGCGATAAAAACCTTTTTTTGGATTGTTTCGGTCATGGGCGAGAGAACTGGCAGCTCAATTGGGGAAGGTTGGTGAGGATTTTGCCAATCACCAAAATATCTAGCGATGACTTCAACCGCTTTTTGGGGTTCAATCGCCCCTACGACTACTATCACCATTCCTCGGGGTCCATAATATTTTTGGTGAAATTGTTTTAAATCCTCGAGGGTGATATTTTGGATTGTTTCGATGTAACCCTCTTCGGGTTTACTGTATGGATGATTAGCAAACACGGTCTGGTCGAAGGCAAGGGAAGCCATTTCGGCAGTATCTTGGGAACGCAAGATCAAATTTGTGATCAATTGAGCTCGTTTCCGCTCAACCTGCTCCTTGGGGAATTCTGGTTTTTGCAATGCGCTGCTGAATAATTGGATGAGCATTTCAAAATCTTCGGCTAGGCAGCGTCCGCCAAAGCTGGTGACATGCGTGCCGCCTTCAAAATTTAAGTTGGCAGCAGCCGATTCAAGCTTATCGTAAATAGTTTGGTAATCAAATTCTTGCGTTCCGAGCAATAAGGATGCGGCGGTGAAATTTGCTGAACCGAGTTTATCTTCTGGATCGGCTAGGCTCCCAGCTTGAATGAACCCGTTGAAAACAATGGAGGGGCTATTGAAATTTGGGCGGGCAAGGATAACAATCCCATTGGGAAGCTCCACTCGGCTGATATCTGCTGCGCTTGGCAACGATTTGTGGCTTGTTGAAGGAGAAGAAATGAAAAAGCTCATATTATTAATCACTCTCGGTGTGGATTTGGATTTGGCTGCTGGATTGAGGAATATAAAATCCAGTAACACGGTTTTGGGGGCGGAGATATTTCTGAGCAACTTGTTGAACTGATTCAGGTGATACCTCAGCCAATTGTTCAAGCACGCTTAAATACCAGTCATAATTAGAAACCATAGAAGAAAAACCCAACCAAAAGGCTTGATTACTAATGCTCTCGGTACCATAGGCAAACAAGGCGCGGGCTTGTTTAATTGCCCGCTGCAACTCTTCCTTGGTGGGTGGTATATCCTGAATGCGGGAGATTTCATCTTCGATGCGCGTCAGAACTTCTTGCGGTGTTTTTTCGGGGCGAACAATACACGTGATAATATGGAGGAAAGGATCAATCGTTGCCCCAACTCCGCCATGCACACTTACGGTAAGGTCATTTTCGACTAAAGCACGATATAGCCGAGAAGTTTTGTTTGAAATTCCACTGCCAAAAATGTTGAGATTACTGGGTCCCGTGAGTAGGCTATCGAGGATGAGCAAAGGGATAAAATCGGGATGGGTGGTTTGTGGAACATGATGGGCTATCATTAGAAATGTAGTATCATCTGGGCCTTCAACAGTAACCCGTCGCTCTCCCTGTTGAGGCGGTTCAGGGCGATTCAAGCGCGGCGGGGTTGGACCTGGAGGAATTGGTTGGTAGAGCTGTTCGATTTGCTGAAGAATTTTTTCGGTTTCGAAATCACCGGCTAGGCTTAATACAGCATTATTAGGAATATAGTAAGTGCGGTAATGCTGGTAAAGGTCATCCCGTTGCATGGTTTTGAGATCGGCTAAATCGCCAATTACTTCGTGATGGTAAGGATGTACCCGAAAGGCTACCGCTTGAACCTCTTCATTTAGCCGAAAGAGCGGTTCATTTTCATTACCTTGGCGTTCGGAAATGATCACCGTCCGTTCCGATTCGACTTCATCAGGATTGAAAAGACAATTAACCATGCGGTCTGCTTCTAGTTCCAATGTGAGGCTAATTTTATCCGCTGGCATTATCTCAAAACAAGTTGTCCAATCAAGATAGGTCATCGCATTCCACGAACCACCCTCTCGCGAAATGGCTTTATCCAACATGGCTGCTGGGAAACGTTCCGTTCCTTTGAAGAGGATATGTTCGATCCAATGGGCGATGCCGGTTTTACCACTGGGTTCGTCTCGAGAACCCACCCGGTACCAAATCCATTGGCTGATAATAGGGGCGGTATGGATTTCTTTTAACAGTACTTGTAATCCATTAGCTAAAATAATATTGACAATATTTTCAGACATATCAACTCCCAGCAAGATCTTCGGCACTGAATAATACCATGAGAGGAGGATATTCTGCAATAATGGTGATATTTCTACTTGTGATATACCTCACATTTGTTTATAATCAATGTGAAGTTGTTAAGCCACATAATATTTTATAATTATGGGTTGTTGCAGTAGCCAATAAGAGGCTCATGGAGGAATTAATGGAATCCCAACCAATTGCTGATTATTCAATTGCTGTAGTAGGAGCAGGTCCAGCGGGATTGTATGCAGCCCGTATGTTAGCCGAACAAGGCGCCCTGGTGGTGCTATTCAATCGCGATATCAAACCGGGAGGCTTAGCTGAGTATGGGATTTATTTTGATAAGATCAAAATGAAAGAAGGTCTGCGAAAACAATTTCAACAAATCTTGGAGATGCCAACCGTTCATTATTTTGGTAATGTGGTAGTTGGAAAGGAAGCGGACATTTCATTGGATGAAATCAAAGCCATGGGGTTTGATGCGATTTTGGTAACCGCTGGTGCACAAGGCACAAAGTGGCTTGGAATCCCCGGAGAAAATATTCCAAAAGGGGTGTATCACGCTAAAGATATAGTTTATCATTACAATAAATTGCCGCCATATAGCCATAAAGATATTTATATCGGGCGCAGAGCAGCAATTGTCGGAGTCGGCAATGTGATGACCGATATTGCCCATTGGTTGATCCGCACGAAAAAAATTGATGAGGTGATCGCAGTTGCCCGACGGGGACCAGCAGAGGTGAAATTCGATAAAAAAGAGATGGAATATATCATTGCTAATCTTGATTTAGATGCTCTTGATGAAGAAATCCGCCGAGCAAAACCAATTATGCTGGCTGTTGGGCAAGATCCTGATAGCGCAAAGGCGAACATCCTGGCTGCATTACCAAAGGCACTGCCCGCGGTTTCGAAAACACGCTTTCGCTTTGATTTTTTAGCCTCTCCAACCCGGATTCTTGGTGAAGATAAAGGATATGTGACTGGCTTAGAAATCGAAGATACAACCTTGGTAAGAGTAAATAATGATACACGGGCTAAATTATTGGGTTCACGACGTAACTTATATGTTGATACCGTCATCTTTTGCATTGGGGATAAAGTAGATGAGAAATTTGGCTTACCGGTACAATGGAACGAATTCGTTAAGAATCCTAATCCCCGCTTTCCAGTGGAAGACATCTCGTACGAAGCCTTCGATCCGGATGCTGGAAAACCGATCGAAGGCGTATTTATTGCTGGTTGGTCGCGTGAGGCGAGTAGCGGATTGGTAGGTGTTGCCCGCAAGGATGGAGAGAGGTGTGCAAAAGCCGTGATGCAGTTTTTAGAAACGACTAAACCAAAAGATAACCCGGCGGAAATTTTCCAAAAAGTGGAAAACCGACTCCAAGCACTCAAACAACCCGTTGTTACCCAAACTGATTTACCTTTATTGACTGCTGCGGAAAAAGCGAAAGCTGCTGAATTGGGAGTCGAAGATTTTAAATTCGCCACTAATGAGGAGATGCTACAAGTGTTGGGGTTTCAGTTGGCTAAAGGGTAGTGATGATCATTGCCGCCTACTCTGATGAATAAGGTATCATTATAAGCATGCCGATTATAATGGTTATCTGGCCAAGGACTACTCCGATAGCCTGAACATGCCCAAAGTATGGCACTTCTGGAAATCGGTGGCTGCCTATTCCAAATACATCCGCCATTCCACTTAAAGCAGTTATCACATAGCCCGTGCTGACCAAACGATAGCCGATATCGGCAATGATCGAACGTTGTTTACCATTCCAGAGTGCGTTTATGGTCACGATGCCGCCTATACATATTCCGGCTAACCCGACCAGAAAGATTGTAATCTGGACAAAGCCAATCACCGGACTACGGTCAAGTCCAAAAAGAGCTGGCTTAATTCCGATGAGAAAAACGAGTAGTCCGATGGTAAGGAAGATTATTCCATTCCGAACACGGCGTTTTATCTTGTTATTAGCTTGAATTTCCATCTTTTCGACCTTATTATTGATCAATCAGGAAGGTTTTGCATTAAGATATTAAGCCAATTCTTTCCCAAAATTTGTTCACAATCTGCATGGGAATAACCGCGGTTCTGTAATAGGTCGCCAATTTTTGGTAAGTCTGCAATAGTGTCGATCTCGAGCGGGACGCTTTGCCTTCCGAAGCCGCCATCGAAATCGGTGCCAAGCGCGGCATGGTGAGCATCTCCAGCGATTTGGCAAATGTGGTCTATCTGGGCAATAACATAATTCAAAGTTATTTCGGCACGATTGTCACCCGTTTTCCACCCTTCTTTTAAGAAAACATTGTAAGGCACAACGCCGATGACGCCACCTCGTTCAATAATATGTTGGATGACCTGATCAGAAAGATGGCGGTTGGATTCACTGCCATTTAATAAGGCTTTAGCGTTTGCGTGTGAGGCAATGATGGTCTTGGGGTAGGTCTCTAAGGCTTGCCGGGCAGCTATTTCATCCATGTGGCTAAGGTCTAGGATCATACCCAAGTCCGCCATGTGGTCTAATAATTCAAATCCTAATTTTGTCAATGGTCCTGGTTCTCTAGTCCCGCCGCAAAAAGCATTGCCAGCCCAAGCAGGACCAATTATTCTTACCCCCAAATTCCACCAATCAGCGACCTCAGCCGGATTAAGGATAGCTTCCGCACCTTCCATCAACATAATCAATCCAACAGGGTGTTGGCCAGGCTGATTCTGCCAATGATCGAGAAGATTGGTGAGGTCTTTTTTTGTGTACACGAGTTGAAATTTATCAGGGTGCTGGGAAGTTAAGGCACGATATACATCAACCTGAACTCGATATAATTTTTGGGCTTCCTGTGGATCCCGATAACATTGGGTATCCCATTCTCCCATTTTTCTACGCAAAGGTGCGGCGAACAAGGTGGAAAATATAACCGCGACATGGGCGGTTTGAAAATCAAGCCAGCCAAGTAGGGTTTCACCATTCCATTGCGGGATAGATGTACCGGCTTCTCTGCGGCGGGTTTCTTCAGCAGATCGGGTGTAATCTCGCTGAAAAGTGAGAATATTCCAGGCGAGATCTTCATGTGCGTCTATGATAAACATATTGACTCCTTAGATATGGTGTGAGCGATCTGGCGGTCTATCTTACCCATTGGGAAATGAGCTAATTCGTTTAGTTCCGCCCAATAAAGTGCTTGATGGTTTAAGGGAAGGGGAGAAGAGCGAGAGACAGGATAGCAGCAAAATGCGTGTAAAGTGATCTTAAAATGCGTATAGGCGTGATAGTAAACACCAATTTTCTTTTCAATGTTTACAGGCAAATTTAATTCTTCATTTAGCTCACGGAGCAGACAGCTGTGCAGTGATTCGTCTTTTTCTAATTTTCCCCCTGGGAACTCCCAAAGCCCACCTAATAATCCATTCTGTGGACGCTGGGCGATAAGCACTCGCCGATCTTGCCAAATGACCCCGGCGGTTACAGTCAAATGGGGTAGGGATTTTTTCGGTATGCGGCGGGGGATTTGATTTTGCCGGTTTTGTTGATTCGCTTGGCATTCGCTAATCAGTGGACACTGGTTGCAATTTGGCTTACGCGGCGTACAGATCAAAGCGCCAAGTTCCATCAAGGCTTGATTAAATTGATCTGCTTTTCCATTGGGCAACTGAACCCAGACGAATTCATGGATTTGTTGCTTCGCATTTTTATCGCTCACGGGTAGATCCAATGCTATTAATCGAGCTATAACCCGGCTGATATTGCTATCAAGGGCTGGGTAATTTTGATGAAAAGCAATGGATGCAATGGCATTAGCAGTATACTCGCCGATTCCAGGCAAACTCCTTAGTTTGGTTGGGTTTTCAGGGAGTTGACCATTAAATCGTTCCATGATCACTTTGGCAGCTTGATGGAGATTGCGAGCGCGGGCATAATATCCTAGGCCTTCCCAAACCTGTAATACTTCCGATTGGTTTGCTTCGGCAAGGGTGGCAATGTCCGGAAATCGGTCTATCCAACGTTGAAAATACGGGATAGCTGTCTCCACTTTAGTTTGTTGGAGCATTATTTCGGAAATCCATACTAAATAAGGTTGGGGGTTGTCGCGCCAGGGAAGCAGGCGTTTGTTTTGTTGATACCAAGTCAACAATTTATCAGAAAAGACTGAAGTCATATTTAACAACAGGCTTTACAATTGGAAGCCCGGTCGATCCTCTACAATTTTGTAATTCAATTCTTCCACAAAATCAAGCAATTGAGCGGTAATCCGCTCCCATTCACTGGAGTTTAGAACTTGTTGAAGGACTTTTAGGTTTGCACTCCGAATAGCGGTCATGATCTGTGGTTGATCACCGTAAACCGTAAACCAGGCATCCGCAGGTTCCAGTCCCAATTTTTGGATACCCGGGATGAATTCTCGGACCATATATTCAAAATATTCTTGTTCTTTTGCTGGAAGGATATCCCACGTCATTATTAATTTTACAGCCATGATGTGATCCTCATGAGGAAGTTTGTGCCTTTAGAACAATAATTTTGGTTTCTTCAGGGATAGAAGATTGGGCAACCTTGAGAGAATCATGTTGTTCCACTTCATCAATGCCCATTTCCTTCAAAAACTTGCCTAGCGGAGCTAATTTTAGCTTGAGGTTTGGTAGTTGATAATGCATCGGGATAACGATACCCGGTTCGAGGACACTGACTATCTCGGCTGCTTTTGCAGCGCTCAAGCTACCCCCACCACCAACCGGCACGAGGGCAATATGCACATTACCAAGCGCCTCCACTTCGGTCTGAGTTGGAACCCTTCGAATGTCGCCAAGATGAGCGATGGTTATTCCATTGTAATCAAAGACATACAAAGTATTCCTTGGTTCATTGGTATCTTTCTTCGTGTTTCCATTGGTTTGTACCCCAGTAATAAAGACTCCACCAATTTCATACTCACCGGGACCGCTAATAACATGATTTTTTCCTTTTACAGCTTGAAGGTGATTATGCCCTGGGGCATTATGACTAACAGTCACGATCTCCGCTTTTAATTTAAGCGGTTCAAACCCCACCTCTTGATGGTTATATGGATCGGTAACTACACTTGCCATCCCCCTCTCCGATAATCGAAAACACGACAAACCATACCAAGTAATTTCCATATTAATGCCTCCAGATAGGTAGATTATACATCATCCGTCACGTAAGAAGAGAAAATGGGTTAATGAGTTAT
>DYKV01000645.1 GCA_020722415.1 Anaerolinea sp.
GACAGAAAGCATAGAGTTTTATAGAACAAATGTTTAATGTGACATTGTCAAACTAGTTAGAAGCGCTGCACCCTCAAACCTCGATAATTCGTTATAATCATAGTGACAGTCATAAACGTTGGCAGAGAAAATCTTTTGGAAATAATCCTCAATTTAGATAATCGCTTAGACAGGTGAAAAAAATGGCCCATCCCCCCAAAATCGTTGCCCTTGTCCCCATGCGACATCACTCTCAACGCGTACCGGGGAAAAACTACCGTCCGATGGCTGGTAAACCGCTTTTCACTTACATACTGGAAAGTTTGCTAGCCTGCCCACAAATCAGCCAGGTGGTGGTAGATACAGACAGTGAACCGATCATAGAAGGCATTCGAGAGCATTTTCCGACGGTGAAATTAATCCTTCGGCCACCAGAATTACGGGCCGACGAAATCTCGATGAATGAGATTTTAGCGTTTGATATTAGTCAAGTTCAAGCTGATTTTTATTTGCAGACCCATAGCACAAACCCGTTACTCAAAGCAGCTACAATTCAAAAAGCGATTCAAACTTTCTTAAGTAAAACCCCGGCTTATGATTCCCTCTTTGCGGTCACCCGTTTACAGGTGCGTCTATATGATCAATTAGGGAGGGCTTTAAACCATAACCCGGCTATCCTCCTTCAAACACAAGATTTACCGCCGGTCTATATGGAAAACTCATGCATCTATATTTTTAGTCCCTCCACTTTGCTGCAGCATCGCAACCGCTTAGGAGAACGCCCCTATATGTTTGAAATTGACCCCATCGAGGGATGGGATATTGATAATGAGTTGGATTTCTCCATTGTAGAATTTTTACTGGGAAAAATGACCAGCGGGGTTTGATGGTTCTTTTGGCATCAAGAAACTGATTGAGAAATCTTTTGGGCTTTGGGGAGGATTGATCAGGCACAAAAGCCAGCGATTCTCAATAGGCAGTCACCGTTCAGCCAGATTGTATGCTGGTTGCATTTGGCGGTTTGGGGAAGTCGGCTAAAGGTGACTAACCAGGTA
>DYKV01000646.1 GCA_020722415.1 Anaerolinea sp.
AGTTGTATCACTTCATCACCGGTCACTACGCCGCGAAACATCACATGCCGATGGGGTAAAATTGTTACGTCATTGCGAGGAGGGCGCTTTTCCCGACGAAGCAATCTTCAATACATTGTATGGGGTTGCTTCGGGCTAGCGCCTTCGCAATGACGGAGAATTGAGAGGTGAAATATGACTATCCTAATAGAAATACCTGATACCGTGGCACGCGCAATACGAATCCCGCGCAAGGAACAACAGCGTCAGTTGAAAATAGAATTGGCTCTTAGTTTGTATGCGCAGGGAATCCTGTCTTTGGGTAAAGCCTCTGAACTTGCCGAGATGACCGTGTTGGAGTTTGGAGTGTTGCTTGGCAAACGCAATATTCCGCGCCAATATGACGAGACAGATTTACAGGATGACATCGCGTATGCCAGCAGTTAGCGATACCTCTCCAGTTCTTGGGCTGGCTGTCATTGGGCATTTGGATTTGCTTCAAGAACAGTTTGATGAAATTTTCATTCCGCAGACTGTTCTTGAAGAACTTAAGGTTGATTCCAGTTTCAAAGGCGCTTCTGAAATTCGTCAAGCGCTAGGCAAAAGTTGGTTGAAAGTAAAAGCAATACAGAATAAACCACTTGCGCAATCATTGTTATTGGATCTGCATCAAGGTGAAGCAGAAGCCATCACTCTGGCAATTGACTTGGGAATTAATTTACTGGTCATGGATGAGAAAATTGGGCGGGAACGTGCAAAGGATTTGGGGTTGAAAACAGTCGGCATGCTTGGCGTATTGTTGAACGCCAAGAAACATGGACGGATCAAATCGCTAAAAGATGCCATGACCGCTTTGCGTGACGAAATCGGTTTTTTTATTTCGGAAGATTTATATCGCCGTTTTTTGGCGCAAGCTGGTGAATAACGACCGACCTGGAGCGGCAGTTGTATCACTACATCACCGGTCACTACGCCGCGAAGCATCACATGCCGATGGGGTAGTATGAGTCAGAGTATAGTTGAGATGAAAGGAAATTACCTATGAACGCAACCG
>DYKV01000647.1 GCA_020722415.1 Anaerolinea sp.
TTGTTGATTACGTTTTAGAGGCGCGAGCTTTGCGGATGAGGTAATCCATGAGCGGATAGATTGCATTGCCTAATAGATTATTCAAATGATAGAGTAATTTTGCTTCAGCACCGGGGAGAATAATATATTGCTTATGAATTACACCTTGTAAAATCGCCTCGGCAACTTGATTGGCAGTAAGCAATCCGCCACTGCTGGAAAGCGCTCGCGTCTCGGGTGGTTTAAACGGCGTTTCATAGGCAAGCTGTGGGGTATCCGTATCCGGGGGAAAGACTACCGATACTTGAATACCAAAAGACTTTAATTCTGCCCGTAAAACATCCGAGAAGCCGCGGACGGCGAATTTCGACGCACCATAAGCCGAATATCCGAATACACCAATAAAACCAGCCACGGAAGAGATATTGACAATCGTACCATGACCGCGGGCGATGAAATCCGGCAACAACGCTTTGATGACATATACTGTTCCCAGATAGTTCACCGAAATCATTTTCTGGAAAATATCAATGGGTAAATCTTGAACATAACCCGGCTGGGTAATTCCAGCGCTATTGATCACTATGTCTGGGATGCCAATATCTTCTTTCATTTGCCGAATGAGCTGAATCACTTGTCCCCAGTCAGAAACATCGCCCACTAAGATACCGTGATGTTGGTGATCGGATTGAGGCAACTCAGCTAAGGCGATCTCTAAATTGGCTTTTTTTCGGGCAAGCATCCATACGTTGGCGCCCGCTTCTGCTAAGCGACGGCTTAAAGCAAAGCCTATGCCGCTTGAACCACCGCTAATCAATGCAGTTTTGCCGTAAAACATCTCGAACGATTTTTTCATATTTATCCTTTTAAAAATATAAACCCGCGACTCGATAATCTCGTTCTGTCTCATAAAAGACAGCGGCATTTTTTACTTCAGAAAAGAAAGGTTCTCATAAAAAGCCATGATATATTACCTAATAACCCAAAATACGGTTATACTTATTATAAATAAAAAGTAATTACTCAGGTATTGTTGTTCCGAGCGAAAGCGAGA
>DYKV01000648.1 GCA_020722415.1 Anaerolinea sp.
CTGTTTCTACTCACCCAAGATTTGGAAAGCCCCAGTGGGTTAGGACGATACTATCCATTAGCGCGGGAACTAGCGCGCCTCGGTCATCAGGTGACCATTGCCGCATTGCACCCCGATTATCAAAGTCTTGAGAATCATCGCTTTGAAGTGGAAGGGGTGCGCGTATGGTATGTGGCTCCGATGCACGTGCGTAAGATTGGAAATGTAAAAAGTTACTATCCGGCCTCTAAATTGTTTTTCTTAACTGCCCGGGCCGTGTGGCAACTCAGTCGTGCCGTGTTGACCATCCCGGCAGATATCGTCCATATTGGCAAACCTCATCCAATGAATAGCCTGGCAGGTATTCTCGCAAAGTACCTGAAAGGCCGCCAGGTCTTCCTCGACTGCGATGACTCTGAAACCGGTTCGGGACATTTCGGTTCACAGTGGCAACGCCTGGGAGTGAAGTTTTTTGAAAAAAGAATGCCCCACTGGGTGGATTTCATCACCACCAATACTCATTACAACCGCGACCAAATGGTCAAGAGCGAAGTACCAGCCGAGCGGATTTTCTACATTTCTAATGGAGTAGATCCGGTGCGTTTTGCTACTCCGGCGCCAAGAGCAATACAGGAACTGAGAGAGCAGCTGGGATTAACAGGGAAAAAAGTGGTTTTGTTTCTCGGCAGTATTAGTTTTTCCAGTCACCCGATCGAACTACTGCTCGAAGCCTTCAAGATGGTCATTCAAATCGAACCATTGGTCAAACTGTTGATTGTTGGCGGAGGAGATGATTACAATACCCTGCTAGCGGAAGTCCAACGCATGGGATTGAGCCATGCAACAATCCTGTGCGGACGAGTAGCGCCGGATAAAGTGCCGCTATACTATCGGCTGGCAGATGTTTCAGTTGACCCAGTGCGTGACGACGATGCGGCTCGGGGCCGCTCTCCGCTAAAACTGTTTGAAAGTTGGGCCTGCGGTGTTCCTTTCGTTTCGGCAGATGTTGGGGATCGTCGGATGTTACTTGGCTCTCCACCCGCGGG
>DYKV01000649.1 GCA_020722415.1 Anaerolinea sp.
ACGCTGTGTTAGCCCGCTTTTCGCCTTTAGCAGTGACCACGATAGCAATAACTGTCGTAATGGTAATACATATCTGGTCCAAATATAATTTGAAAACCAGACGGCTCAAAATAAGTTACACAAACTTTGTCGCCGCTGTTAATATGCACGTCAAAAACGTATCCATGTCTTCCAGTTGCTTGGTTAATTGTGCCTACCGCAGAATCGTTTATGGTAAGAGTAGTTTTTACCGAAGAACCAAACCATATTTTATCTGCGCTCAGAAAGGCTATGCCACAACCATCAGGATTTTCTTCAAGTCTTATTCGCTGTATATTCAGGTGACTTGAAATATCTGATTCGCTGAATGAAGCCATACCATCGGAATATGTACCTTTTGCAAGAACGCCTGTGCCAACAATTGGCGTTGTTTTGTGTTCTCGAAAGGGACTATCACTTTGCGATGACGGCACGAATGATGAGGTTGTAGGGGAGGGTAAAACCGTTGCGCCGCTTGACGATGTTGGTTGCGGCTGTACTGGCGCACTACCGCCGCCACACCCGCCCAAATCTTGACTTGAAACTTGCTCAACGGCTACAGGAACACGCACTTCATAATTTCCAGTTGCGCCATTCACTGTTACGTTGCCAGCATGTAATTCTTCAGACCATCGTAAAACAAATTCCATATTTGTTCCAGGCGGGGCAATTAATTTTTGACTTTTTGTAACATTTCGATATTGGCTGTATTTTGCCGAAATGCCGCCTTCGACAATTGCTTGATACCCCGCCGAAAATTCTGCTCCACCTTCAATGTTTGTGGCAAAAGAACGTGATGCCGTTTGCTCGCTATCTGCTTTCCCGCCACAATTATTTATATGGATAGTTTCATCGTAAGAAACAGTATTGTTGCTTAACTCAATAACCTGCACATCGGGGCTACCACCGCAACCGCTTAATAACAAGAACACAATTACAAAGAAGCGTTGAGCAAGTGCAAATTTGTTCATGTTGACTTCTCTCATTTCTTCAAGGTCTGTGCCATC
>DYKV01000132.1 GCA_020722415.1 Anaerolinea sp.
AGACTGCTTCGCTTCGCTTGCAATGACAGAAAGCATAGAGTTTTATAGAACAAATGTTTAATGTGATATTGTCAAACTACTCAGGCAGATACGGAAACGAAAAGTAGCAGATAAGTTTTACTGGCATAAGCCAGGCGCAATGCCTCCAGAACATTTTAGCCATCATTCCCTGCCCATAGAATTCTGGCAAGGTCTCTCTACCCGTTCCAAGGGAATCATCCGATACCGGTTTAGGTATACTGCTTGAACTTTGATCTCCGGCCCATATTGGACAGGCTGGGTAACCTTTTCGGGAAAATCAAGGCGGGTCACTACACCACAGTGCGGGCAGCGCTTGATTTCAGCTTGATGTTCGGTCACTTCGATCTTGACCGGCGGCAAATCAAATACCTGCCGCTTCTCAACCCTTTCGGCATCAATCCCCTCCAGCGAGGCCCGGCAGTGTCGACAACAATGAACTCGATGCACTTCCACTCGGTCAGGATGGCTCACCGCTTTCAGCGTACTCCCTGCATGCCCAGGCTGCCCACCACTTTTCTTGCCATGCCGTTTTCTCAGACTCTTGGGAGCTGGCTTGCTCAATCCATCGCTGGAAGGCGGTTTACCGCTGTTGCGGCTGTTCTTTGCTAACCGATCTTCCAAAGCTTGCACCTTTTCAGCGAGAAGGAGGAGGGTTTGAGCCATTTGATCAACCATTGCAATAACTGCGTCTTAGCCCTGTTGATAGGCTGCATGAACTTCTTCGTGGCGTGGAATTTGAATGAACATCACGCCTTTGATTTTCAAATATTCCGATTTCCTTGTCTAGAACCTTTTGTCATCTTTTCACTAGACTTTTGACTCACATGCCTGAGAAGTTATAAAAATTATATAACCTATATTAGAAACCCGAAAAACTGTTCGACTATACCCAAGAAGCAATTCACCTCCTGGATCATCCATACAGCATGAAAAATCTTACATTCATTTGGCTAGGAGAATGCGCGCGATCAGCTAACGCTGGTATATGTGCGTCTGACTGAAACCCATAACATCCAGGATTACTTGGTTGGACTGCTCAAGCAGTCCGCTTCGAAGACAACCAGATATCAAGGCACGATCACTTTGGCCAGGATATCCAAAATTTCCTGTGGTGGTAAAGAAACTTTTTCAACTAGCAAATAGCGCTCGGTGTATTCTACCCTATTCGTTCCATCCTCTAATCGCAAGAATTTTTGGAGTTGGATCTGTTGACCTGTTGTTAAGTTAATCCAACCTTTAATGCCAGATCCGATAAATGCTTGTGTTTCGCCTGCGAGCAGTGTTGGTTGGGAGAAAGATTCTACCGATGTGATGACAATGCAGGGTTGCCCATTATCACAGGTTGTTTCCTCTCGAGTAACGGAGACATCAAACTGTTCTGCCCGCTCCAGATCACCAGAAAATCTATCAGCAGAAAAACGGTAAGGTTTACCATCATTGAAACCCGCATCACCGGAAGTGAAGTTGACCGAATAATCGCCCACGGTCGCTGACAATTGAATCGTATTTCCATGTTCATCCTTATCTATCCAAACGCTTCGAATAACGTAACCATTGGAATCCGTCTCGAGCCATTGTTCGCTGATCAAATAAGGCGGAGGGAAAGTTTGACCAGACTGAGGATTCGATTTTTTCTCTGTCATCACATGTATCCAAGCTGGACCTTCCTGGAAAGGTGCATCGAACTGCTGCGCCAGCCTCTGCACCTCGAGCAAGATCGGATTTGTAGAGGCTAGTGTTGGAGTAGTATACGCTTCTTTGGTTGGGGCAGATGATGGAGCAGGTTGATTAATGTTGCCCTGAGGTGCCGCTGGAGGCTTCCATTTTATCTCCCAAGAACCATGCGCCGTATAGTATATGCGCATCACCTTCACTTCAAACGGTTGTGATGGGATTTCCTCAAAAATCAACCCCGCCGAGATCTTCCCGTTTGCCTGAGGAATACCACCATCAGCACTGCGGAGCAAGGGATCTGGAGTGTACAACATGACCCCTGTCAGGTTCTCGGCTGACTCAAATTCAAAGCGCAGCTCCGTAGGGGATGCAAGATAGGCACTTACAGCCCGAAGAAAAAAACCTCCAGCCTGGATAACTTCGTCTAATGTCCATGTTTGTCCGACCACCGGTTCTGTCCCTGGATCGAACAGGAATCCTTTGGCATCATAAATCGAGAAATCAATTGACACAGGCAATTCCTTCGCGTTGGGAAAAACGTTCAATGAAACCGTTAGTTGCTCATTTCCGGAGAAGGGTAAGGTTTGGAAAATCTTGGTATTTCCATCCATCATAACTGGCGTGATGTCGACGGCTGGATATATTGCGCCATTTTGATCGGTCAGAATAACATTCCAATCGCTGTTGAGCGACATGCCTGGTTTATCAAAATGAAGAGAAACTTGAAATACAGTTTTGTCGCTGGCCGGGGAGATATGGTCCAGAACCAGAGTAACCCCATCATAGGTTTTGCTTCTCAATTGCTCTGACTGTTTCGGCTCAGATGGAAGGATTTCACCTGGTTTTGCCAGGCGCAATTTTATAGGCACCCTAAAATTCTTGCCACCCAGGTTTTCAATAAATAAAATCAAATCAGAGGTAGCTGTAGGCAAAGGTGGAAAAATGTAAGTCAAGTTTACACCATTAGAATCAACAGTCGTGCTACTGCTCATTTGCATGGGTATCTTTTCGCCATTTGGCAAGGAAACAAAAGCCTGAATAAAATCCTGTTCACCAGACAGTCCCAATACTGTCAGATTTACCCAGAACTTACTCTCGTCACCTACCGCCTTGTCTACTCTTAGTGTTACATCTTTGGTGATAATTTCAACTGGTTTTGATAGCAGGAATACCGATTGGATATCCGAAGTAAAGCCAAATCCGGGGACAAAGCCGGTCAACCTGCCAATTGCATAAGCCACTCCGGTTAGTAAAGATAAGACAATAAGAACGACGATCAGGGTTAGAATGGGTCGAGCACGTAAAGTTTGCACGATTTTTCTTTTATCACTCCACGAAAAATGGGATCGGGGTTTGGTTTTGTGTTGAAGCAATACACCCTGGCGCTGGCGCAATTCTTGTTCCAGGCGGGCTGCAAACGAGGACGATGGTTCGAGAGTGGCATAATACTCGGTAATCGCAGCGTCCAGTTCTGGTGGAAGTGTCCCATTCATGTTAGACATTCTTATCCTCCCAATTCTCACGCAGCCAGTGGATGATACGATGAGTCATCATCTTGACTGCAGATTCGCTCTTGCCCTCTAGAGAAGCAATTTCCGCGAAACTTAACCCACCGGCAAAGCGCAGTCGGATTAGTTCTTGTTTATCTTCATCTAATCGTGAAAGTAATTCTTTTAGACGAGTTTTATTATCAGAAAATTGAATCTGATCGAATGGATCAGGATCAAAAAGTGCAGCTTTTTCAAGTGAAACAGCGGGGCGCTGACGATAAAAATCAATCAGCCTGCGCCTTGCAATAGTGAATAACCATACTGCAAATTTTCCATTTTCACGATAGCGCTGATTGATCAGTCCTTCCAGTACCTCGGTGAATACCTTAGACGTGATATCCTCAGCATCTTGTGAATTACCTAGCCGAATGAACAAATAGCGGTAGACCCGTGGTAAATAACGCCGATAAAGAGCGGAAAAAGCATCAGGGTCTTGCCGGGCGCGTTCTATAAGCTCGTGTATATCGTACGATTCGGTCATAATCATTTAGTATATCGGTTAAAAAGTCTGAAAGTAACAAATGATTGTCCGAATAGGGGAAATGATCTCGTTGGGAGGTAACAAAGTCATCCAGCAGGGATTTCCACCACCTGATCCATAGCCAGTCGATGGCTGGTAAATTCTCCTTATAAATAAAAAGGGGCGCGCCATTCGCGCGCCTCGCTCACTCATAGTAATTTATGTTACCATCATTTTTAATTTATTCTCCGCGCATGGAACTCGCGATGCGAAGCATGTCGTCCAGGTTAAGCATTAGTTTATGTGCAGCCAGCAAATAAGTAACCCCATCCTGCGACCAGGTAAGGTAGGCATCATCGGCATTGTCATCCCAAAGCAAATCCCCCATCCTGGTGTTTGGATCGCCGCTACCATCGCTCTGCCAGCCACCATGTACATAAATTCCCGGCACGCCATTAACGGTTACCGATTGACTCCTTGATTCAGCTAACACATATGGTGCGGGGATTGGCCCATCGTTCGCACTCAGGAACAATACACCGTTCTCTTGGTTAAAATCAGGGGTCCGTCCATAATCAATTTCTACTTTGAATCCACTTCCTTCATTTTCTTGTGGATCATATTTTTGGATACTTCTATGGACGTAGATTAAATTATCCGGCAGCCAGGTGGGCACTAGTAATGGGAAGGGTATTTGTGCCCGAACTTCGGCTAGACTGAGTGACGTTGGTGGGGTTATCCTGATTACATCCACTGATGACTGTAAAGTTGTTTGATCGTACAAGTCGGTATTTACAAATGCGAATCCTAGCTGTTGAAAGATATCTTCTGCAAAAGCCCGGACTCCAGGTACGAACGCTAGAGAGCCGATCAGAAACAAAATGAGCATCAGGCCAAAAGCGAGTCGCCTCTTCCAGCAGCCGATGATTGGTTTATGCGTTTTAACAGCCGGTGAAGTTGCTCTTGCCTGAACTCGTGGCCATAGATCAATTGTGATTCCGGGTGCTTCCTGTTCGACAATTTTTGCTATGACCCAATGTGGTTGGTTTTTCTCTTTCATATTTCATCTCCTTCAATCAATGAACGGTAGGAGTAATGCTCTTAACCGTTTGCGTGCCGAATTTAAGCTCCATTTTATAGTTCCTGGTGCGCGGTCAAGTACATTGGACATATCACGTTCGCTCAAACCCAGATAGTAACGCTGGACAATGACAGCTCTCTGCTGGGGTGATAATTTGCTAAGCGCTTCGCTAACTATCTGGCGCAGTTCACTCTGTTGAACAAGATCCTCTGGCTCGTCTTCGCCTGCGTCCAGTGTATCAATCAGTTGTTGATATATCTCCTCTTCATCAGTATCAAGTGAGATCTTTCGCCGTTGCTTGCTCGCTGCCTTAAGTGCATCGTTGATTACCATGCGTAGGAACCAGGGACCAAAGGGTCGTGAAGAATCAAACTGCGTAATTCGCTCAAAGCTTCGTAAGAATGCATTTTGTACAATATCTTCTGCCATTGCCCGCTCTCGAGTAATTAGTATAGCAGCATGAACTGCCTGCACCTGGTATATATCCATCAGGGCTTTCAACCCGGCAATATTTCCTGCTTTCAGTTGAGCAATCGCATCGGCTTCGTTCATCTACCAGATCTCCTAAAACACATCAAGTATTCTCATTAATACTATCTTTCTGGATGTAAAAGGTTGGGTGTAATTGAGGGAACATAAGTCCCGGTAAATATTCAATTCAATTCACCTCATGGTGAAAACTTATTCCAAAGACACGCGGTTAGAGAAGAGCTGGCGTTTTTGTCTGCCATTGTGAGATATTCTGGAATGTAGGACAGCAAGCACACCAAATAGGAAGACGGGCGCTGTACTCAGGCTTGAATGGCTTAATTGATAACGGGGAATATGCTATGAATTGGCACTCACGGCGCGTAACCCCTCTATGTATTCGCGTTCACCATTCCCACAAAGCAGGTATCCTTTTTCTTGTAAAACTTGATGAGAAGATTCCCTCCTCATTAGGATATCTCCACCTGCTTCCAGAATTCCCTGAATTTAACAACCCTCTGCACCTGTTCCTTCTCTATCAAAAATGGGGCAACATCGCCTGCCAGGGCTTCGAAATCAAACTCTTCGGTTTTGATAAGTAGTTCCTCACGTAATCTTTCAGGAGAAGTAATACCCATCTTTTGGTTTATAAATCCAAAATCTGGTTTGGTTTTACTAAATAGAAATGTGATATCGTAAAAATCTCTCCCTTGGGGACGTTTACGGTTAATTGCCGTGAAAATCTTTTGTGACAGCAGAATATCTAACGGCGTAACCCTTATCTCAGTAAAGACATCAAATTTATTTAAAATCTTGACCTCAGGCGTATAGGTGTACCCTTGAGCTACCGTATCCAGTTGAATGATGATTTTCTCCTGCTGGTGTGGTGATAAACCTTGCTCAAAAAGCAGTTCTGGGAATCTCAGGTGGCAGTGGAAGGCATCCTTCGCTACCATGCTAATCTCCACTAGGAATCCTTCCAGCTCTAAAAACAGCTTCACCTTCTGGATCAGCTCAGCAAACTCCTGCCAACTTAAACCAAAATTGTCAAGATCGATATCCTCTGAAAAACGGCTATTTCCATGCACAAT
>DYKV01000133.1 GCA_020722415.1 Anaerolinea sp.
TCAACAATCCGAGCCACCGAAGCGACGCTATCCCCAGCATGCACCTTGAAAATAGCTGAACCTCGCGAATTCCGTCCAATTACAGGAATAGCAGATACTTTTGTCCTCAGAATCACCCCGTTTGCGGATATTAATGTAAGGTCGTCGGTTGGCTGCACCACCCGCGCGGCAACAATTTTGCCGATCTTCTTCATCGCTTCTTGATTGATGGTCTTCACCCCTGCGGCATTCCGGCTGGTGGAAGAATATTCGGTGAGTGGGGTACACTTGCCAAAACCTTGGCTGGTTACGACAAATAATAGCCCCTCTTTTTCGACCACTTCCATGCTTGCCAGATAATCTCCCGCTTTTAATCGAATCGCCGCAACCCCAGCGGCAGTTCTTCCCATGGGACGTACCTCTTGCTCTGAATAGCGCAACGCTTGCCCGCCTTCAGTTACCAATATTAATTCGTCATCCCCGTGGGTTAAACGCGCCCAGCCCAATTCATCACCTTCCTCCAAATTTATCGCCAGCACACCCGAAGGTCTGACGGATGCAAACTCTTCCAAAGGCATCCGTTTTATGCGGCCTTTCCGGGTTGCTAGGGTCAAAAAGCGTGCCGCTGAGAAATCGGGGACTGCTACTATCGCTGTGACCAATTCACCGTTATCTAACCCGATAACGTTCACGATTGGTATACCGCGAGTTTGTCGTTCAGAATCGGGTATTTGATAAGCTTTTTCCGAATAGACTTTTCCACGATTGGAGAAGAATAAAATTGTATCCAATGTTCGGGCTGGTATCATCAAGATCACCTCATCTTCTTCTTTCGTAGCGTGCCCAGCAACTCCTTTTCCTCCTCGGCTTTGGGCTCGAAATGCTTTGGTTAGAGTGCGCTTAACATACCCTTTTTCGGTGATGCTGATTAAGATAGCCTCATCAGGCACCAAGTCTTGTTCATCAAAATTTTCACTGGCATCTAATGCAATATGGGTGCGCCGGCGATCTTGATATTTCTGCGCAAGAGTATTTAACTCCTCTTTTATAACCTTTAGTATCTTCCCCGGGTTGGCTAGGAGATCTTCTAAATACGCGATCCGAGCTAAGGTTTGTTTTTGTTCTTCCTCTATTTTTTGGCGTTCCAATGCCGCCAGGCGACGTAATTGAAGGTCTAAAATTGCCTGAGCTTGTTTTTCGGTGAGTTTGAAACGGTTCATAAGCCGTTCTCGAGCTATTTCGGCATCCGGCGATTGGCGGATAGTGAGAATAACTTCATCTAAATTCGCCAACGCGATAAGCAAACCTTCCAAAATATGGGCACGGGCACGCGCTTTATCTAACTCAAATTGGGAGCGGCGGGTGATCACCTCGCGTCGATGTTCAATAAAGACTTGTAAGGCTCGCTTTAGGGTTAATAAGCGCGGTTCTCCCTCCACTAAAGCCAACATTTGCACACCAAAGGTGGTTTGCAGGGGAGTGTATTTATACAATTGGTTTAAAATTTTCCGTGATTGGGCGCCGCGTTTCAATTCTATGACAATGCTCATCCCTCGCCGATCCGATTCATCCCTTAAATCAGAAATGTCATCTAACCTTCCTTCGCGCACCAATTCAGCAATTCGTTCGATCAAGCTGGATTTATTCACCTGATAAGGAATCTCGGTGATCACTATCCGATTTCGGTTATTGCCATTTTCTTCTATATGCGCCTTTCCACGCAAAACGATTCGCCCCCGCCCCGTAGTATATGCCTGCCGAATACCCTCCACACCAACTATTAATCCCCCAGTTGGGAAATCGGGGCCAGGCACCAAATGGAGTAGGTCTTCCGTATTTAATTCATCTATTTGATCATAATTGTCAATCAAGTAATTAATTGCCGCCGCGATCTCGCTCAAATTATGCGGTGGAACATTGGTTGCCATCCCCACAGCAATACCTGCGGAACCATTAAGTAGTAGGTTGGGCAAACGGGCTGGTAAGACCACCGGTTCCTTCAATGAACCATCAAAGTTTTCAACAAAATCCACAGTATTGGCATCAATATCGGTCAACATTTCTTCTGCTATCTCAGCCAAACGCGCTTCGGTATATCTCATGGCGGCTGGAGCATCACCATCAATAGAGCCAAAGTTGCCTTGCCCATCCACCAGTGGATAACGCATTGAAAAATCTTGGGCTAAACGCGCCATGGCTTCATAGACGGCTGCATCGCCATGTGGATGATACTTTCCTAATACTTCCCCAACAATACGGGCAGATTTTTTGTAAGGGGAATTTGCCCGCAATCCCATATCATTCATAGCAAATAATATTCGCCGATGGACTGGTTTCAATCCATCCCGCGCATCGGGTAATGCCCGGGCGACGATTACACTCATGGCGTAATCCAAATACGCCGAGCGCATCTGACCATCAATATCTACTGCTTGAACATTGCCAATATCCATAACCAAATCCAGGTAAGTAAGAAAATTCCGTTCGCCCAATCCAACAGAGAGAACGGCAAGGTATTATACCTCACCTTGAAAACCAATGGGCGATCCCGTAATTACAGGATCGCCCACGGCAACGAAAGGAGGAAGGAGAGACGGTAACGAGACTTTTCGCTCGCTACTTACTAGAAAGATATTGATGGATACCAGCAGCAGCCTTGCGACCGGCAACCATGGCAGTGACTACCAAATCAGGACCAGACACACCATCACCGCCGGCAAATACTCCCGGACGACTAGTAGCACCAGTTTCTTTATCCACCACAAATAACCCATAATTTTTCGTTTCCAACCCAGGGGTTGTATCGCCAATAACTGGATCAGGCCAGTAACCTAAAGCCAGAATTGCCGTATCCGCATCAATAATAAAATTACTTCCCTCAATCGGAACTGGTTTGCGGCGGCCTCTTGCATCCGGTTCGCCCAATTGCATACGGATGCATTCAATCTGTTCCAGATGACCATCTGGCCCGGCGATAAACCGGATGGGTTGGGTCAGAAAATGGTAGACCGCTCCTTCTTCTTTGGCTAACTCACGGTCATGGCGGCCACCTGGCATTTCTCGTTCAGTGCGGCGATAGAGACACATCACTTCCTCGGCTCCTAAGCGCAGAGCGGTTCTTAAACAATCTGATGCGGTATCGCCACCCCCGATCACAGCCACTTTCCTACCAATAATTGGTCGTTCACGCATGTGCTCGGGCAAGTGCTGTAAATCCACATTGGCGCGCGCCAAGAATTCGGTTGCTTTATACACTCCCGGCAAGTCCTCACCGGGCACTTCCATAGGTGCATCAATTTCTGCACCCACACCGATAAATACTGCGTCAAATCCTTCATTAAATAAATCGTCAATAGTTTTATCTTTGCCGATATAGGTGTTCCCGACAAATTTAACCCCAGCCCTCTCATAATCACTCCAGCGAGCAAAAACAACTTCTTTGGAAAGTTTAAAATTGGGAATACCATAAACCAACAAACCACCAGGAGAGGGTTTGAGATCAAAGATCGTGACGTCATGCCCTTTCTGACGGAGCTGCTCCGCACAAGCCAAACCCGCTGGTCCAGCACCAACCACGGCAACTTTTTTCCCGGTCGGGTCTCCAACCGGAATCTCAACTCCGACTGTCTTCCGTTGATAACAAGCCACAAAAGCTTCTAATGCGCCAGTGAGAACCGGTTCATCGTATTTATTTCGAACACATGAACCCTGGCAAAGTTGTTCATGTGGACAAACCCGCCCACAAATTTCCGGGAATGAGCTGGTTTGACGGTAGAGTTTTGCCGCTTCGATAAATTGACCCTGCTCTATTAACCACATTGCAGAAGGAATGTCATTGTGTACCGGACAAGCTACGACACAAGGCGCTGGATCAGGGCAATGGATACACCGTGAAGCCTCGAACATTGCCTTTTCGGGATTCAGAGGGATGAGTACATCATCAAAATCACACACTCGGGTCTTCGGATTACGATGCTCTAATTCATCGCTGGGAATGTGTGCCCTTAATCTTCGATCAATTGCCAAGAAATCACTGGGAATCTGTTGCATAAAACCTCTTCTCCTTTGTTACCTATACACCTTCTTGCCACGATGATAACGATAATCATGGTTTTATTTCAGTCATGGATGTCACATATTTAGATGAAGGTTGTCATAAAAGTATGCTATTCATTTATTATCGGATTTATGATTATCGTCAGGGTGATGGCTCGCTCGAATTGGATATAGACGACAAAACAATGTTTCAACAATCAATGGACAACTGTATGGCTGCAGCAGAGATTTTACTCCAAAAATCTATAAACAAGGGATTCTGATACACCCATTTATCACCTGTTGTAAAATTTCCGTCATCCACAGCCCGTTAGGGACTTTGTAAAGCCAACCGCATTCTGGCAGCTTAGGTTAGTACAAAATTCTAACAAAACTCCTACTTGACATAATTGGCGATGCGAGTATACTTATTCAATAATTTGAATATAGGTGAGCTGATGGACGTCTATGAACAAGAAACAAAACTCTATAAAGCGCTAATGCACCCTGTCCGCTTGGCTATTTTAGATTTATTGCGCGAGGGAGAGGAATGCGTCTGCCACATGGAAGCTGCCTTTGGCTACCGTCAGGCGTACATCTCACAACAGTTGATGGTCTTGAAAGACGCAGGTTTGGTGGAAGTGCGTCGGGAAGGGTTGAACATCTACTACCGCGTCGCACACCCCGAAATCTTCGGCGTGATGGATGCCATGCGCATGCTGACGGGGATTCGCCCCACGCCGCCCGCCGCCGCCAATGTCTGTACCTGCCCTCGCTGCACGGGCGAGCATGAAGTTCCCCTCATAAAATTGTAGGGAATTTGAGACCCTAAAGGTCTTTCTCGCAAATCGAAAGGCTGAATTTGCAGCCAAGCCAGACTTGAAACGTATTTTGGATTGCAAAGGAGACCTTTAGGGTCTTGAGATACGGGAATTTTTTTGAAAAACTATATTCGATTTTACGAATAAATCGTAGCGCGGAATTTATTCCGCAGCGCAAAAGCGACATAAATGTCGCGGTACAAATTCAAAGGAGATTTTACGAATGCAAACTGACCTCACAAAGCAAGAAAAGACACCCTTCTCCAACGTAGACCTGCGAACATGGGGACTGGTAGTAGCTGCCGCCATGATCTGGTTTGCGCTCTACAATGTAATTCAATCTTTTGCAAATTGGATTGCCTACGAATTACTCGCCCTGTCGCAAGGCTCACACTTGGGCGAGTCGCTGGCGTTCTTCTTTTATGACGTGCCTAAAATTATCCTGCTGCTGAGCGGCATGATTTTTCTCATCACGCTATTACGTTCCTTCTTCAGCGCGGAACAGACCCGCGCCTGGCTGGGCGGCAAACGTGAGGGCGTAGGGAACATATTGGCGGCGTCATTGGGCATCATCACGCCGTTCTGCTCCTGCTCTGCTGTTCCCTTATTTATCGGATTTGTGGAGAGCGGCATCCCGTTGGGTGTTACTTTTTCCTTCCTGATTTCTGCACCTGTTGTCAATGAAGTGGCGCTAGTGATGTTGTTCGGTCTATTTGGCTGGAAAATTGCAGGGTTGTATCTCGTCTCTGGCTTAACGATAGCCATCGTGGCGGGAATCATCATCGGCAAACTCAAGCTCGAACGTTACGTGGAAGATTTCGTCTGGCAAATCAAGGTTGGCAAGGGTGCGATTCTGTCCGAGCAACCCACTTGGACTCAACGTTTCCAAATCGCCTGGCAAAGCACGAAAGAAATTGTTGGTAAGGTTTGGCTGTACGTCATCATTGGGATTGCCATCGGCGCAGGGATTCACGGCTATGTTCCCGAAAGCGCACTATCTAGTATCATGGGAAAGGAAGCTTGGTGGAGTGTCCCGGCGGCAGTTGCTCTCGGCGTGCCGCTTTACTCCAACGCCGCGGGGGTCATTCCGATTGTCCACGCCCTAATGGAAAAAGGCGCGGCGCTCGGCACAGTGCTAGCATTCATGATGTCGGTGGTAGCGTTGAGTCTCCCCGAGATGATCATTTTGCGCCGCGTGCTGAAACCACAACTTATTGCGATTTTCATCGGCACAGTGGCAATCGCCATTATCATTACAGGTTACTTTTTCAATCTGATATTGTAAAGTAAATCTCGGTTTTACCCGCACAAGTTAGAGACTTGCGCTACTTCAATGAAAAAAGGAGATTTCTCTTGACAACCATTAAAATTCTCGGCACCGGCTGTGCCACTTGCAGACAACTGCTGCAAGATGTTAATCAACTGGTCGCTAAAAACAACTGGCAAGCACAGGTGGAGTATGTCACCGATTTGCCAACCATTATGTCTTACAATGTTCTT
>DYKV01000134.1 GCA_020722415.1 Anaerolinea sp.
TCTCGCTTTCGCTCGGAACAACAATACCTGAGTAATTACCTTTCGTTCAGGATTTGTATAAAAACTTTATAAGAAACAACGTTCAAATCATACTTCTCTGCAAATTTGTGTTAAAATTTTAAGCCAGTATTAAAGAAATAATCAATTGCATCAGGATGGAAATCTATGAAAAAAAGATGGGGCATTGTCATAATCGCAGTATTTCTCCTTTTATTAGTATTTTTCTTTTATTACCGCACCCGCCAGCAACAAATCGCTAAAGCTACTAGTAAATATGAGACTGTTGCGGTACAACGCGGACAATTAATCGCAACCATCGGTGGTACCGGTAGTGTACATGCCAATCAAACCGCGGTTCTGGCCTGGCAAACCAGCGGTACAGTCGAGCAGGTTAACGTTAAAACAGGCGATCAGGTTAAAGCTGGACAAGAACTGGCAAACTTAAGCCGCGATTCCCTGCCGCAAAGCATCATTATGGCTCAAGCTGACTTAACCCAAGCTAAACAAGCCTTGGATGATTTATACACCAGCGCCGAAACACAAAAGAATAACGCAATGCAAGCGATCACCAAATATGCCAATGCGGTGCGGGATGCCCAATATCAATTAGATAACTATACCATCCCAACCTCCCAGATTGGGCTGAGCCCAATCGAAGCGCTCGACAAGACGAAACAAAAACTCGATGAAGCCCGCGCCGCTTTTGAACCCTATAAATACAAATCGCTGGATGATCCCACCCGGAAAGATTTAAAAGAGGCATTAGATAATGCCCAGAGCGATTATGATGCAGCGGTGAAGCGCTTACAATATGTATATAATTTAGATGTCGCCGTCTCAAATCTCAATAAAGCCCGCCAGGATTACGAGAAGTGGAAAAATGGGCCGGCGCCCGAAGATATTGCTGCTGCCGAAGCCCGGATTGCAGCTGCTGAAGCTACTGTGAATTTAGCAAGACTCACCGCTCCCTTTAGCGGTACAGTTACTCAAGTGGAAATAAAACCCGGAGATCAAGTCGCGCCTGGTAAAGTCACCTTCCGCATAGACGATCTTTCTAGTTTGCAAGTGGATGTTGAGATCTCCGAGGTTGATATTAACCGCGTCCAAATTGGACAAGATGCAATATTGAATTTCGATGCCATTTTAGGCAAAGATTATCATGGAAAAGTTAAACAGGTCGCGCCCGTTGGCACAATCGAACAAGGTGTAGTAAATTTCATCGTCACAATCGAGTTAAACGATGCCAATCCACAGGTCAAACCCGGCATGACCGCGGCAGCTAACATTATCGTCGAACAGTTGAATGACGTCTTATTAGTCCCGAATCGCGCCGTTCGTTTAGTAGAGGGAAAACGAGTAGTCTATATTTTACACAATGGGTCACCCAAAGCAGTACCAGTTACCTTAGGCGCATCTTCGGATGAAAACAGTCAGGTTTTAGAAGGAGAAATAAAAGTTGGCGATTTAGTGGTGCTTAACCCGCCAGTAACTTTTCAACAAAACGGTCATCCGCCGTTCGTCAATGGCGGCAATTAATCACTAGACCTAATGAGATAACTAGCCAAAGTCAACTCACCCGATAGAAAGGATAGCTGAGATGAGTGACGCAGTAATCCAGGCAAAAAATTTAACCAAGGTATACAAAATGGGTGAGGTGGAAGTGCATGCCTTGTGCGGGCTCTCGCTAGAAGTCCAACGCGGAGAAATGGTTGCCATTATGGGGCCTTCCGGGTCCGGAAAATCCACCTTGATGAATATTATCGGCTGCCTTGATCGCCCGACCAGCGGGGAATATATACTCGATGGGGAAAATGTATCCACATTGAAAGACGATGAACTAGCTAAGATTCGGAACAAGAAAGTTGGCTTTGTCTTTCAGAGTTTTAATCTATTGCCGCGGGCAACTGCCTTGGTAAATGTTGAACTTCCATTGAGGTATGCTGGTGGAAACCACAATCGGCGCGATTTAGCAATCGCAGCTTTACAATCGGTAGGATTGGGAGATCGCTTGTATCACCGGCCCAATGAACTCTCTGGCGGTCAGCAGCAACGAGTCGCCATCGCCCGCGCCCTGGTCAATAATCCCGCCATCATCCTCGCCGATGAGCCAACCGGTAACCTTGATAGTAAATCAGGAGAAGAAATCACGGATCTCCTCCGCTACCTCAATAAAGAACGTGGTGTAACCCTGCTGATCGTCACCCATGATCCTGACATTGCAAAACTTGCCCAACGAATTATCCATATTCGTGACGGAGTGATAGTAAGTGAGGAATACGCATGAATATCATTGCCTCTTTTTTTGAAGCACTCGAAAGCTTATCGAGCAATAAATTACGCTCAGGGTTAACTATATTGGGCATCGTGATTGGTGTCGCAGCCGTGATTGCAATGATTTCAATAGGTAGAGGAGCCGAAAATTCGATCACCGGGTCCATTCAAGGGATCGGCACCAACTTGCTCTTCGTTTTTCGGGGTGGATCAGCAGATGTCCGTAATCCGCAACCGATCACATTAGGGGACGTCAATGCAATTAGTGATCCGTTTCAAGCTCCATCGGTTGCACATGTAGCGGCAATCTTACAGGGCCAAGCAAAGGTGACTTATGCCGGCGAAAGCCAGGTTACTACTGTTGAAGGGATCACCCCCGAATATGCCATCGTGCGCAATTACCACACCACCGAAGGGGAGTTCATCACTGAAGAACACATACTAAGCCGTTCATCGGTCGCTTTACTCGGGCCAGATATAGCTGATAAATTATTTGGGCGCAAAGCTGGTATTGTGGGCGAGACTATTCGCGTAGATGGGCAGCCATTCCGAGTAATTGGTGTTCTCGAATCAAAAGGCGGGTCCTCATTTTCGAATCAGGATGATCGTGTCTTAATCCCACTCACCACTGCCCAAGCCCGCCTGTTTCATCGCAGTAACCGTGACCAAGTTGATTTATTAATGGTTGAAGCCATCAGTCCCGATGCGGTACCCAGCGCCAGCGATCAAGTAGCCCAAATCCTGCGCTACCGCCATAAAACCAAAATTGGTGCGGATGATTTCACTATCCTAACCCAACAAGACTTTCTTGATACAGCCCGCACCATTACCAACATCCTGACTATCTTTTTGGGCGGCATTGCTGCCATATCATTATTAGTTGGCGGTATCGGCATTATGAACATCATGCTCGTGTCAGTAACGGAGCGAACGCGCGAGATCGGCTTGCGTAAAGCGCTCGGCGCTCGGAAAATTGACATCTTGGTACAATTTTTAACCGAATCAGCCGCCTTAAGTCTAGTGGGCGGGATAATCGGTATCTTACTAGGCTGGGGAATCTCATTTGTGGTCGGCAGAATCGCGGCAGCAAACAATGCCAACATTAATCCCTCAATCGGCATAGATACGATCCTGCTTGCCACCCTCTTCTCGACCGCTGTGGGATTGTTCTTTGGTTTATACCCAGCCAACCGCGCCGCCAGTTTAGAGCCAGTGGAGGCATTGCGCTACGAATAAACCCCTAACCGCCCTTTTGAGGTAGTGTCAGCGATCTTAGCAATCCCCTCATTAAGTTGAGGTAGAGAACGCTTCGTTACCTTCACAGAGACAAGAACAACGAGAAAGGGGTTGCTTCGCTGCGTATGGCACTTCCCCTGTCTATGGCGGGAGCGCCTGCAACCATGGCAATCTCTTTCTTCGACTTCTCATCTACACTAGAAGGTAACCCGGCTATCTTTCAACGCTTTCCTACCGCCATAATCACCCGTTCTAATGCTTCTTGCAAAATGCTCCGCTGCGTTCCAAAATTAAGCCGGACAAAGCCTTCACCTCCGCTACCAAAGGTTCTCCCATCATTCAAAGCCACCCGGGCTTCTTTCAACAAAAATTCAAATGGGTTTGGATGGAGTTCTAGAGCACGCATATCTAACCAAGCCAAATAAGTCCCTTCTGGTTGAGTAAAATGGATTTGGGGCAGATATTTTGCTAGCCAATCAGTCAGGAAATCCCGATTTCCCCGAAGATATGTTAGCAAGTCCCGCAACCATTCCTCCCCTTCTTGATATGCTGCTCTCGCAGCCACCCAGGCTAAGCTGTTTATCCAACTTACCAAACCTTCACTAACCTTAAGCAATTGATTCCGTAATTGAGGATTTTGGACAATGGCAAATGAAAATTCCAAACCGGCTATATTGAACGTCTTGCTTGGCGCCATCAAGGTTATAGAATTTTGGGCTATCTCCTTATCTAAAGCTGCAATAGGGATATGCTGGTTGGGAGAGAAAACAAGGTCATTATGAATCTCATCTGAGCAAATAATGACCTTCTGTGCAAGGCAAATCTCCGCCATACGTTCCAGTTCAAACTGATTAAACACCCGGCCGGTCGGGTTATGGGGATTACACAGGATAAAGACTTTCGTTCGAGCGCTAATCGCCCTTTCAAATTGATCAAAATCAATTTCATAGTGCAATATATGGCTATCTCCGCCAACATTCTTAAGCGTTAATGGAGCTTCCACACGCCTCATACGCGCATTTTGTGCCGCGGCCAGGATCGGCGGATACACTGGCGGCTGAACCAAAATTTCCCCACCTTCTTCGGCGAGCGCATGCGCAACCAGGTTAAAACCAACCACCACACCCGGAATGAAGAGAATATCTTCTGGATAAATTTCCCAGCGATAAAGGCGTGCCATCCGCTCAACGATGATCTGGCGTAACTCATTTTGTTCTTTTGGATCAGGATGAATGCCAAGGGGGTATCCAAACACACCATGTGCAACCGCTTGGTGCAATGCGTCAATGACCGCTTCAGGCGAACGGAAATCCATATCTGCCACCCATAAAGGCAAAACATCTGCCGGGTAGCTATCCCACTTTAGGCTGTTTGTGTTCCGCCGGGGAATGATCTGATCAAAATCATTTTTCATAGATTATTGCTCCTTTGAGAGATTATGAAAAGGATTACTAGTCTCTTGCACTATCCAATCCAAATATGGTGGGAAGCCACCCAGAATGGGTAAAACAATCAGCTCGGGCAGTTGGTATGGATGAATTTGACGCACCAATGGGACAATTTGTGAATGAAATAGTGATTGACGGCTTTTAATCAACATAAGCGCTTCTTCATCTTTTTGAACTTTTCCTTCCCATCGGTAAAGTGACTGTACCTGGGGAATCAGGTTAATACAGGCAGCAAGGTGTTTTGCCAGCAGTGACTCGGCAATTTGTTGAGCCACCGCGACAGAAGGAGTGGTGATCATAATTATAATGAGCGGATCTTCATTTACCATAAATTAACATCTCCGATGAAAACTGCTGCGAGCCATTGATTATTTTCCAAAAACAGGGATAATAATACCGCCTTTTAGGTTATAAAATAATTCAATTTCGCCTGTTGAGAAGTGCTGAAACAGCATCAACAAATTGTATTACAAGGTAACTAATATGTGGAAGTTAATTTCATTGACATTTTTACTGTTCATCATAGCTGGATGTACACCGATAATAAAGCAACCCACTCCAGCGGTTACTCCTCGGCCAACTATCCCCATCCAGCCTGATATGGTGATCCTGAAACTGAAAAGGAATAATGACAATCCAATTCAAATTACATACCAGGAAATCAAGGCATTACCGCAAGTGACCGAAACTCTGTTTGATAAAGAAGAAAACGGGGTACGTTTACTTGATTTGCTGCAGCATTATGGGATAACCAATTTTTCTACCATCACGCTTAGCGGTAACGGACAAAGCATCGAGTTAGCAAAGGATCAAATTACAGAAGAAGTATTATTGGCGTATACAAAAAATTACAATTTAAAATTGGCATCCCCGCAAATTCCCAAAAGCCAATGGATTAAAACAGTAATGCGAATAGAAGTCCACTAACTGTCATAACAATCAGCTCGGGTGCATCGTTTTCTTCTTTATTTTATTTTGCATTTGAAATATAAGCAGTTCTGAGGTTTGTCCAAGCCAAGGGCTGAATAATTATAAACTTGATTTTAAGCGCTTATATCCACAAGATACCAGCAATTCTCAATTTGCTAAGAAATCGTTTGTAAGCCTTTTGCAAAACCTATCCAGCGCTCCTCAAAAAGGAAACATTTATTTACTAAACAGCAAAAAGATAAAATATTTAACGCCAAGTCGCAAGATGCAAAGAAATATAAAATTGGCTCAAGAAAATTGAGAAAAAATTGGATGAAGCAGATAATAAATCTAACGTTCCTTTGTTGAAATACGGAATCAAATGAGTGATAAATACATATACCCCTTGGTGACTTTTGCGCCGGCTTTGTGAACTCTGTGGTAAAAAGATAAAACCACAAA
>DYKV01000135.1 GCA_020722415.1 Anaerolinea sp.
GGCGCCGCCGCCGCCGAGCATCCCCAGAAAGAAAGATGCTTCTCGAAATCGGGATACATCAATCATGGTTGAATGCACATTAGCCGTATAAGTATTAGCGGGGATAAGTTCGGCGGCAAGATAATCCGCTTCTGTCGTTCTTAGCGATAATTCTTCCTGTTTCAGGATGCCTTGCTGTGATGCTACTTGGTAGGCAAGGTATTCAGTTAGCAATTTTTCAACATTGCTATTTTTTAGCGTTTCTACTGCTTCGCGTATGGAATAAGTACTCATATTTTTAATATCCTAACTGTTTTGCAATGGTATACCACTTATCCACTTTATCCAAATAGGATTTAGCGCCGTTATATTTCCAAATTGCAGTTTGCAAATCGCCCCAACGTACTACTAATAGACGTAAATAAGCGGTACCTACATAGATATTGACGAATGGATTCCACAATTCCGAAAATTTCCAAGTTCCGTCATAAGCGTTATTTACGTCTTCGAGCGCCCCTTTTGTTATTTGCATTAGCCCACGTTCCCCAACAGTTCCTTCCGCGAATTTATCGCCACTGCTCTCGGTAGCGATAATGGCGACAATAAGAGCGACAGGAATGTTAAAACGTGCACTCGCCCCGTCAATTTCCGCTCTATAGGTATTATAAATATCTCGGATAAGTTCAATATCTTCATGTTGTTGTGTATAATAAATAGGCCTATTCCTTAACAAGAAATAGGCCGCTATGAATATTGCTATCCAAACCATTTATTTACCGAATTTTACCAAGAAATATACAGCGGCACCCACAATAATATAAGAAATTGGTAATTCCAAAACCCGTTCCGCCTTGGTTAGCGTATAGGCGCCCAAACCTAAGCTGGCCAGCGCCCCAACTAAGTAGACAAGCGGGGGGCTTGTAACCGTAATGCCCACTTTTATTTGCCCGTTTTGGTAAGTCTTTATAGTGTTTACAGTTAGCTCGCCGCCCTCTACTTTGGTATGCCAAGGTAACTGTAAGTCAAAATTTTTCACAACGTAAGACACCAAATCTGGCGGAGTAAATGTTAGAATATATTTTCCGTGCACAAGCTTTTCCGCCAGTTTGGATTCCCCATGCTTACTGGCATCATACACGGGGATATTAAATCCAAACACAGATTTTGTTATAGTTAAAGCCATTACTTCTTACTAAAGAAAAACCAAGCAATTAAAAGGTATAGACCGTAATTTTTAATGGCATCAACCACTTGGTCTACAAGATTCGGTTTTACGGACAACGGTTGTGCTTCCGGTAACTTATTGTCTTCTTTATCTTTATCTTGGGCAATAAGTCGATTTCCGGCGCTAATAGCGCCAGAAATCCCTTTACCAGCCTGTATTGCAGTATTTCCAGCGGCAATGCTTTGTTTTCTTTTAATTAACTCGCTTGCCGGAGTAGGATTAACAGAAATCGGCTCGGCGGTTGTTTGTCCAACCGGTCTCTTTTTTTCTTGCTCCGCTATCTCGCTTAAATACACGGCGTTAGCTTTATAATATTCGGTCAAATCTTCCGCGTATTCTTCCATTTCACGACCGCGCTCAGATTTGGCGTAAATATTTATTTTATTTGCTTCATCCGGATAGACATCCAAGCGAATTTGTCTTTCTGGATACGCTTTTGGCGGTTTGGGTTTGCCAAGATAACTGTCTATTGGCGCATAGTCGCTTGCGCGCAGTATAGAAGTAGTGTTTATTTCGTAGCTATATACAATTTTTACAGGAATTTGGTAATCCGGATGCTTTACGGTTTGGGGAATACCACGCGCTTTTAGAAAAGCGGTCACTTCCGGATATAGCTCCGGCAATATTCCCAGCGCCACGTACCAATATACCGGTTTTGTTTGCAATGTCGCACCCGTGACCGCCACAGAAACGCCCGTAGCTTTTTGTCCCTGTTTGGTAGCATTTTGTGTCTTGCTGGCGGTAACAGGGTCGCGCAGCGAAATAGTTTTTTGTGTGGGCAATACCGCCGTTCTATACTGCGCGCTTCCTTTGCCCGTATGTAACATTGTCGCGCGGACAGATGCTTGTGTTGTGTGTCCCTCAATCAGGACATTGCCGAGACGCGGATCGCCGGACGGCGCGCCAAAAGAAGTTACATTTGCAATGGCATCGCCGCGCTCATCATAAAACACCCACTTATTTTTTTCTGTTTCTTTCCAAGTATTCATATTTTTCAATGCTTTAGCAGTAAGAACAGGATAATGGCGCCAATCGCCCAGATTGGTATGCCAGCAATATTGCCACTTAAACTCTCTTTTGCCTTTTCTTTTTCTTTTGCTGGCTCTTGTTCTGTCGCAAGCCCTGTATCATTCGTCATGCCGAGCTTCGCCAGCGTAGCATCATCCACAGTAGTTACGTCCATATACATGTAACCAGTTTGTGGGTCTCGAAAACGTTTCCCAATTGCATTAACACCAAATAGTTGTGCATCATAGTAGGTACCGTTTACGTATACAGCACCGGCAAAACCGCTTTGAATGTACACGGCGCCCCCGTCCGTTGACGACCATTCGGACGGCGGGGAACCACCCGCCGCCGTATACATTTGTGCAGCTACGGCGGAATCCCTAATCCATTCGCCCGTGCTTTGCGCGAACCAAAAAGACGCACCGCCCGCCGTCTCATCTGCATAGCGATATAGCACGCTGGCTTTTTTAGTCTTCTTCCCGCCGCCTAATAGTCTATCCAGCGCCTTTCCGGCGGCACCGCCCAGTTTCGCCCCCAAGGAACCGCCTACAACAGCGCCCGCCCCCGTTCCAGCAATTTCTCCGTAACTCGGCATTTATATTACCTTTAAGTATTTTATTAGTACATAGCCTATGGCAATACCAAGCACAATAGATTTTATGTCCCAATTAAACCATAACGGCATTTTATATTTTCCTAAAAATTATGGATATACGCGGCACGCCAAACAGCACGCACCGCGTATATGTAATATAATTATACAGATAGGATGGTATTTATACAGGATTTGTCGCGTTTAACTGTTTTTGCCGCAATTTTAGCTCTTGCGCCGCGATAGAGCGCGCGCGGTCTTCCACATTGAATTCAAGATTGGAAACAATCGTGGATAGCGTGCCTGTAGTGGTATTCGTCAAGACCACATTTACATTATCGCTCAGGGCTTCGGTCAATTGCCCTGTCGGCGCCAAATCAATCTTCAACAACGGTGTAGTGGACGACCACGTTTCAATCTTGTTGTGATACAGTGTCGTGGTAATCAGTTCGGCCAACGGGCAATCAATTACCTTCTCGCCGTCAACGGTCATTACGATAGCCGTTGTATTGGAATCATTCTCAACGTAGATTGCATCGATATTTCTTGCGGGAAAACTGAAAGGAATATCGCCCGCATTGACAGAAATGTCCACACCACGCAATTTACGCAAGTAGCCTTGTATTCCAACACCCTCAATTCCATATATACTAAGCGTTTGGGATTGCCCAGCAGCCAATTTAGCCGCCAAACTTGCCGCATAGGTAACTGTTATGCGCAAATTGTCCGTGGGCAAAATTTGCAAAACGTTAAGAGAATCCCCTAAAATGTACCAAGGCAATACCATCGTGAACGAAAAAGCTCCGCCTGTAGTGGACGTAGTATCCACTACGCCGCCTTCCAGAACATTTATATTTTGTAGTTGTGCCGCCGTTAGGCGCACAATAGAATCGCCCCGCCGTGTAATTTCTATCGTGCCCAAATCCGCCGCTTCTACTGTAGCACTCGCCGCCGCAGTGCCTTGGAAATGTAACTGGAATTCTCGAAATGTTCCTTGTTCCACTTTTTGTATTAGGCTTCCAGCAGTAAGCGCTCCGCTTGCTAATAGTTTCATATCACTACTCCGTTGTTAATTAAAGATTTATTTGAAGTAATTTCCGACCGCCGGAACCTTGTTAACAACGTAAATTGCAACAAGCGCAATGGCGAATACAACCGCGTATTTCTTAAGATTAGCCATTTTAACCACCTTCTTTTTAGTTAAAAACGTCTACATTTAGTGTTCTTTCGCCGGAATATAACTAAATATAGTGTCAATGTCAAGAAAATTTTTAGAAATCCTTGTAAATAAAGGTATGTTCCGGCAAAGATCGTAACTTGTCCTCTGGAAACCCTAATTTTTTGAAATAATCCACATCCGCATTTTCTTGCATGCGCGAAACCCAAATTCTGTTGGCTTGGGACGTGAGTAGTTTGGATACTTCCATTGTCCGCCGCGAAATGCCCAGTATATGCGAATTATAATGTCTTCCATATTTGATTAGCGCTTTCAAGTGTTCATTCACATAATTGGCGCTCATGTACAAATCTATCTCTTCGATCAAAAAGCTAACATTACCAAGTTTATGTAAAATAAATACTTTACTTTCATCTTCATCGAGCGGACGGTATACTATATCAAATTTCCCGTGCCGTTCGTAATATGCAATAATATCATCCAATTGATAAAAAATAACCCCGTGATATTCTCTCAAAGGGTCAATTATTATCAGATTAGAATAATTTTTTACTAAACGTTTTGCAAGCGTAGTTTTCCCAGAACCACGCTTGCCGAAAATAAGCTCAATCATTTTTTGCTTTTAACTCATTAACTCGGGAACCGACAATTCCCATAATTACAAGTAGTAATGCAATTTCCTCTGCGGCATTAAAATCTTCCGGCATGTATTTTAGCAGTACTGCTATAAAAGAAGAGGAAAGCGCGGAAACTTCTTGTTCGGACATCGGCCGCCATTTCGGCACCCGCGCTATAAGTATTCCTTCCAAAATGCGTATGACACCACTAAAAGAAGTATCCGCAAGCATCTTAAATTCCGCTAACTTTTTTTCGGCTTCTGCTTGCGCTTCTTGCTCTTTTAGTTTTTTCTTCTGTCGCCAGTTTAATTTTTTAGGCTTTGCATCCGCAGTAGTAATTTCTGCTTTTACTGCATCTAATGGCTCAGCCAATACATCCGCTTCTACGTCGCCTTGCACGCTATTTTCATTATAGGCCAAAGAAATCTTCTGTTTCATCTTTTTGTCTTTCCGCTTTTTGTTCTTGTTTCGCATTTTTTTCATCTGCTTTTTTCCTTATAGGTATGGTATCCACTTCATAGCTACCATCCTGTGCCTTGGAAATGAGCAATATCGCCCCACATTCCCCACACGTTAATCGGATAACTTTTGCAGCCATTTCTTAATCCTCTGTTATAGTTATTGGTATGCTTTTTGTATCTGCTATAAACTCTCGCTTCGGCACACCACTATCCTTAAAAACTTTCTCTTCTGCATGCCACTGGTTAACTCGCAATCCCCGCCGGAGCGATTCCAATAGCTTATACGGCCTGATAAACTGCACGCGCCCGTTAACAAAAAACTCTTCCGCAGCAGTTTTCGGCACACCTTTTACCTTTACGTTACCATCCAGCATATATTGCTTTGGCGCATGATACTCTGCTTCCTTAAAATGTCCCTCTAACTTCATTTTTCCTAATGCGTTAGAGTTTTCCCACAACGGCGCCGAAATATGCAAAGAATCTGTATCAGTATAATAAATTTTCCCCTGATTTGCAACAACTTTTTGCATATTGGCACGCATTATGCAACGTGCGCGTGCCGTTATAAATGCCGCCCAAGCTACATTGGCATGATTGGGATATTCCCCAGTAATCACGCGGAAAATTTTTTCTTCAGCATCATAACGCAGTATTTCATTACTTTGCCCGAATTTCCCGTAAAGGCTATTCATCACTAACTTTGCGACTAAACTACTATTAGGATGCTCTAATCTGTATCTATACATGTCCTGTACGAATTCCGTAAAAACATTTTCCGCCGGTTTCCATGCAATCCCTTCCCATATTTTTTCAATTCGCGCCCCTGAATTTAACAGCTCCAATCCCGTCCAATAGCCCGTAAAATGCCCTTGCGGAAAGACAAGCCCGCCCCGCATCCGCTTGCATAAAAGCGGATACTCATCTTGCACATTTACTGTAGCTTTATAAATTCCAATTTCTTGTAACTTCGTAGTCGCGTACGGATAATTCGTGTCCGGCATCGGGAAAGTCATCGCGTAGGGATAAAGAGAATTTACGTCATAGACATATACATCTTTCGCTTTTCGCACATAAGCTTCAACGCGCCCGCCATAATAATATTGCCTTATATATTCGTTACTTAGGCCATATTTCGGCAATGCGCCTTTCTTATAGCCAGTTTCCCCTAAATATACTGTATATTTCCGTTTAAGATAGCGCAAACGAAATAATTTTAATGCTATACTACCTAACGTAAAGCCAAATGGCCATTCTTGCCCTTTTA
>DYKV01000136.1 GCA_020722415.1 Anaerolinea sp.
TCCACAAAGGGCACGGAGAAAAGCTTTTTGCAGTGGACTCATTTATTGGTTAATTCAGATTGGAACAGTTCCAACTGGCTATTTTCTGCCAAATTCGGCGGATTAAAAGTCCTGCCTCAGTCTAAAAAAACCCTGCGGGCTGTTATGCTAATCGGATTTAGCCGGCTCAGGCAAAGTTAGGCAGGGATTTATCCCGCCGTATACAGTTATTCGGGCTGCGATCTTCTGCCAAATTCGGCGTATTAAAAGTCCTACCTCAGCCTAAAAAAAGCCCTGCGGGCTGCCAAGATAGCCGGCTTTAGCCGGCTTCCATGAAGTAAGGCAGGGATTTATCCCGCCGGTACAGCCAGTGAAAATCTAATTGAAGGGTTACCCCATATTGAGAATTGCTGCAAATATCCTTGACTCCTTGCAAAGGAACGGGTAAACTTATTTTAAATTCATCTTTAGAAAGTAGGCAGAAATCGGCCCGCTTGAGGCTGAAGTCGATACCGACTTGTAAACGGTTGTGGTTCATGGTTCACGCTCCAGAAGATAGAGATGCGTGCAAACGAACGGGTGTCCCGGAATTCTCTGGAGCGGAATCCTTGCGGCTAATCAGCCCTCACCCCCAGCCAGATGCGCCCTGCGGGCCGCTACTCCCGCAGATTGGCTTGGTTAGGGGCATCGTGCGAGGTCAGACGTTGGTCCCCAGAGAGACCGGGTAGCGGACTCACTTAGACGTGGTCGGCGACAAATGCAGTTTGTTTGCGCCAACCCGATGAGGAGACAGAGCTTTCCCGGTTTGCTCGCAGTCAGGTTAGCCTGACTTGTTTCTAATTGTATCCGGGACACCCATCTAAATCTATTTTATACAAGGAGGCGCACTGCATGATGACAATTCAATTCGTTGCAAATGCAGAAGAGGGACTTTTTCTCCCGCGTAGTGCGCCTGTAGCTGGATAGTTAATCCAAGCGAGATTGATCCTTGTAATGGCTGTGGCGCACTAACCACAGCCTTTTTGATTGTTTTGGCGGAGTGAATATGAGCGTAACACCATCCTCGCAAAGTGCTTCTTCGTTAATCTTTGACTTTCGATCTATCCTGAATAAGAGCCGCCTAGCTGGGGTGTGGCAGATGATGAAAGGGTTTCGTTTAGCCTATTTCATTGCCACTCTAGCCTTAGCTATCTCAGCCTTAGCCAGGGTTATGACCTATTTCTTATTGCGCTATTTTGCCGATGATGTCTTAACCAAAGGCAAGATGCTGACAAACAATTTGACAACAACTTTATTGCTAATCGCTTTGGGCTTTATTGCCTTAGCTGCAGTTGATGGCGGTTTCTCGTTCTTATCTGGACGTTTGGCAGCTTACACCGCCGAGAGCATTATCCATCGCTTGCGCGATTTCTTATTTGACCATATACAACGCTTGAGTTTTGCCTATCACGCCCAAACTGCCACCGGCGATTTAATTGAGCGGGTTACTTCCGATGTAGATACCTTGCGGCGCTTTTTCAGTGAGCAGGCGATTGGGATAGGTCGGATTGTTTTGCTTTTTATTGTAAATTTTATCGCCATTTTAAATCTCAACCCTAAATTAGGATTGCTTTCCATCATCGTCATTCCGGTCGTGCTATTGGTTTCTTTATGGTTCTTCAAAAAAGTAACCAAAGCCTACGAAGAATACCAAGCACAAGAGGCAATCCTTTCGGTTACTTTGCAAGAGAATCTGAGTGGCGTGCGGGTGGTAAAAGCATTTGGAAGACAAGAATATGAGAAAGCGAAATTTGAGAAAGAGAATTGGCGCAAATACCTCAAAGGAAAATACTTCTTGCTTATGCACTCTCTTTTCTGGCCGCTTTCTGATGTGGTCTTGGGTTTTCAGATGTTATTTGGATTTATCCTAGCCGCCCGCATGGCAATTAGCGGAGAAATAACCGTGGGCAGTTATCTCGCTTACGTCGGGCTGGTGGTCTGGCTGATCTGGCCAATCCGCAATCTAGGACGCATCATAGTCCAAACCTCCACCGGTATGGTTTCTTATGGGCGCCTGCTGGAAATTATCAAACAAGAACGCGAAGATTTGTTCAGCGGCACGGTGCAAATCTCCCAAGCCTTACGCGGGGAAGTAATTTTTGAGAATGTTTCGTTTGTATATACCGAAGGAGAACAGGAAACCCTTAAAAACATCTCTTTTCAGGTCAAGCCAGGTCAGGTTGTGGCTCTCTTAGGCTCAACCGGTTCTGGAAAAACCAGCCTCGTGAACCTGTTAGCGCGTTTTTATGAAGTGAGCAGCGGAAGGTTATTAATTGATGGCGTAGATATCCGTCAATATCCTCGAGCAGCGCTGCGCCAACAGATTGGCATCGTTGAACAAGAACCTTTCTTATTCAGCCGTAGCCTGCGCGAAAATATCGCCTATGGCGTGCGCCGAAATGTTTCCGATGAGGAGATTGAGCGAGTCGCCCGGGCAGCTGCCCTTCACGATGTCATCACTTCCTTTCCAGACAACTACAATACATTAGTGGGTGAAAAAGGAGTCACGCTTTCAGGCGGTCAGAAGCAGCGAGTTGCCATTGCCCGGGCGCTCCTAAAGAATCCTCGCATCCTTATTCTCGATGATTCGACTTCCTCGGTAGATCTGGAGACCGAGGCGGAAATCCGCCAAGCATTGCAATCACTTATGCAAAACCGCACCACCTTTATCATCGCTCACCGGATTCAATCCGTGATGCAAGCTGATTTAATTTTAGTGTTGGATAAAGGCGAGATCATTCAAATGGGCAATCATGAGGAATTGATGGCAAATAGCGAGGGAGTTTATCGTCGTATTTATGAAATCCAAACCCGCCTCGATGAAGAGCTGGAATTGGAGATCCATACCTAGTGGCCAGCATTTGGTAAAACCTAAAGTTGTTTACCATCGCGGAGAACAATCATGTCCGATGAAATAATCGAAATCGAAGAAGAAGAATATACCTCTCAACTCACCTATCCTACTGTGAAGCGCATTGGCACTTTGCTCAAGCCATATTGGAAATGGGCGATCGGATTTTTTATCGCTATTGCCTTGGTGTCTTGGATAGATGCCTATTTCACTTATTTGAACAAACAGTTTATTGATCAAGGGATCAGCTTAAAAGACACCGTTCGGCTTATGTACCTCGCCAGGATCTACGGTAGTTTGATCCTCGTCCAGGCTGTCTTTGTATTTACTTTTATCTACCTGGCTGGTGTATTGGGTGAACGAATTCAGTATGACCTGCGCAAATATTTATTTAACCACTTGCAAAATCTATCCCTCGCTTTTTATGCCCAAAACGCGGTGGGACGCCTAATGGCTAGGGTCACATCTGATACTGGACGAGTGGCTGATTTGGTGACCTGGGGAATTGTTGATACAACTTGGGCAGTGATGAATATCCTGACCTCAGCAATCTTTATGGCAATGATCAATTGGAAGTTAGCCTTGATTGTGGTAGCCGCTTTGCCGATCATGATCGTCATTGCTGCGGAATTCCGCAAGCGCATATTAATCGAATTTCGCAAGAGCCGCCGCATGAATAGCAAGATCACCGGCGCTTTTAATGAAAATATTCAGGGCGTGCGGGTAGTAAAAGCCCTCAATCGTGAAGACCAAAACACCCGCGAATTTCAAGAATTAACCACTGCCATGTATAACGCATCTTATCGTGCCGCCTGGCTGTCGGCACTTTTCCTGCCCACGGTACAGATTATCTCAGCCATCATTTTGGGTTTGATCGTTGGTTATAGCGGAGTGCAAATTCCGAAGGGGTTGATCACTATTGGTGGCATTAACGCATTTGTCTCCTACCTTAGTTTTATGATGTGGCCCATTCAGGACCTCGCCCGAGTCTACGCCGAGATGCAGCACTCCATCGCCTCCGCTGAACGAATTTTCAAGCTCCTAGACACAAAGCCGGACATTCATAACCACCCTCAAGCTTCCCCAGCTCCCACTTTATTGGGCGATATCGAATTCGAGCATGTGGATTTCTATTATGATGAGCGCACCCCGGTCCTGCAAGATTTCAATCTCCAGGTGAAAGCAGGTGAGACAATTGCCCTGGTTGGCCCAACCGGTGGTGGAAAAACCACCATTGTAAATCTACTTTGCCGTTTTTATGAGCCAACTAAGGGAGTGATCCGCATCAATGGGCGCGATTATACCGAATATACCCTGGAATCGATCCACTCTAAAATCGGGGTTGTGCTCCAAACTCCCCATCTTTTCTCCGGCAGTGTGCGCGAGAATATCCGTTACGGGCGTTTGGATGCCAGCGATAAAGAAATCGAACAAGCCGCCAAGATCGCCGGGGCGCATGATTTTATCATCACCCTCGAAAAAGGATATGAACAGAATGTCGGTGAGGGCGGCAACCTGCTTTCGGTAGGGCAAAAACAGTTAATCAGCCTGGCTAGAGCAGTTCTCGCCAACCCAGAATTATTCATCATGGACGAAGCCACCTCCAGCGTGGACACTCTGACAGAGGCGTTGATTCAAAAGGGGATGGAAGCGTTGCTCCAAGGACGGACATCGTTCATTGTCGCCCATCGCCTCAGCACCATCCGCCGCGCTGATCGGATTTTATTCATTGAAAAAGGAAAGCTTGTGGAACAAGGAACCCATCCAGAACTCTTGCGCCAACGCGGTCATTATTACCGCCTTTACACTCAACAATTCCGCCATGAGATGGAAGAACGATTGACAATCTAGGGATGAACGATGTTTTTTAAATTTTATCCAAAGTCTATTCGATGCATAAAAACAACCAAAAGATCGAATCAGTTATTCGGTAAATTGGATAGCCGCGCTGTTCTCTGAGCCAATTGTTGAATGGAAATATGTTCCTTACCGCGCAAATAGGTTTCCAAGCGGTCCTCAAGTGGATCACGCCATGGTGCAGGCACACCGTTCATCACCCCTAGAATATTTCCCACTAATCCGGCGTTACAATCCACGTCTAAACCGGCGTGGGCTAACCAACGAAAAGCTCTTCCAATCTCGCCCTGGCTGTGCCACAAGGCGAAAAGGTCAGCGGCTAGGTTAGGATAGGCGTGAATCCAATTGTACTCCTCAAAACGGGTGTCAAGTTGCTCCCAAACGCGCTGCGCATCGGGTTCACGCTGGAGGAATACCAAAACATCACGCACACAACCCACATATTCGCTGTGTTGGGGTAAGTATCGTAAACTTTCCCTGAGCAGAAGGGGGATGTCAGAAAGGTTAAACGCCAGAGAAGTTAAAACCGCTGCATACATTTCGCCATAAACACCATTAGCAGAATGGGAAACCACGCCATCTAGGTACGCCAGGCGGGCTGCTTCAAAAGGAAAGCCCGGCGCTAGCATTCCGCAAACCATTCCGCGCATTTGTCCACCAATCCATTCACCATAGGGGTTGCGGAACATCCCTGAATCAGGGGGAAAGACGCCCATATTTAAATTTCGCAGGGCGATCCATTCCGCTGACCATCCGAAAGGAATCTGCTTAATCCATTCCAAGGCTATGTCCTGGCTGGTTACCCGCCTTCCCCTTTTTTCGAACGCATCTAAAAAGGCTAGCTCGTACACAACATCATCGTTGATCGTCTCTGGTTGGGTCAGGTAGCTTTCTATCACTCCATAAACTTCTTGCAGTCGTTGTGTGTGATATCCTTCAATTGGGGTCCCAAATGCGCCTCCGGCCAACTGACCTTGCCAACCGGCCAGGATTTTTTCATCGCGATCGTGAATAATCCCCTGGTAGGGATGGGTTTCGGGGTGATCCATGGAATTTACAATATCCTCCCAACTGGAGGGATGTTCAAATTGCCAATAAGGATGATCAGGAATAACCGGGGATTTGTGCAAAGTGGATAAGAGTTGGGCGGTTAAGGCACGCAATTCGTCACGCTCACCCTGCGCAGCGAACTGGATTCCTTTTGGTAAAAGGGCTTCCGCCTCGGATACATCATATCCACGGTTATAGAGCGATTGCACCATAGCGACATAAGCGATCTCCGGCGCCCCCGAGCCGGGAACATGCGATTCCCAGAAAAGTTGAATTAAATCATCACCGCTGGGGAAAATCGTCTCACTGGAATACCAATGGCTAGGATGGATGCGGCGATCGAGAGGAACCGCAGAAAGGCGAATTGCCCGCTCGATTTGCCATGCTCGCTGCGGGAGAGGGTTAGGAAGGGAAATAGTCATTGTCATAAGATTGCCTCTTAATCTATTTTATCTTTTAATTCTAAAGGGATCCGCAACAATTTGCCTAACTAATTTGACAATGTCACATTTTCGTATAGTTGTCATTGCGAGGAG
>DYKV01000650.1 GCA_020722415.1 Anaerolinea sp.
CAAAACCAGGGTAGTAATAGTACCGTTGTAAAAACTCCGTCCTCGTGCGGAGTGAGAGAAAAGGTAAAACTGTTTCCGAAAGTTATTACGTTATCTGAAAGCGGAGCTATCAAGATTAGTGTTGATTCGGATTCGGCTTTGCATTATGAAATCTGCCGCTGGCCGTATGTTTTGGCCATGCCGTTAATGTGGTTGTTGATTATTTGGACTTTCTGCAAGAAAAAGCTTTACAGTTTGTTCGGGCAGAAGCCAAAAATTAATACCATGTTGTTTGATGGTTTAAGTAGTAAAAACATGGCGATTAAGCGCAACGCAAAGACCTGCCACGCGCTTGATGTCATTTATAACCATCAAAACTTATGGTATGATCCAGTAGGCAACTACTGGATTAACATGGTCAACGCTCAAGCTGTCCGCAACCGCAAAAAGCTTGTTGTGCGTGAGCTATCGGAAGCGATGAGGAACGCATACTATAATGACGGCTGCATCCGGTTGCTTTCAATTGCCAGCGGTTCGGCGCAGGCGGTTTTTGAAGCACTGAAAGTCATCTTTGACAGCTATCCGGAAATTACCAACATCAAAGTGGTATTTTTGGACAGAGACAATTCGGCACTGGAAAAAAGCCGCCAGCTTGCCAAGAACTTCAATTTTACCGGTGTTTTCTTTTATAGCGGAAATGGCGCTTTGCCTGTTTTGTATGATGATCTTTTCTCTTACATTCAGGGAGACGCTTTCCGTTTTACTAAAAGCCTGGAAGTTTTGGGTGGCCAGCCCAACGTTATAGAGATGGTTGGTCTTACCGACTATCTAAACGCTCGGCTGGCAACAACGCTGTTTAAAAAGATCTACCGCACGCTGGCAAGTGGCGGGACATTTTTAAGTGGCAACATCTGTCCGAACTTTGAACAGCATTTCATGAAGTGGGTGATTGATTGGAATGAAATGATTTACCGCACCCCGCAGGAAATGTCGCAGATTTTGGCGGATACTGATATTCCGCCCTCCCAAATGCAGATTT
>DYKV01000651.1 GCA_020722415.1 Anaerolinea sp.
ATGGTGTAGATAAAATCCTGCACGCCCGAAATATCCCCGCCCACCAGCAAGGCAATTTCCTGTTGCAGGATAATATCATCACCAGGCTGGGGATTGTTCTCAAAAGAGCGCTTTACCGCTTCCAATAAATCATCAATCATCTTGTCATCGTATTTAACCAAACACGCCGCCAGTGCCGCAGTCATGCGGCTGTGATCATACAAAGAGACATCTGGGAGAGAATGATAATATGCTGCAGGGACACACCAAGATATTCTCTGCATTTCAGCTAATAAATGCTCAAGGTAAGTTTCCGGGTCAGAAATATCCTTCTTTACCGCACTTTCAAGCTCATCCTTTAACTCATCGTATTTGTTCTTTGTATTTCCTATCTCTGTTTTAGTTGAATGAATATACTTGCCCACCACAGCTAATGAAAGTGGCTCCAAAGGTAGGTAATGCTTAGATTGTTGATGATAGCCGTCAGCTACAATCCGATCAAATACTGATAGCATCTGTTGGGGTGGGTTACTGCTCTGGTACTCCTCTGACACATCAGCACGTTCTCCGGCGCTGAGTTTATCTGCAAGCGAAACGACTTTGCTCAAGAAGACATCCTGTGCGATGGATCTTTCCGGATGATGATGATATCCACCGGCTAACGCTGCACCGCGATAGCGTGGCGGAAGTTGTTGGGCAAAACTTAACGACCATGCCGCGTGAACTGGTTGTCCACTATCGCGAATATCCTGGGGGGGATTCCACGGGTCATCTTTGGAACGTTGAATTATTTTTCCCACATCGTGGAGCAGCCCTGCTAATGCCGCTTGTAATACTTTTTCTTCCATATCACCTCCTTCTCTAGTCTTCCTCCTGGTATACCTCCCCTGCCCCCTGCTGTTGCCCAGGAGAACAGACATAGCTGATTATCTACATTTCTCGCAATTAGTCATGCGGGAAACTACGCATTTTTACTAAATCCGTTGGTCACCTTCTAGAATGCTTTTATTAAGTTTAACTCACCTCCTGATTAACTGA
>DYKV01000137.1 GCA_020722415.1 Anaerolinea sp.
TCGGTCGTTTTATTGGCGGAATTGGGGCTGTGATCTATCGCAAGTCAGACGGAAGATACTTATTGTTACAACGTTCCCCTAATAAGGATTATGCCCAATCTATCTGGGAACCAGTGACCGGTAGACTGGAGCAAGGCGAAAGTTTTGTAGATGCCCTTTACCGGGAAGTGATGGAAGAAATCGGCATCGCAGTGCAGCCGATGTTCATCCTTGGAACCACCCATTTTTACCGCGGCGCAGCCCAACCAGAAAACGAATTAATCGGGGTCGTCTTTTTATGTCAACCGATCGAAGATGATCTCATTCAAATAAGCACAGAGCATACTCGTTTTATCTGGGTCAATGCAGCCGAAGCGTTTGCATTGCTGACTGACCCGACCCCACCAACCCAGTGGGCGCGCCGGATCATTCAACGCGCTGAACAGGTGCGCCAATACGCTTCTCCTCAACTATTGGCTTGTTTAAATCAAGATGGCTTTGAATTGGGTTAAGGGAACCCAAATATCGGCTGGTTGATTAAAGGTTGCACCCCTTCTTTTCGATAAAGTTTCCAACCAGGCCAGGCTGCTTCGAGAACAAAATCAGCTGGCGCGCCATTCCCGAAACGAGCGGCAACCTGATCGCCTCCCCAGACCTCGCTGGTCGGAACTAGAATATACTTAACATAGCGTTGAGGTGCGCTGAGCGCTAAGATAAATTCCGAATCTGCGGGCAGCAAAAAAGGTTCAGCGGTCTCCGCCCGAGCAATTATCCGATAGGAACTCCGATCATCGGTTAAGATCGAGCGCCGAGGAGCCTTGGCAAAGATTTGGGCAACCTTCAATTCGTATTCATCTGAACTCTCTGGTTTTTGATCTATCAGTAAATTCTCCCAAGAACGTAATTCTGAGCTTTGCTGCATAGTGGAGAAAGCAATCAGGAGATTGATTAATGCCACTGGAATTAATATCCAACCCCATATCCTTGGAGCTCGACGAGGAATCCCGGCAATTGCCACCACAGAATAAATTGTCAATGCAAAGGGTTGAGGATAAGCAAGCCCAAAAGAGCGTACGAATGTACTCACCATAAATGGGGTGAGATAAGCCAAAAAACGGCGCTTCGATATGGTTAATACAATTATTCCAATCAGCGGATATAACGGCAGACGGGCTATGTCATTGAGGCTGCTCCATAAAGCAGCTTGTATACTATACACCGGGGTTACCTCCGGGTTCATATAGGTGAACAAAGGGGAAGCAGGATCATTTAAAAATCGCCAAGGATCACCGCTAAAGATCCAATTCAAGTAGCTCCAGGAGAAAAAAGCCAACAGGGTAGGGAATGCTATGACGACCACCAGGGTTAAATCATCCTGCCAATTTCGCTGCAAATGCGGTTTATTTTCCCAACGATAAAACAACGGTGAGGCGAACGCATAAATTAATCCATAAATTAATGCATACGGATTAAAGAAAAACGCCAAACCGAGAACCAACCCAGCCACAAAACCGCTCCAGGTTTCTCCGGCTCTAGTAAATCGGATGAACTGATTCCAGGCAATTAAAAATAGCAATAGGGTTACCATATCCCCCAGTGACTGAGTGGCTATGAATAGACTTGCCGGCATAATAGCAAGGGAAAAAACAAGAATGATCTTCCCTATTGCCGGGAAGGGCACTTCAGATAAATGATATAACAATAACCAAGCAGTAGCTCCTCCCGCCAAGGCGGCGATAACGGCCGGGGTGATAGCTTTCGGATAGATCGCGGTGAGGAGAAACGGCAATGGCGGATAGGTAAAGCCGATAATTTCTAATCGTCCATGCTGCAATGCTTGTAACGCTTTTGTAATCAGGTGAGCGTGTTGATTACTCAAATATAAATTGCTCTGGGCAAGCCAGGCGAGCCAGATAAATGGGGTAGCTAAAATCAAGCAAAATACTAACTGATAACCCAAGTTCAAGCTTATGCTTTTCCCTTGAGTTCCATCAGGGAGATTAATCGCTGGATGCTGCTGGCTTAATTTCTCGGCTGATTCCATGAATGGTTTTTTCCCAAAAGTAAGGGCGACTAAACAACTGCCATAAAGCCTTATAAGCGGCGATAGAATGCAACACCCAATAAAAGGGATTTAGCAAGGCAAAAAATAACAAGTTGAAATAATTACGCTTAAACACCGCGAGCATATTCAAATAAATCATTAATCCATTCCCAAGCAACAGATTAAACAAACTGATATACAGCGTAATAGGGGGAAAGAGATAGTCAAAAGCGTGCGTACCGGTGAGTAAATAGATCAAGTAAAACAACCATAACGGTGGAGCCGCCAGAAATGTAAACGGTGTACCCAAAATTAACATCATAAAGCCAATAAAATTTCGCCAACCGGCATTTTTCAGCAAGGCAACAGGATGGCGGGTATGGACTAGAACGGTTTGCATGTAACCTTTTATCCAGCGAGAGCGCTGCCGAATCCAATTCCAGAGCTGATTGTTGGCTTCTTCATAGGTAGTAGCATTAATCACCCCAACTGAGTACCCATTTGTGGCTGCGCGCATCCCTAAATCAGCATCTTCCGTCACATTAAACGGATCCCAGCCGCCAAGTTGACGCAAGATATCGGTGCGAAAGTGATTACTGGTGCCCCCTAACGGGATAGGCAAGCGCAGGACATCCAAACCTGGGAGCATATAATCGAACCAATAGGAATACTCAAGGGTAAACATGCGGGTGAGAAAATTTTCATTTGAATTAAAGTAATTCAATGCAGCTTGCACACAAATCAAATTGGGTGGCCCCTTCTTAAACGCCACAACAGCTTTCTTCAATTGATCAGGTTCTGGTTGATCTTCTGCATCATAGATCACCAAATATTCGCCACGGGCGAAAAATAAGCCAACATTGCAGGCTTTCGGTTTTGTCTGTGGTTGTCCCTTGGGGATAAACACAAAAGTCACCGTTTCTGGCGGTTTAGCAGCCCGAGCTGCCTCTATTGTTTCTTGATCATCCTCTTCCAGCAGCAGCAAGATCTCGAGTTTTTCAGGTGGATAATCCAACTTTTTCAAATTTTTCATCAACAAATTAATCACATTCGCTTCTCGATAAGCTGGAACCAAAATCGTATAAACCGGAAGTTCATCCTCTTTCAGCGCCTGCACCTCTGCTTTGGTCACTGGCTGCAATTGCTCATGTTGAGCGCCAGCCAAGGCGACAATAAATTTAAATAAGATCCCGCCAAAGAAGGCTAAATTTATGAGAAAATTCAAAATGATCAATGTGGTTTTTGGCGAATAATATAATCCAAGCACCATTCCGATAATGCCAACCACCAAACAGATATATTGCCAATTCGTGAGCACTGTATAGGCACATTCCGCCGGGTTACGATAATATAAGCCAAATACAGCCCGATCCAGAATTTGTTCTCGGAAATATGTCCGTACCGCATAATCAATATCCCATTCAGTAGTGACATAGTAATCAATTTCTTTGTCGCCGATTGTCGCCTGAATAATTTGGTTTAATTCCAGCCTAGGTTTTTCAGCAGTGGCTATTTTTAGCGTCTGTTCAGATAGCGCAAATGGGAAGAAACGTTCTCTGACCAATAACTGAGGATCGAATTTTGATAACAAAGAAGGCTGAGCAGTAGTGTGGAGCAAATCAACAAAAGGCAACTGCCACAATTCAGCTAATACCCGATAGAGCTGCTGCCGATGGACGAGGCCGAAAGCAATGAATATCCGCCCGAGTCTCTCCCCGGTTCTCTTTTGGATTTCCAAAGCCTTTTGCAAATCAGCTGGCGAGATTAAGCCGCGCTGAAGCAATGCCTCCCCTAATTTCAGGGTAGATTGTGACCGGGAATCACTTTGCGATGAGATTAAAGATGGTTGTTCCTGCATAGCCTATAAACGCGGTGGTTGCTTTCGCACCACTTTTGGGTAAGCCCAAACAACCATCGCTAGCAAGAAGAATAACAAGATCGCAAACGCATAGGGACGGATCCGAATCCACCAGACCGTCCATGAGGGTTTGAGGGGTTGCAGATAGAGACCGCTTTTCCGCAAAGCCAGATTTACCCCGCATCCATTGTCTTGACCGACGAACAAGACATCTCCTAACAACGAATACCAGCCATTCGGGGAAGTTTTTATACAATCGAGAGCCTTATCCAGTATGGCTGGCTGCCTTTGTCCAGTTAATAGTAGGACATCGCGCTGGTTTTGTTCAAACGCTTCTAATGCCGCAAAAGATGTATTTTCTTCCACGCGGAGTAACTCTTTTCCGTTGAGATCAATCACCCTTAAAGGCATCGGCAAGAGCGGTGGATGAAGCGCTTCTAAACCCTGTCCGTCTTCACGGATTAATAAGGCTGGCTGATGACTATTGACCGCATCATCCCAATTTACAACCTGAAAATCCAATGGCGATTTCGTCATACGCTGCAGCTCACTGATGAGCATGAGCGCTCGAGCTACATTGGCACTGGTTTGTGGCTGTAAGGCAACCTCAAAACGGGGAAATAAAGCCTGCGGAAAGCGGACAAAACCTTCTGGCAAACCATTTCCATAATCCACTTGTAAATAGGATGCATTGAATAACTCAGCTGTAAAGGGGTGCACACCCACCCGGCAATCGCCTCCTTTGGGTGTGTAATCAAAGCGCAGAACTAAAGTATTATCGCGTTGGATCAACATCTGCGGCAAGCGGATATAAAAATCAAAAGTACCTTCTTGTTTAAGCAACCTGCTATAAACCAGAGCTGAATTAAAGAGTACCGAGACCGTCCCACTTGCTTCTTCAGGTACAGGGGTATAGTTCCCAACTAAACGGGCAAAGATACCGGAAACAGCTCCGCCGAGATCTGCTTGGGAAAACGCAACGGTAACGTCCATTCTTCCTTCACCGCTGACTTGTTGGGAGGCATAACCGAGTGCCTGCAAAGTCACCTGTTTGCCTTGAATTTCCGCTGGGCTGGTATAGTTCAAAATCTGGATTTGAGGCGCTGCCAAAAGCGGGAAATACGTTTGATCAAACGTTCCGGCTATCTTTGTTAATTCTTGATCGTCACCAGTAATGGTTAAAACCGGCAAGGTGCCATCCTTAGCCGGAAACAGTGATATTCCTTTATCGCCTTCACCAATTACCACACTCCGCTCAAACGAGGAATTTTGGAGAAATATTTTCCCTTGCGGGAGCGTTGCAAGATTAATTTGCGTAAGTTTGCCTGCATAACGGCGGGCAAGCATAGCCGCTAGTTTTAATGCCACCTGTGTTTGTCCATTGCTGGGTTGGGATGGGAGAAAGATGGATACCTTTTCTAAATAAGCAGGAAAATAATCTGCTACCGTTTGCGGAGGTTGAGGCGTGCCAGTGAGGAGCAAGCTAGCCTCTTCCCATTGCAACCAGGCTCCAGCCAAGGCAGTTACACAAACATCATCTACACTGCGTAACCGAGCAACTAACCGAATAGGCAAAACATCTGTTTGTGGAATAATTTTTTCGAGTGAAATTTGTAATTTTTGGGCAGAGCGATCTAATGTTATCGTATCAACGAGTTGATCATTGGCATAAACCTCTAAATAGCCGCTCTGCACATCGGATGAATAGCGGATCACACCACGCAATTCTTTTGGCTGCAATCCATCGGGAATCGGTAAATATAAAGTTCTCTCGGCAATTTGGCCACTCAAGCGGATAACTGCTGGGTATCCAAAATGGCTCAAAGGAAATTCCCAATTCGGTGCCTCGGATAAGGGCTTCAACAGTTGGTTTGCCCGAACCTTAATCGGGGTAATCCCTAAATAAGAGAGAATAATCAGGCAAATCAACACATACCGATTGATTTTAGAAAAGGCCATCCTCACCTCCGGTTTCTAAATCAAATTGGATAATTGCAATAATTACTGTCTGCATTATATAATGCTTCATTTTCTTTTTTACTTACAATATTATTAGGCAGCTTATAGATTCTGTTAGCACACCGAAGACAGCCTATCCAGCCGGCTCAATCACGGCAATTCTCAATATGAAATAACCGTTCAGCCAGATTGTATGCTGGTTGTATTCGGCGGGATAAATCCCTGCCTTAGTTCATGGAAGTCGGCTAAAGCCGACTGGCTGGGCAGCCCGAAGAGCTTTTTTGTACTGAGGCAGGGCATCCAGCCCGCCGACTTTAGCAGAAAATAGACAGCCGGAACTGTTCTAATCTGAATTAATCAATAAATGAGTTCACTACAAAAGGCTTTTCTCCGTGCTCGTTGTGGTATCTTTGTGCCTTTTGTGGTTTTATTTTTTTACCACAAAGCCCGCAAA
>DYKV01000138.1 GCA_020722415.1 Anaerolinea sp.
CTAGCAATAAACCACTTCCCCTGCAACTTACGGTATAATCAAAGGATGATTACCACAGATCAAATTACAGTGGAGGAACTATGGTATCCCAAGAACTATTAGAAATCTTGCGCTGTCCTGCCTGTGTTCGTGAGGTAGATCATCCATTGGAATATTATCGGGAAAGCTGGCTGATCTGCCCTGATTGCGGTCGCAAATACCCGATCAAAGAAGACATTCCCATCATGTTAATTGACGAGGGCGATAAATGGGTGAACACTCCCAAAGAACAACTTCCGGTTCCCCCGCCAACAGATTAAGAGATTAAGTGGATGACTTTCAAAAAATAATCGCTGATTTGTTTAGCGGAGAGGATGAGCGCGCCGAAAAAGCAGCTCTCCAAATCGCTCACTATCCTACGCAGGCGTTGCCGCTCCTGCTCGAAAAATCTAAATCTGCGGATCCAGATACTCGTTGGTGGGCTATCCGCGCCCTCGCTCTTATCCGATCCCCCTTAGCAATTCAGGTTTTTCGCGAGAGTCTCGATGATCCCGATACATCCATTCGGCAATGCGCTGCCTTAGCACTCCGCTATCAGCCGGCATTTGAAGCTGTCGCTAAGTTGATTGATGCTTTATCATCATCAGATTCACTACTCGCCCGTCTTGCTGCTGATGCATTGGTTGCCATTGGGGCACAGGCAGTTCCTGATCTGTTATTGGTGATGAAAGAGGGCAATCCATCTGCCCGATTGGAAGCAGTGCGCGCTTTGGCATTGATCGGAGACCCGCGGGCGATTCCGACTTTCTATCAAGCGCTTTCTGAAGATTCGACCATGATGGAATATTGGGCAAGTGAAGGATTAGACCGCTTGGGTGTGGGGACAGTATGGATGAAACCAAATTAATTAGCTTACCCATACCCACACCCACCAGCAAATCATCATCAGAACGCCAATCCCAAAACGCACCAAAAACGTCATACCCCACCCGATTGCTAAACCTCCCACAGCTTTGCCAGCTTTTTTCCATTCCCGCTGGCGCAAATACTCCATTCCAAAAATAGCCAAAGGCGCCGCAATCAATCCCCCAAAGGGAGGAAAGAAGATTGTCCCTAATAAACCAGATAATAAAGCAATCAGAATAGTTAACCAAGACGCACCACCCTTATGCGCCCCCACCCCCATTAAAATATTATCCACCACTGATCCTAGGAGCATTAATAGGCTGATCAACCCGAATAAAATCCATCCATTTGCCGAAAACCCTGTGGCGATTCCATAACTAAGTGTACCCAACCAAATGACCACTAAACCCGGAAAAATTGGGATGATTAATCCGAGCAAACCGATCAGAATGACGATCTGGATGATCCAAATGAAGGCGGTATTAAACCAAACAGACACGGTTTTCTCCCACCAGCTATTCACCTCGGATTACATCTAATCCACTCATATAGGGGCGTAACACCTCTGGGACAACGATACTGCCATCAGCTTGCTGATAATTTTCCAACACGCCGATTAAGGTGCGGGGCATGCCTAATCCCGAGCCATTCAATGTATGCACCAAGCGGGAACGCCCTCCATTAGCGGGGCGGTATTTAATGTTCGCCCGACGGGCTTGAAAATCGCGCACGTTGGATACTGAAGAGACTTCCAACCATTCACCGCAGCCTGGCGCCCAGACTTCAATATCATAAGTAATCGCCGCGCCAAATCCCAAATCACCGCTACAAAGTTGTTTCACTCGATAGGGCAGCCCCAGCCCAGCACAGGTATCCTCGGCATCTTGGCGCATTTTTTCTAATTCCGTGTCCGATTCTTCTGGCCGACAGAAAATATACATTTCTACTTTATCAAATTGATGGCCGCGTTTAATGCCGCGCACATCCCGCCCAGCGCTCATCTTCTCCCGTCGGAAACAAGGGGTGTAGGCTGTATAGCGTAAGGGGAGTTTATCTTCATCCAGAATATCATCCATGTGTAACCCGGTCAATGGCACCTCTGCGGTTGGCACCATCCAGAGATCCTCTTCGATGTCATGGTAGAGATTATCCTGGAACTTGGGTAGCTGACCAGCGCCAAATAAGGTCTGCCCCTTGACCATAAATGGAGGGTATTTTTCCAGGTAACCCTGGCGTCTGTGCAAGTCAAGCATCCAAGCAATCAAAGCCCTTTGCAAACGCGCGCCTGCACCGCTTAGAACATAAAAGCGAGAGCCGGTTATTTTCACCCCTTGTTCGAAATTAATAATCCCCAAGCGAGGACCTAGATCCCAATGAGGTAATGGTTCAAAATCGAATTGACGCAGCTCGCCCACCGTTTTGATCACCACATTGTCGTTCTCATCTCTACCATAGGGTGTGCGGGAATCTGGCAAGTTGGGTATAACCGCTAGTGCGTTATTGAGATCGCTTTCCACCTGACGCAAACGTTCGTCTAGCGCAGCAATCTTTTCCCCCACCTCCCGCATGGTATTGATCTTCTGCTGGCGTTGCTGAGCGTCTTTCATTTGCCCAATTTCCTTCGAGACGGCATTTCGCTCGGCTTTGAGAGCTTCTACCTCTTGGATGAGCATTCGCCGCACTTGATCCAATTCTAAGACGCGATCCACTGGCGTAGCATCCATCTGACGGTCAGCCATCGCCTTGCGAACGATGTTTGGGTTTTCGCGGATAAGCGTGATGTCGATCATTCTGCACCTCCAATTCAAGATTTACGAATTAAAATGCCCCCTCGTACGCAGGACGAGGGGGCGCTCGTGGTGCCACCTGCATTCGCAGTTCAGTTTGGTGGTGTTGGATAACTCCACCTTGAACAGCCTTCAACGCACGTTAACGGGTGCTACCGTTCCCTCTTACAGCATTCAACTCGCTCCTGCGAGGGCGGTGGGACATTGCCTGACCAGCGGAGTGGATTTGGCTGAAAGTTTCGTCTGCCTTGCACCCAACGGCAGCTCTCTGGCGAAATATTCAGCTACTTGGCTCCGCGTTCACCTTTGAAATCGGATTGGTGGGATTATACCTAAGTCGGTTAGGATGTCAAGTCAGGATAAAGGAGAATGTTGAAAAAATGTAGAAAAATTGACAAAAAATAAATTCGCTGATAGGATAAAGAAAGCAACGCTAGACAATTCTATTTTTAATCACCATAATCCTGAAGATATTACTTTAAAGTATGCCAAAAATAAACGCTTTCCAAAAATACTCTGAAGAATATGATAATTGGTTTGAAGTCAATCGGTTTGCTTTTTTATCAGAACTTCAAGCCGTTAGAGAGGTGTTACCGGAAACTGGCAGGATAATCGAAATCGGTATTGGCAGTGGAATTTTTGCAGAAGCGTTAGGGATAAAAGAGGGTATTGAGCCTTCTGAAGCTATGCGTCTTCGAGCAAAGAAAAAAGGACTAAAAGTATTGGAAGCCGTGGCGGAAGATTTACCTTATGCCAACGAATCAGTTGATGCTGCTGTTATGATAACAACGGTTTGTTTTGTAGATGATGTTTATAAGTCATTTGGTGAAGTGTATCGTATTCTAAAAAAAGGCGGTTGTATCATTCTAGGGTTTGTAGATAAGGAAAGCCCCATTGGCAGAGAATACTTACTTTACAAAGATAAAAGTAAGTTTTACAAAGAAGCAACATTTTTTAGCGCTGAAGAACTCATCGGAATTTTACAGCAAACTGGTTTTACGGTAATAGAAATTTTACAGACTATTTTTGGCACACTCAAAGAAATAAATGACATACAATCTTTTATCGAAGGTTATGGAAAAGGTAGTTTTGTAGTAATAAAGGCAAGGAAGTAATAAGGGGTTTAATTTGGTTTACTTCAAATCATTGACGGTTTACACCGTGTAGCCAATGGAAATGTACAAAGTGTAGAATAATAACAGATAGATTTGGAAAAATTATCCGATCCGAAGGCTTTTGAGGGTGTAATGATATCAATTTCTCTCAAAAGTAGGATGAACCCCAACTATTGACTTCTTACCGCCTTTAGCCAGGAATTAGAATGCCACACAAACGGGGGAATAAAGGTTTTTATTCCTCTTCCCGTTCGCGCAAATGCGGGAACAAAATCACTTCACGGATATTAGGCGCATCGGTAAACAACATGGTTAATCGGTCAATCCCCATCCCAAAACCACCATTGGGCGGCATGCCGTAACGCATTGCGCGCAGATAATCTTCATCCATCGGATGGCGCTGTTCATCTTCAGAATCATAATCCCGCCCCATTTCGAGGAAACGTCGTTCTTGATCAAGCGGGTCATTTAGCTCAGTAAAGGCGTTGCACAGCTCCATACCGGCGATGAAACCCTCAAAGCGTTCCACCATGGTCGGGTCTCCGGGAATACTTTTAGCTAATGGAGAAATATCCCGAGGGTAATTATATAAAAAAGTAGGTTGAATCAATGTCGGCTCCAGATAATCCCCGATTAATCCATCAATCAGTTTACCGCGAGGGGCATTCGGATCAACCGGGATCCCTCGATTGCGCATCGCTCCAGCCAGCGCTTGGGTTGTTGGATATGCTTGAAAATCAATCCCGGTGGTTTCCAAAATACCTTGCCGTAGTTCTAACCTGCGCCAGGGTGGATTCAAATCTAAGGTCACGCCTTGATAAGTCAATATTCGCTTGCCCAACACTTTATCAGCAACGTAGACGATCATCGCCTCAGTCATTTCCATCACCTGTAAATAATCCGCATAGGCGCAGTAAAATTCCAATTGGGTAAATTCTGGATTATGCGTGCGATCCACTCCCTCATTGCGAAAATCCCGCCCGATTTCGTAGACCCGCTCCAGATTGCCGACCAATAAACGTTTCAAGTACAACTCGAAAGAAATGCGTAAGAAGAGGGTTTGCTTTAATTGATTATGATAGGTGGTGAAAGGACGCGCTGCTGCCCCTCCATAGATAGGTTGAAGGATGGGTGTCTCTACTTCTAAAAAGCCCTGTGCATCCAAAAACTCTCGGATCGCTCGAACGATTGCAGCTCGAGTTCGGAAAATCTGGCGCACCTCAGGGTTAATAGCTAAGTCAGCATAGCGCTGCCGGTAGCGCGTTTCTGGGTCAGCCAAAGTAGCATGATGGACGATTTGACCATCCACAATTTCATCCTTGGCGGCTGGCAAGGGGGTGATCGCTTTGGCTAGTAAGCGATATTCCTTGACTTTCAGGGTAACTTCACCGGCTCTCGTCCGGAACATTTCACCGGCAGCTTGAATGAAATCGCCTAGGTCCAGATCTTTATTAAAGGATTCAAACGCATCAACCCCAACTTCATCAGCCCGCAAAAATAACTGCACCCGTCCATCTCCATCTTCAATGTGGGCAAAGGTGATTTTTCCCATCACCCGCATCGAGCGCAATCGGCCCGCCAAAATGACCTGAGGAGCTTCACCAAGGTTTTCCCTTTCAAATGCTTCATAAGCTTCAATAGCCTGGCGGCTGGTATGGGTGCGCTGTGCCCGGGTAGGATACGGTTCTATTCCCTTTTGTTTTAGCTGCTCAAGTTTTTCGAGTCTTTGCTTTTCTAGGTTAGTATATTCTGCTGGCATAGTCACCTCACGTCATCAGGATAAAAAAAGCCCCGCGCAAACCAATCGGCGCGGGGCTAGCATTTCGCCCCAGGTCATTCTACCTTTAAAACTTTCACTGTAAAGGCTCCGCCTGGCGCCTCCACTTTGACCTCATCACCGGCACGACGACCCAGCAAAGACCGTCCTAACGGTGATTCGTTGGAAATCCGCCCTAAACGCGGATTTGCTTCCGCTGGTCCAACAATCGTGTAGGTTTCGGGCTCGTTACTGCCCTCTTGGATGGTTACTTTCACTCCAACCTGAATTATTTCACTCTTGCTTAGGCTGGGATCAATGACCCGCGCATTGGCAAGCAACATCTCCAGATCATGGATCTTGCCTTCAACAAACGCCTGTTCGTTTTTAGCGGCTTCGTACTCAGCGTCTTCAATTAATTCTCCGCCTTCCATTGCTTCATGCAATCGTTCCGCGACTTCCTTGCGTTTAACGGTGCGCAGATACTCCAGTTCTTGCTGTAGTTTCTCGAAGCCCTCACGGGTTAAATATGTGATTGGCATGCGGATATCCTGTCCCTATAATATAGTTTCACTGAAATTTGTGATTTATATCAACCATACAAAACGAACCGCGGCGGAAGGAACGCACCCAGCTCCCAAATTCGCCGCAAATTGATTTTAACACAACCTTTTATAGATTGCAAGGAAATTTTCAGCAATTCTCATTATAGTATTACCGTGCAACATTTGCATC
>DYKV01000139.1 GCA_020722415.1 Anaerolinea sp.
TCTCCCTTCGGGAGAGGGTTAGGGTGAGGGTAGGTAGTTACAATCTCTGATTTGCTATTCTCCGCAAGTCAGAGACTTGCGCTACAGCCATAAATCGAATACAGCCGGCAAGCAATATAACTGAACGTTTATACCCTATTGAGAATTGCTGTGTGGAAACGGCAAGTGTTGGTAGAATATAAATTTAGAATAGAATTCATAACGATATGCCTAAGAGAGGTTTAAAGCTGTTAGCCAATTCATTTTTGGCGAACATCATCCCTAAAATTCTCTGTGCAAACTAGAAGGGATGCGGTATGATGAAGTTACTAAAATTGGAATAGGAGACGGAAAAATGAAACGCGCAGTGAGTGTTAGCATTGGCTCTTCTAAAAGGGATAAAGCTGTCCAGATAGAATTGTTAGGTGAAACTATATCTATTGAACGGATTGGCACAGATGGGGATATGGAAAAAGCGGCGCAGATGTATCGCGACTTGGATGGAAAAGTAGATGCATTTGGTGTGGGAGGGGCTGATTTAGGTGTATTGGTGGATAATAAATGGTATCCGTTATATTCCGTACAACCCATGATCCGCTATATTAAGCAAACCCCAGTGGTTGACGGGGCGGGTTTGAAAAATAGCTTAGAATATCGGTTGGCATCTTTTATTGATTCTCATTTAGGTCCTTTTATAAAAGAAAAAAAAGCCTTTATTACCGTGGGAGTCGATCGTTGGGGAATGACAAAATCTTTCGTAGATAATGGATATGAATGTGTTTTTGGTGATATGATGTTTGCTTTGGGTTTACCCTTCGCAATACGGAAAATCTCGACCATTAAATTATTAGCCCGCATACTCATGCCTGTCGCCGGACGATTACCTTTCGAATGGGTTTATCCAACCGGTGAAAAACAAGAAGTGCATATCCCAAAATGGGAGAAATATTACCATTGGGCAACAGTGATTGCCGGCGATTGCCATTATGTCAAACGTCATATGCCCAATCGGTTGGACGGGAAGATTATCGCGACAAACACTACGACTCCCGCAGACGTAGAAATGTTCCGTAAAGCAGGGGTGAAGTATTTAGTAACCTCGACACCAGTACTTGACGGCCGTTCGTTTGGCACAAATATGATGGAAGCCGCCTTAGTGGCTGTTGCTGGGAAAGGCAGAAAATTAACTGTAGAGGAATTAAATGAACTTATTGATAAAATCGGTTTGGAACCTCAACTTCAGGAGTTAAACTAATGTTATCCGCAATTGTAACCGCAGGTGGGATTCCCCAGCCGGGTGAACCTTTGTATCCCTTAACCCAGGGAAAGCCCAAAGCTTTATTAGAGATCGCCGGAAAACCAATGATCCAATGGATTCTAGATGCATTAGATAATGCTCAAGAAATAGACCGTGTTGTTTTAGTTGGATTGAAGAAGGAAAATGGTTTTACGAGCCAAAAATTATCTGCTTGCATTGACAATCAAGAGGATATGTTGGCTAATATTCGCGCCGGGGTGATTAAAGTGCGCGAGCTGAATCCTCAAATGCATCATGTCGTTATCGTTTCATCGGATATCCCCGCCCTAAGCGGGGAGATGGTAGATTGGTTGGTCCGAACAACAATGAAATCCGATGAAGATGTTTATTACACCGTCATTGCCCGTGAAGTTATGGAGAAGAAATATCCTGAATCAAAACGTTCATACACTCGTTTGAAAGATATCGAAGTGTGTGGTGGGGATATTAATGTGATCCGGACGATGACTGCAACTTCAAACGACAAGATGTGGAAAAAAATTATCGATTCACGTAAAAACGTCTTCAAACAAGCTGCATTGGTAGGATACGACACCTTACTTCTACTGTTGTTACGGATGATTACCTTAGAGCAAGCTGTTAAAATCGTAGCGCCCCGATTAGATGTCACCGGTCGGGCAATTCTTAGTCCGTATGCTGAAATGGGTATGGATATTGACAAACCGCATCAATTTGCGATTGTTGAAGCAGATTTACGGGCACGGCAAACAATGGGTGATACGGGTGAGATACCTGCTTGAATGGGATTTGATCCTATCTGATAAGCTGCGTATAGTAATAAATAAAAAGGGGGTGCATTTGATTGCTGCACTCCTGGCGCATTCCGGCGATTCTTGGTTTTGGTTCGCTGGGTTGGGTTTGGTATGGTGGCAAGGAGACCCGTTTTGGCAGTTCCGAGCGAGGATTTATTTCTTCAGTATCCTTGTTATCGCCTGTTTGGTTTTGGTGATTAAATTCACTATCCGCCGGAAACGCCCCGAAGGAGAATGGGGGGTAATTTATCGGCGGACTGATCCACATTCTTTTCCTTCTGGGCATGCAGCCAGAGCAATCCTCCTTGCCGTATTAGGTCTTGGTTTTGGACCGCCATGGTTAGGTATATTGCTCGTCATCTGGGCGCCACTGGTTTCCCTGGCAAGGGTTGGACTGGGGGTTCATTACTTGAGTGATGTCCTTGCGGGAATGTTGTTGGGTATAATTGTAGGTGCAGTTAGCCTTTCTATCGTTCTTTGAACTTAAAGGTTGGGTAATCGGGTTGCGGCGAGTTCCTGCTTGAATTGATCTAATGCAGATACTGGAGTGGGATCAACCTGATATGCCATGGCTAGATAATAAGCGACATAATCTCCTAACTGAAGGGCAGTCCATAAATGCGCCAAGGGAGTTTCACCATGGGCTTCAATAATATCAGTACTAATTCCCTGTAACATAAAAGCTCTCTTTGTCATCTCAATGCGTACTTGATGACGGGGATTGGCAAAAGAAGAATGCAAAAAAAGCGCTGCAATTTGATTCAATAAAATTTCAGGGTGTTCTGTTCCTGCAAGGGTATTATGATCTGCCTCGGGCAGGAATTCGTATTGAGCCCAGGCTTTAGCGAATTCATTTATTTGCCCCTTCCAACGCCGGGCAACAGGGGCTAAGAATCCTGCCCCATAAATCGAAACCCAACGACCTATGAGTTGACCGGCTATCCGTTTGGCTGGATTTTTGACGGTAGGGGTTTGGGGTTTTATCTCCATTTGGAACTGACGCATGGCGTGGATTGCACCAAGTACATCCGGCGTGGGATCGGGCAGGATGTTCAAACGGACAAAAATGGCTAAAAGAAGATTAAAGGAGTATCCAACGGCCGCGCGGGGTTGCCCTTTATAATCATATTTCCAAATCGGGATTCCTTTTTCGTTAGCGCGTCGTTCTATTTCTCCCCCGGTTGTAATGGCTAAAATGGAGCAACGGTTCATCTCAGCAGCCTCTAGCGAATAAAGGACTTCTTCTGTGTTACCGGAATGGGACGATGCAATTACAAGCGTATCGGGACCATGCGCCCAGGCAGGTAAATCATAATCACGGAAAACTGTAATCGGTATCTTACAAAAGTGGGTGACATAATAGCGCACTAGATCCGCGCCAATAGCAGAACCGCCTACACCAGCAATAATAATTTTGCTCAACGGGGGAAATTTGGGGAGATCGAATTGCATACCCAATTTCCAGGCAGTCTCTAATTGATCAGGCAGGTGTTCGATGTGCCGCAGCATATTCTGGCGATCAACTTGTGAGAATGATGCATAATCATCTAAATTCATTTTTAGCTCCTATTATTATTAAATTTCCCACTCTTTTAACTATTGTTCTCTGGTTTATTCTTCTGGTAGATTGAGTTGAGTGGCAATTTGATTGATTCGTTGATAAATTTGCTTTTTCGACAAATCTGTTTGAGTCATTAATTCGTGGATAATTTCCTTCGTTGTTTTACCGCTTGTCAGGTTTTCAAGGATAATGGTATTGATTTTCTCGTCATTCCAGGATGGAGGGGAGGGGGAAGCGCCTTCGATAATGAGAGTAATCTCACCGCGTGGTGCGGTTTGTTGAAAATGAGCGATGGCATCCGCTAACGTACCGCGAAAAAACTCTTCGTGAATTTTTGTAATCTCTCTGGCAATTACGATTTGCCGATTACCCAGTATGGTCAGCATATCTTCCAGCGCCGGGATTAATCGGTGGGGAGCCTCAAGAACGATTAGTGTATATGGGTGAGGAAGGATTTCTTGTAATGATCTCTGCCGGGCTTTTTTTTGGCGGGGCAGGAATCCTAAATATAAAAAGTGGTTGGTTGGCAATCCAGAAGCGATTAAGGCTGCAATAGGTGCGCAAGGACCGGGTATAGGGATTACCTCGAAACCGGCTGCTATGGCGGCTCTTACGAGAGTATAACCAGGGTCATTTAAGGCTGGGGTCCCACCATCGGAAACCAATGCCACATCGCTATTTTGCAATGTCTCTAATAGATAAGGTATCCTTAGTTTTTCATTGTGATCGTATAGACTGATTAAACGGTTTTTGATTTGAAAATGATTTAATAATTTTAGTGTCTGGCGCGTATCTTCCGCTGCGATAAGAGAGACGGATTGGAGCACCCTGATTGCGCGAGCGCTGATATCTTCCAAATTCCCGATCGGGGTTGCTACAAGGAACAGCTTGTTCATGTCTGAGTTGGACTAACCTCTAAGCGTGATTGATCGGTTCTAGACTTATTTAACCAACTTATTAAAACTCTTGCGATGTCGCGTGCTGCATTTGGACGGGCAATCCGTTTACAATTTTCAACTGCGATCTTATATTCCTGGGGTTTTGCAAGCCAGGTCTGAAGTGCTTGAGTTAAGCTTTCGGCAGTTGGAGTCCAAAATCCAACACCTTGGGAGACAACGAAGGAGACATTCCCATCTTCCTGACCAGGTAAACGGCTGTAAAGCAGCATGGGTAAAGATGCGTTTAATGCCTCTGTGATGGTGCCTGGTCCGGCTTTGGTAACCAGGATATCCGCTGCTTGCATAAATTCCGGCATTTGTGGCACAAAACCATATATTTTAACCTTATGGTTCCAATTATGGCTTTCGAGATTTTCTTTCAGCTTTTGATTTCTTCCGCAAACCACGATAAGGGAGAGCGGGTGAGGCAACGCGTCAATTGTATGGGCTACACTTTTCATTGGTCCCATACCTTCACTTCCGCCAACCAATAAAATGGTAGGCAATTCTTTCTCCCATCCCAGAGCTTCCCGGATTGGCTGTTTATCTTTTTCCCCTTGGCAAAAGCGTTGAGCTACGGGGAGGCCGATTACTTGAACTTGATCTTTCCGTAAACCGCATAAAAAAGCGCGTTGCTGGGCTTCTTCGGTTGGAACAATGCACAAATCGGTGCGACGGTGATACCAGAGTGCATGGGTTGTAACCAAATCGGTCACCACGGTTATGAAAGGAGGGCGGTGCTGTCCTAAAGCGTGCAACATTGGGGCGTTTGCCAACGGGTGTACTGAGACGATTAGGTCGCTGGGATGGGTGCGTACCAAACGGCGGATATTGCGCCGCACCATCGGCCAAGCGCTGGCGGTGATTAACCGCGCCCGCCGGTGTCCATTGCTTAAATAATACCCAAACCCCCAAGCCTGAGGAATGCGCACCATGATAGGATATAACTCGGGTAGAAGATCAAATGGTTTAGGGGCATATTCTTTCAAAATATCCACCATTTCGGTGGTAATGGAATTGCCGAACTCAAGTTCAAGCGCTTCGATTATCGCTTCGGCTGCGCTGCGATGACCACCGCCGGTATCGGAAAAGAGAAAAAGGATATGGGCTTTATTGGATGGAGGTGGTAGAGTTGTCATGAGGTGTAATTACTTTTTTCAAGCGGTGAGCTAATTCTCTCCGGGATAAGAGGACCCGCCGGCCACAGACTAAACATTCCAATCCTATATCTGCTCCTAAGCGAACAATTTTCCATTCATATCCACCACATGGGTGTGGTTTACGGAGACGGACAACGTCGTTCAACTGCAAATCTGGTAACATACAACGGATTATAACAAATTTCGTCAGGAATAAACAGCAATTTTCAATGGGCAGTAACCGTTCAGCCCGATTGTTTACCGGTTAGATTCGGCGGGGTAAATCCCTGCTTGAGTTCCTGGAAGTCGCCTAAAGCCGACTGTCTTGGCAGCCTGAAGGGCTTTTTAGGGCTAAGGCAGGGCTATGTTCGCCGAACTGGGTAGCCCGAAGGGCTATTTTAGACTGAGGTAGGACTTTAGTCCGCTGAACATTTTCCTTCTTTAGAATAAGGCAGGGCTTCCAGCCCGCCGAATTTGGCAGAAAATAGCCAACCGGAACAGCTACAATCTGAATTAACCAGTAATTCTCCCATATTTGAGGAGTTGCTGATGAGCTAAAGCTCACCATCGGCGGATGAAAATGGCTCAAAG